>NZ_CP072596.1:607043-910565 GCF_017815535.1 Tessaracoccus sp. MC1865 | reverse complement strand
GCAGCTGGGCCACGCGGCCGTCGACCTCGGAGGATTCGCCAGCGCCATCGACGATGGTGGTGGCGTCCTTGGTGACGACGATGCGGCGGGCGCGGCCGAGCACCTCGAGGCCAACCTGGTCGAGCTTGAGGCCGACCTCGGGCGCGACGACCTGGCCACCGGTGAGGATGGCGATGTCTTCGAGCATGGCCTTGCGGCGGTCACCGAAGGCCGGGGCCTTGACGGCCACGGAGGTGAAGGTGCCGCGGATCTTGTTGACCACGAGGGTCGAGAGCGCTTCGCCGTCGACGTCCTCAGCCACGATGAACAGCGTGCCCTTGGCGGCGATGACCTTCTCCAGCAGCGGGAGCAGCTCGTTCATCGACGAGATCTTGCCGCTGTTGATCAGGATGTACGGATCATCCAGCACGGCTTCCATGCGGTCCGTGTCAGTGACCATGTACGGCGACAGGTAGCCCTTGTCGAACTGCATGCCCTCGGTGAACTCCAGCTCGGTGCCGAAGGTCTGCGACTCGTCGACGGTGATGACGCCGTCCTTGCCGACCTTGTCGAACGCCTCGGCGATGAGCTCGCCGATCTGCTCGTCACGCGAGGAGATGGTGGCGACCGACGCCATGTCGGCGGTGGTGTCGACCACGCGGGCGTTCTCACGCAGGCGCTCGACGACGGCCTCAACGGCCTTGTCGATGCCGCGCTTGAGGCCGACCGGGTTGATGCCGGCGGTCACGGCGCGCAGGCCGGCGTGGACCATGGCCTGGGCGAGCACGGTGGCGGTGGTGGTGCCGTCACCTGCGACGTCGTTGGTCTTGGTGGCGACCTCCTTGGCCAGCTGGGCGCCGAGATCCTCGTAAGGATCGTCGAGCTCGACCTCCTTGGCGACGGTGACGCCGTCGTTGGTGATGGTCGGGGCGCCCCACTTCTGGTCGAGGACGACGTAGCGGCCCTTGGGGCCGAGCGTCACCTTGACGGTGTCGGCGAGTGCGTCAACACCGCGCTCGAGAGCGCGGCGGGCTTCCTCGTTGAAAGCGAGAATCTTTGCCATGGGTGAAATCAGCCCTTACTTGGAGACGACGGCGAGGATGTCCCGCGCGTTGAGCAGGAGGTATTCGTTGCCGTCGTACTTGACCTCGGTGCCGCCGTACTTCGAGAAGATGACGACGTCGCCCTCAGCGACATCGAGGGGGATGCGGTTGCCCTTGTCGTCGATGCGGCCGGGGCCGGTGGCGATGACCTTGCCCTCCTGGGGCTTTTCCTTGGCGGTGTCGGGGATGAAGAGGCCCGACTGGGTCTGCTGGGTGGCCTCGAGGGGCTGGATCAGAATGCGGTCCTCGAGAGGCTTGATCGTGGTTGCCACGTCAAACACCTTCCTTTGTGTCTTCCGGCCGAAACCGGCTGAGATGTCTTCTTCTGTTGGACCCGGGCGTCGTCGCGGTGCCGCCTAGGCAGTTAGCACCCGAGGGTGTCGAGTGCCAGTCCCCAAACTATCGCGGCTTTAGCACTCAATCAAGCCGAGTGCCAAGACCGATGTGCCCGGCACACCCCCTCGCGGAACCTCGGCGCGGACTCCGCCTGAGCTTGGGGCCCCCGTGAGCAATTGGATGGGGTCATGGCCGCGACACGCCGCGAGTTCAGGGGGTGAGTGCAACAGAGCTGAAGGGGATGTGTTGTGTCGGTCGCGGAGAAGCGTGGGGTTGCCCTTGCCGGGTTGGCTGAGGGGCTCAGTGCGCGAGAAGTCGCACGGGGGTTGGGTATCTCGCCTGGGATGGTGTGGAGGTGGGCCAAACTCGAGGGTGTGAAGTTGCAGCATGGGCGGCTCGGGGGTGTGCCCGAGCTGCGGCCGCGGGCGGCGCGGGAGCCGCGTCGGGTGCCCGAGGGGGACTGGGTCGATTGCAATGGCAGGCTGACTCAGGCGGGTCGGATGGTGATCGCGATCCGGCTGAGCGAGGGACGTGGTGACACGTGGATCGCTGCCGAGTTGGGGGTGGCCCGTTCGACGGTGTGGCGGGAGCGTCAACGCGGATCCGTTGAGGGTAAGTACCGGTGGCGTCCCGCGCAGACACGTGCCGACCAGGCCCGGAAACGGCCGAAGCCTGGGAAACTGGCCCCTGGTAGCGCGGTGCGTGCTGAGGTGGTCGAGCGGTTGAAGCGGCGTGATTTCTCCCGAGCAGATCTCGGGCCGGTTGAAACTCGAATTCCCTGACCGGGAGGACATGTGGGTGAGTCACGAGACGATCTACCAGGCGCTCTACATCCAGACCGCCGGGTCACTGCGTCACGAATTGACGGTTGACAAGGCGTTACGTCAGGGCCGCAGCAAACGTCGACCGAGATCGAAGCTGCCTGCTAAACCCCGGGGCTGGATCGGGGAGGACGCGGTCCTGGCGAAACGTCCCGAGGAGGCTGACGACAAGCGGGTGCCAGGCCACTGGGAAGGTGACCTGATCATCGGGTCGGATCTACGCTCCGCGCTGGTCACCCTCGATGAGCGTCACACGAAGTACACGATGATGCGGCGGGTCTGTGTCCATGACACCTTCACCGTCACCGACATCCTCACGATCATGGCCCGAGAGTTACCCGCTTCGCTGTGGCGCTCGTTGACCTGGGACCAGGGCGTAGAGATGGCCGCCCATCACCGATTCACCGACGAGACCTCCTGCAAGGTGTACTTCTGTGATCCCCACTCCCCGTGGCAGCGTCCCACCAACGAAAACAGCAACGGACTCAAGCGTCAGTACTTCCCCAAGGGCACCGACTTCACCCGTGTCACCGACGCAGAAGTCGCCGCGGCCGAGTACGAACTCAACACCCGCCCCCGGAAGGGCTTGGATTACGAGACCCCTGCTGAGAAACTGGCCAAACTAGTTGGTGTTGCACCCACCGATTGAATCCGCCCACTGTTACACCGGCGTGTCGTGGCGTTGACCCATCTCATTTGCTCAACTCATCCACCCCCACCCGACCAGGCTGCCGGAGGGTGGGGATACGGACGGGCGGGGTGCGCCCTGAGGCGCGTCGCTACTTCTTCTTGTTGCGACCCGGGGGCACCCAGGGTGCCGGTGTCGGCTCGGGCTCGGGCTCGGGCGCAGGCTCGGGCTCCGGCTCCGGCTCCGGCTCCGGCTAAGGCGTCCCTTGTGCGCCTCGACGATGCTTTCGACAATGGACAGGCCCAGACCTGCGCCGGCCTTCTCCGAGACCCCACGACCGCGGCCGAAGCGGGTGCGGATCTTCTCGATATCGGCTTCGTGGATCCCGATGCCGCGGTCCTCGACGCTGAGGTGGACCTCCCCGCGCACCAGCTCGGAGGCCAGGGTGATGGCGGATTCGGGTTCGGAGTACTTGACGGCGTTGGCCACCAACTGCAGCCAGGCCTGCGTGATCCGGTCGGGATCGAGCCAGGCGTCGGCGGACTCGATGCTGCGCAGCCGCCAACTGCGATCCCCCAGGCCGCGGGAACGCTCGAGCACCTGGTCCGTTAGCGTGGCCAGCGAGAACCACTCCGGCTTCACGAAATCGCTCTGCTGGGACTTTGCCAGCGTCAGGAGGTCACCCACCAGGCCACCCATCCGGTCGAGTTCGTCCAGTGCCAGTTCGCGGGTCTCTTGGATGTCGTAGGGATCGTCGATGTCCATCAGCTCCAAGTGGCCGCGCACGATGGTGAGGGGGGTGCGCAGCTCGTGGCCGACGTCGTCGAGCAGTCGGCGCTGGCCCTCGACGGAGGTCTCGAGCCGGTCCAGCATGTGGTTGATGCTGACCGAAAGCCTTGTCAGATCGTCGTTGCCGCGTTCCGGGACGCGCGTGGTGAGGTCGTTCTCACCGATGCTCTCGGCGGCCTCACGGAGTTCCTCGACGGGTCTGAGGAGCCTGCTGACGAGCAGCCAGGACACTGCGGCCACGGCCAGCGTCGCTCCGATGGCAACGAGGATGAACGCGAAAATGGTCTGGTGGAGTTCCTCGCGGGCGCCGTCGTAGTCATGCACCTGGACCAGGGCACCGCTGGCGGTGGGGAAGTGCACCGGGGTGACCATGTACCGGTACTCGTGCATGGAGGTGGTGATGGCCCCGCTGGAGACGACGTCGAGCGTGGTCAGCGGTGCGATGTGTGCCATCAGCTCCTCGTCGCTCTCGGGGACGAAGGTGGCGTTGTCCGCGGACTGCCAGTGGAGGCGGCCGTCGATGAAGCCGACCTCGCCCTCGTTTGCGTTGAGGACCGAACGGGTGAGGTAGACCTCCAGCAGGCGTGACGGACCGGCGAACGGCTGCCCGGTGTCCGGATCCACCCCCTCCGTGGCCAGGACCGCGAACTCACCCTGGTTGCCGTCGAGTTCCGTGACGACGCGCCGTTCGATGGCGTTGGACTCGAGGAAGTAGACGAGCGTTCCGGTCACCGCGAGCGCAAACATGACCAGCAGCACCAGCGCGAGTGAGATCCGTTGGCGGATCGTCGTCGCGCGGCGCGGCTTCGCCGTCGTCTCGCTGGTGGTCACGGCCCCATTGTTGCCCATCAGAGTCCCGTCATGGCCCGGGCGGGACCGACGTCGAGGATTTCAGCGGCGTGGGGGCAGCGCGCACGGGGACGGGCGCAGCCGCGGGGCAACCGGATGTACATGCGTCCGATTCAACCCGGCCCCGCTGAGCCCGTCGTGAGACCTGGATGAGAGCGCCCTAATCAGGCCAAAGGCCCCGTCGCTGGGCTCCCGTCCCGGGTGAAACGCATCAAGAAGTGGTTTTGGCCCCCACAACGGGCCCCGAACCACTTGTCCAGTTCTCCCGGACCGCCCGAGTCAGCTTCAGCGGGTGATGTCCCAGTTCAGCAACTTGGCGCGGTCCGCCTTCGACGTGGAGCCCTGCAGCGCCAGGAGTTCGGCGTAGATGCCGCCGGTGGTGGCCAGTTCGGCGGGGGAGCCGATCTCGTCGATGGCGCCGTCGCGGATGGTGACGATGCGGTCCACGCCGGCGATGGTGGACAGGCGGTGCGCGATGATCAGGGTGGTCCGCCCGGTCATCAGTTCCTCCAGGCCGGCCTGCACCTGCCGCTCGGCCTTGGTGTCCAGCGACGACGTCGCCTCGCGCACGGTTCCCCGGGCGGGCGCCGTCGTTAGAGGAACCGGGGGCTCGGTCTGCCAGGCGCACGGTTCCCCGGGCGGGCGCCGTCGTTGCAGGGACCGGGGGCTCCGTCTGCCAGGCGCACGGTTCCCCAAGCACGAGCGAGCCTCGAAGGGCGTCCCGTCAGGGCCCTTCGAGGCTCGTTCCCCGCTCAGTGGGCTGGTCGGTGGTGGCTGGTCTAGCCAGCCGCGCGACCCTCAGACCAGGCGGTAGCCCATCCCGCGGACCGTCTCGAAGCGTTCCTTGCCCAGCTTCGTGCGCAGGTACCGGACGTAGACGTCGACGACGTTGGAACCCGGGTCGAAGTCGTAGCCCCAGACGTTGCTCAGCAACTGCTCGCGGCTCAACACCTGTCCGGCGTTCTGCAGGAAGGTGGAGGCGAGCGTGAACTCACGGGCCGAGAGGTCCACGGACCGGCCGTCCACCTCGGCCTGGCGGGTGCGCAGGTCCAACTTCAGGCCGTTGTGCGAGAGCTCGGTGGCCGACGCGTCGGCGAGGGACTCCTTGCGGAGCCGGAGGCGGATGCGGGCCAGGAGTTCCTCGAAGCTGAACGGCTTGGGCATGTAGTCGTCAGCGCCACCCTCGAGGCCGGTGACGCGGTCCGTCACCGAGGCTCGGGCGGTGAGCATGATGACGGGAACGGTCACACCCTGGCCGCGGACCCGTTCCAGGACTTCGAAGCCGTCGATGTCCGGCAGGCCGACGTCGAGGATCACCAGGTCGAAGTTGCCGTGGATGGCCAGCGACGCGCCCTCCACTCCCGAGGCGGTGGTGTGGGTGGTGAAGCCGGCGGCCTTGAGGCCCTTGGCGACGAACGAGGCGATGCGTGCCTCGTCCTCGATGATCAGGATCGTGCTCGGGCGCAAGGACCGCTGAACCCGGGGCAGCCCGCTTCCGCGGGGCAGTACCGTTGGTCCATGGTGCACCGCCCGAAACCTGACCCCGTCGGCCTCGGCCAGGAGTCCGTGTGGGACTACCCCCGGCCGCCCGCCCTGCGCCGCTGCTCGCTGCCGATCGAGGTGATCCTCGGCGGAGAGATCGTGTTCCGCGGGAACGAGTCACTCCAGGTGCTGGAAACCAGCCATCCCCCGACGCACTACCTGCCGCGCTCCGGCTTCGTGCCGGGCGCCCTAACGCCGGCACCCGGGGGCTCGTTCTGCGAGTGGAAGGGCGCGGCCAAGTACCTCGACGTCCGCGGCGGAGAGACGACTGCGTCGGCGGCCGCCTGGTACTATCCGACACCCACCGCTGGATTCGCGGCGCTCGCCGACCACGTCGCGCTCTATCCCGGAGCGATGGACGCCTGCTTCGTCGACGGCGAGCGCGTCTTCGTCGACGGCGAGCGCGTCATTCCGCAGCCCGGCGGCTTCTATGGCGGCTGGATTACCTCGTCGGTGGCCGGACCCTTCAAGGGCACCCCCGGCTCGATGGGCTGGTGAGGCGCGGCCTCGTCGACCGGCGGATGTGGTGGCGACTACGCCATCAGATCCGCCACTCGAAGCCCCCGAGCGGTCATTGAAGGTCAGTCAACGGGCCCGCGGGTGATCTCGGTGAGATCCGGATTGACGTCGAAGAACCGCGCCCGGATGCCCGTGACGCCGAAGCTCTCCAAGCGCTTGGTGTGCATGTCGCAGTAGGCGCGGGCCGAGTCTTCGTCGTTGAAGAGGTAGATGCCTCCCGCGGCGCGGTCGGTGGCGTTCTCGGTCCAGATCTTCCACTGGAGCCCCGGTTCCTGGCTGATGCTCGTGGCGAGGTCCGCGTACGCGTCGGACATCTCCGCCCCGAACGGGCCGTCACTGGGGAAATCGATCTGCAGCAGCGTTGCCATGGAGGTTCCTTCCGTCGGACCAGACCTCCATTCTCCCACCGTAAGAACGTCCCGGTAGGGGATGCACGAGAACCTGTCGACGGCCCCGGCCCGCCGGAGTACCGTGGTTGCGAAGGGGTTGCCATGTTCACGCCGATCCTCGTCCTCATCGGTGCAGCCGGGCTGCTGGTCGCCTGACGACGACGCGCTGCGCGTGTACGGGCCGCGCGACTCCTGAGCGAATGTTCGCTCCCTGAGCTTGTCGCATTCGATCCCTGAGCTTGTCGAAGGGTAACGGCCGCAACCTCTCCCGCCGCCCCCGCCCCAGTGCGACGGCGTCAGGCCAGGCCACGCGGACCCGTCACCAGCCCTTCGATACACGGCCACTCGTACCTCGCGGCCGCTACTCAGGGAAACGGCAAGACCCACGCACCTCGTACCTCGCGGCCGCTACTCAGGAAAACGGCAAGACCCCGCTCCCTGAGCCTGTCGAAGGGTAACGGCCGCAACCTCTCCCGCCCCCGCCCCAGTGCGACGGCGTCAGGCCGAGCCACGCGGACCCGTCACGAGCCCTTCGAGCGCGGCCGCTACTCAGGGAAACGGCAAGGCCCCCGCTACTTAGGGGAACGGCTCGAGCGCTCAGGGCGACGGGGAGGGGGAGGCGGATTCGGTCTGACCGCGGGCCAGTGCGCACTCGTTGTGGGTCAGCGTCGGGGCGGCCGTGTCGGTGACGACTATGCCGAACTCGACGTCGGCGCAGACGTTCTCCGCGAAGGCGCCCGCGGCCTTGCCGCTCACGATGACGGCGGCCCGGTCCGGATTGGTGATGATGTTCTTCTCGGCGATGGGCGCGGCGTCGTCCTGCACCTGGAGGCCCACCTCGCCGCCGGTGATCGCGTTGCCGATCAGCGTGGGGGTGGACTGCTCCGCCACTGCCACGCCAACGGGGTTTGCGTCCATCCAGGAGTCCGCGACCGAGCCGTCGGACTCCCCCAGGAAACAAACGCCACATTCGCCGTTGTCCGCGAAGGTCGACGACTTGACGCTCACCCGGTGCGTCCCGCTGACGGCGAGCCCCGCCCAATCGTTGCCGCTCAGGGTCGAGTCGGTGATCTCCGCCGTCGTCTTTCTCTCGGCGCCCTCCTGCGTGCCCATCAGCATCACAGCAGCGCCTCCCCCGGTATCACCTGCCACGGCGCCCGACACCGTCACCGCCTCCAACACGAGAGAGGCCGCGCCTCCTGCGACGATCCCCGATCCGGCCACCGTGTCGTCGCGCTCGATCGTGAGCCCCTCGAGCGACACCGTCTCAGATGTCGCGATGAGCACCGCCGTGTCTTCCGCAGAGGATCGGAGCACCGTCTCATCCTGACCTGCTCCGGCGATCGTGATGCCGCCGAGAAGCACCAGCGGCTCGGCCAGGTCGAACGTGCCGGCCGCCAACTGAAGCGTCGCTCCCGACGGCGCCTCCGACACCTCAGTGGCCAGGTCCTCGCCCGGCGCCACCGGCACGTGCACCAGTTCGGTGGGGATCCTGCCGTCTAGCCCGGCGACGAGCCTGGCACGGACGGCCTCGGCGATGGTTCCCTCGGCCTCCACCGCGTCGACGCTTGCCTCCACCCAGCCCTGCATGGATTGCGGTGCGCAGTGGCCCTCCTCGACCGACTCCTGAACGGTGGCAAGTGACCCCTCCAGGTCGTCGCCGTCGGACCCCGGAGCCGGGCTCGGCGCTGGCTGCTCGTACGAGTCGACGACCGCCTGCAGCGCCGCGCCGACGCCGTCGGCGAGCTCGCGGCAGCGGTCCGTCGCCCACGGGGTTGGACCGGCGGCCGTGGTCTCAGTCGTCGCAGGGGCCGGGGTGGAGGGCGCCTCAGTAGGCGTGGAGCAGGCCGCCAGTACCGCACACATCAGCGCGGCGGCAACGCTCCCGGCTCTCATGCAGACAAGCTACACCGCGGTCCCCGGAACCCGGAGACGTCAGTCTGGATTCCTCGTCGAAGCGCGCACCACCAGCTCGGTCGGGAATACTCGGTGCCCGGGATCGCCGCCGGTGATCATCTCGTTCAGCATCTCCACCGTCTGGCGGCCGATGTACTCGATCGGCTGCGCAACCGTCGTCAACGTGGGCACCAGTTGCTCGCCCAGGGGGTGGCCGTCGAAGCCAACCACCTGAAGGTCACCGGGGATGAACAGGCCCCGCTCCTGTGCCACCTGGTACACGCCCGCCGCCATCCGGTCTGAGGCGCAGAAGACAGCGTCGAACCCCACACCAGAGTCCAGCAGGCTGCGCATCGCATCGCGACCGGACGGGAGGGTGTAGTCGCCGTGGGCCACCAGAGCCGGATCGTAGGCATCACCGAGAGCGTCGCGGTACCCCATCAATCGCTCGCTGCTGCCGGGCGCGTCCTTGGGTCCGGTGATGGTTGCTATCCGCTTCGCACCGCATTCGCGCAGGTAACGCACCGCGCTGGCCGCGCCCTCCCTGTCAGTGATGGTCACGGTGCGGATCTGCGGCCCCAGGTTGACGCCCGGGAGCGTGCCGCACACCACCATCGGCAGCTTCGCCGCCAAAACCACCGGCAGGATCGGGTCCGCATGGTGCGGCGTGAGGTGAACGACACCGTCGATCCGCTGCTTGTCGAGGAAGCGGACCGCCCGGCGCTGTTCGCGGGGGCTGCCGGCGAGCAGCACCAGGAGCGCCTCCTCACGGTCGCCGAGCCCCTCGTTGACTCCGCGGAACAAACCTCGGATCGTCGGATCGTCGAACAGCTCCTCGGTCGGCTGGGTCATCAGCACCGCGATGGCGTCGCTGCGCCCCGACGCCAGGGACCGCGCATGGGCGTTCAAGCGAAAGCCGGTCTCGGCGATCGCGCGCTCGATGGCCTGCCGAGCCGCGGGCGACACCTTCGGTGAGCCCGTCAGCACGCGGCTGACGGTGCTCTTCGAGACCCCCGCCAGCTTCGCGACGTCTTCGATCGTGCAGCTCACGGGGCCAATTCTAGGGTGAATCCGAAGCTCACCGCTCTCGGCCACAGCTGGTACTGCGGCAGCACATCGGGGCCGCAGGACCGGCTGCCGAGACCGTGCTGGAACGCGTCGAGGTAGAGATGCACCCCGCGGCTCTCGGGTAGCTCGTGCTGGTGCCGCGCCGCAGTCAGCTCGCTGGCGTCGTGGCGCAGTAGAGAGAACCCGGGCACGTCGGGGCCGAATGCCCGGAGGCGGATCGAGGTCGCCTCACCGCTGATGTCGAGTCGCCGGAGCGACTCGCGGTGGCCGGTTTCCTGCGGGACGGCGTACGGGAAGGCGAGCTCGTCGATCGCCGACGCGTGGCGCCCCACCATCGACGCCGACCGCGAATCGGGGTACGCCTCCCCCGGGCCACCGCCAAACCACTCCGCGCGCTCGAACTCGCCGGGGAGCAGCAGATGGAACCCCACCCGGGGCCAGGTGACGTCGGTCCTCGGTCTGATCGGAGAGACCAGCACCTGGCAGCCCGCCGCGTCACCGATCCGACGCCAGCGGTAGGTCACCTCGGCACCGTGACGACCCTGCGCGGGCAGGAGTCGTTCGACGACTACGAACTCGTCACCCTCCGCCCCGGCGCTCACCGTCTGGCGCATCAGTCGGTCGAGGCCCTGGGCGCGCCAGCGCGCCGCGGAGCTGGGTCCGGGCAGGCCGTAGCCCCGGGTCGCGGTGTAGTCGCCGATCTCGTAGGAGCCGAAGTCTCCCAGCGAGTCGTTCTCGGTGGGGGCGCGCCAGAGCTCGACGCCGGACTCCCCCACCTCGACGCCCCCGATCGACAGGACGCGGCCGGACGCCGAGAGCGTGACCGGCCCCACCTCCACGATCTGGCCAGCGCTGACGCTGCCCGTCGGTGCTGGGAGAAGCGGCGCGGCGTTCCGATCGAGCCGGGCCTGCGCCACGACGACTTCGTGACCCTCGCTGCACCAAGGCCGATCGGCGCTCTCGCGGACGGTGACCGTGAGCCAGGAGTCGCGCACGGTCTCCGCTTCGGCGGGAAGCTGCGGCAGCGGGATCGTCACCTCGCCTCCGGCGTCGATGGTGGGGACGTCGAGGTCCCCGTCGGAGCGGCGCTCGCCGTCAACCTCCCAGACCCACGTGAACCGGTAATCCGACGTGTCCGTATCGTGCCGCCTGTTGCGCAGGACGATGCCGTCGCGCATCGCGGTGACGGTCACGGGCGAGAAGACCTGCTTGACCTCGGCCAGGGCGGGCGACGGGCGCCCGTCGGAGTGGACGAGCCCGTCCATGACGAAGCTGCCGTCGTGGGCCACCTCGCCGAAGTCGCCGCCGTAGGCGAAGAACTCGGTCCCGTCGGGGGTGGTGGTGCGGATTCCGTGGTCGCGCCACTCCCAGATGAACCCGCCGTGCCAGTCCTCGAAGCGGTCGAACTCCGCGGCGTAGTCGGCCAGGGCGCCCGGGCCGTTGCCCATGGCATGGGCGTACTCGCACAGCACCTTCGGCTTGTCGCGGAACCGCGACGACTGCGCCGGGCGCGGCGACAGCGCGGACGAGATTCCGGCCGACATATCGCCGAGCTCGGGTATCGGGGCGTACATCCGCGAGACGAGGTCGGAGTAGGACGCCTCGTAGTCGCCCTCGTAGTGCACCGGGCGTGACGGATCGAGCGTCCGCGCCTCCTCCGCCATCGCGGCGAGGTTCGCACCGGTGCCGGATTCGTTGCCGAGGCTCCAGCAGATGACCGACGGGTGGTTCTTGTCGCGCTCGATGGTGCGGCGCATCCGGTCGACCAGCGAAGTCCGCCAGGCCGGGTCGTCGGACGGGTTGTTCTCCCAGCCGTGTAGCTCGAAGGCGTGGGTCTCGAGGTCGCACTCGTCCATCACCCAGAAGCCCAGCTCGTCGGTGAGCTCGAGCAGCCGTGGGTGCGGAGGGTAGTGGCTGGTGCGGATGGCGTTGATGTTGTGGCGCTTCATGAGCAGCAGGCCCTCGCGCGCCGCGTCCTCATCGAAGACGCGGCCTCGGTCGGGGTCGTACTCGTGCCGGTTGACGCCGGCGATGCGCACCTGGTGGCCGTTGACCAACCACCGGTGTCCGTCGATCCGGACCGTGCGGAACCCGATGCGCGACTCGATCGCCTCGGCGTCGTTGCTCAGGCGCACCTGGTAGAGCCGGGGTCGCTCTGGGCTCCACGGTGTCACGGCGTCGAGCGGGATGGGTGCGACATCGTCGGCCGCTCCCCAGCTCTGCTTGATGCCCAGTTCCGGGATCTCCACGGTGACGGGGAACGTGGCATCCCGGAGCTGGACGGTCAGCACTCCCCGTCCCGAGGTGTGGTCGAAGTCCGCCAGCAGGTGGTAGTCCTCGATGCCTGCGGCCGGACGGCCGACGAGCGTCACCTCGCGGAAGATGCCCGGGAGCCACCACTGGTCTTGATCCTCCACGTAGGTCTGGGCTGACCACTGCGCCACGCGGACGTGGACGACGTTCCGGCCCGGCCGCACGACGTCGGTGACGTCGAGCTCCGTCGCCAGCCGGGAGCCGCGCACCACCCCGACGTGGTGACCGTTGACTGCGACGATGCCGATCGATTCGACGCCGTCGAAGCGCAGCCAGATGCTGCCGAGCTCTGACCATTCGGAGGGGAGCTCGAAGTCCCTGCGGTAGTCGCCGATGCCGTTGTCGTCAGGCACCATCGGGGGCGCCATGGGGATGGGCAGCTGGATGTTGGTGTAGATGGGCCGCCCGTAGCGGCCGTCGCCACCGAGCACCCAGTGCCCGGGGACCTCCTGCGTGTCCCACCCGTCGTCGTCGAAGTCCGCGGCATCGCACCCATCAGGCGCCTCGGCGAGACCCGTGGCGTAATGGAAGCGCCAGGTGCCGGTGAGGTCGAGCCGCCACTGCTCCCGACGGCGCCAGGCGCGCGGCCTGACACCGTCGCCGGGTGCGACGTCGACGAGTGACTGGACTGTGAGGTCATGGAGAGACATTGCAGGAGTTCCTATCCGTCAGCCCTTGGTGGCACCGAGTGTGAGGCCGGCGATGAATTGCTTCTGGAGGACGAAGAAGACCACCAGCACGGGCAGAGCCGCGATGATCGAGCCCGCCGAGAGCAGGTTGTAGTCAGTGAAGAAGGATCCCTTGAGGTTGTTGAGCGAGCTCGTCACCGGGAACTTGTCGCCGCTCTGCATCAGCACCGTGGCCCAGAAGAACTCGTTGTAGATCCAGGCGGTCTGGAGGGTGCCGAGCGCTGCCATCGGCGGGCGCAGCAGCGGAAGGGTCAGGCCGTAGAACTGGCGCCAGGCCGTGGCCCCGTCCAGCGACGCCGACTCGTAGATCTCCTTCGGGAACGTCTTCATGTAGTTGCTGAGCACGAAGGTGGTGAAGCCGGTCTGGAAGGCCACGTTGATGAGGATGACGCCCAGGTGCGAGTCGAGGAGGCTCCCGGACTCCGACAGCCACAGCGGCACCTCGATCGTCCGGAACATCCGGTAGACGGGGATGAGCAGCGACTGTGGTGGCAGTAGGTTCGCCGAGACGAACACCGCGAGCATCGCGAGGTTGAACTTGAAGCTGTACCGGGCCAGGACGAACGCCGCGCAGGAGGAGAGCGCCAGCGTCAGGACGACCGCGGTGATCGTGATGATCGCCGAGTTCAGGAAGCTGTTGGTGAAGCCGCCCCGGTTCCAGGCGTTGATGTAGTTGTCGAACGTGAAGCCGCCGAACGAGAGGTAGCCGTTCTGCACCGTGTAGCTGTAGTCACGGAACGAGTTGAACAGTGCCCACAACAGCGGGAACAGCCACACGAGCGAGATGATGACGAGGCCAATCTGTAGCGCGATCCGGGCCGGTGGGGTCGAACGTTTGCGGGTGGAAGCCTCAGTGGTGGCGCTCATCAGTGGTCTCCCTTCATGACGACCCTGAGTTGGATGACGATGAAGACCGAGCTGATCAGCAGCATGATGGTGGCCAGCGCGGAGCCGAAGCCTATTCGGCTCGCCTCTCCGATGACGTTGGTGGTGACCAACGTGGAGATGAGCTCGAGGCCGTTCCTGCCGCGGTTGATGATCCACGCCAGGTCGAACGCCCGCAGGCCTTCGATGACGGTGATCGTCAGCACGATGATGTTGATCGGTCTCATGACGGGGAAGATGATGCGGAGATACGTCTGCCGCTGGTTGGCGCCGTCGATCTGGGCCGCTTCGCGCAGCGCCGGGTCGACGCCCTTGAGGCCCGATAGGTAGAGCAGCATGATGTAGCCGGTGTGCCGCCAGCCGTTGGCGACCATGGCCGCCCAGAGGTTGATCGACGGATCGCCGTACCAGTCGATGGTCGTGCCCAGCATGGCGTTGATCAGGCCCTGATCCCGGCTGTACATGAGCTGCCAGATGAAGCCGACCAGCGCAGCCGACAGCACCACGGGTAGGTAGAGGGCCGTCTGATAGAACTTGGTGCCGCGCAGTTCCTTGTCGAGCAGGATCGCCAGGAACATGCCGAGCGGGGTGAACACTGCGAACAGCACGATCAGCCACAACACGTTGTGCCACAGCGCCGGCCAGAAGGGCGGGTAGATGGTGGCCAGATCGACGTAGTTCTGGACTCCGACGAACTTGATGGTGTCGAGCGAACCGATCCCGTCCCAGGTGGTGAACGACAGCGCTACCGTGATCAGTGCCGGGCCCCAGATGAGGCCCAGCACGATCAGCAGTGGCACCGCGAGCATCAGGGTCAAGACGATCCGGTCAGAACGCGAGGTGCGGACGCCGCTGCGCCGCTTCGGTGGGGTGACCGTCGTGGTACTCATATGTCAGCTCACTCGCTCGCGAAGATCGACTTCTTCTGTTCCTCGACGTTGCTGAGGATCGAATCGATCTGGCTCGGGTCCTGGATGAAGGACTGCAACGCGGGGCCGACGACGGTGTTGGCGAAGTCGGGGCGGGAGTCACGGTCGAGGAACTGCGAGATGGCCTCCGCCTCCTCGATGACCTTGACGGCCTTCTTCTGCAGCGCGTTGTAGCTCGACTGGTCGGCCTTGGAGTTGGCCGCGATGACCGACGGATCGGCCTTGACGGTGTAGGCGACCGCCTCGGGCGTGGCGAGGTAGGCCAACAGCTCCTTGGCGAGCTCCGGGTTCTTCGGGTCCGCGGCCATCATGAAGCCATCGACGGGGGCCTCGACCACCTTCGCACCGATCGCGGGATCCGCCTCGGGGAAGATGAAGAAGTCGAGGTCATCCTCGAGGCCAGCGGCTGCGAACTGCTGCTGGACGAACATGCCCATGACGTAGACGCCGGTGCGGTTCTGGATGAGTCCCTGAGCGGCTTCCTGCCAGGTGCGGCCGAGCGAGTCGGCCTCGTGGTAAGGCATGAGGTCGCTCCACAGCTTGAAGACGTTCTTGACCTTGTCACCGTCCCAGGCCTCCTCGCCCGCCATGAGCGAGACGTGGTAGTCGTAGCCGTTGACGCGCAGGTTCAGCATGTCGAAGGTGCCCATCGCCTCCCAGCCGTCCTTGTCGGCGAAGCCGATGGGGGTGAGGCCGTCGGCCAGCATCCGCTCGTTGAGCGTGATCCACTCGTCGATCGTCGTGGGCTCGGTGTAGCCGCGCTCCTGGAAGAGGCTGGGGCGGTAGAACACGGCCCACGGGTAGTAGGTACTGGGGATGAAGACCTGCTTGCCGTCGCCGCTGGTGGAGGCCACCTTCATCGACTCGGGCATCCCGTCGATGTTGGCCCAGACGTCGCTGAGGTCGCCCACCAGGCCACGCTCCGCGAAGTAGCGGGCCCGGTAGCCGGCGAACCACGTGAAGACGTCGTCGGGGTTTCCCTGGAGGTAGTTGTTGATGCCCTCCTTGAAGGTCTCGTGCTGGATGGTGTTGATCTCGACGTCTCCGCCATCGAACGCCGCCATCATGTCGGCGAATGCCTTCTTGGGGATTTCGTCGGACTGGTAGGAGCCGACCTTGACGATCGACGAGGCCTCCCCCGACGAGGAGGATCCACCGCCGCATGCGGCGAGGGCGCTGGTGCCGAGGGTAAGTCCGCCTGCGACGAGGAGCTGCCTGCGGGAGAGCCTGAATGGTGACGACATTGTCCGTTCCTTTGCTGGAGACGAGTATGGGACCGCTCCTACGCTGACTCCCCAGAATCTTCGCCTGTCAGGGCATCGACAGACTCAACATTCGGGCTTCACTGCGTGGGAGCGGTCCCACAATAACCCACTGCAGTGCCCGGCGTCAAGCCTTTTGTGCTCGGCCCCAGGGATTTGAGCAAATGAGATGGGTCGACGAAACAAAACACCGCGAGTTCAGGGGGTGAGTGCAACAGATCTGAAGGGGATGTGTTGTGTCGGTCGCGGAGTGAATCGCCCCGGGTTTAGTGGAGGGCGAGTTCTCCCAGTCGCGGCAGCGGCTGGGGGTTCATCTCACGGTAGTACTGGTTTTCTTTCTCCGCTGGTGTCATGTAGTCGATCGATGAGTGGAGACGATCCTCGTTGAACCAGTGCACCCATGACAGCGTCGCCAACTCCAGCTCGTCAACGGTGCGGAACGGGCCGTCGATCTTCACGCACTCGGTCTTGTAGAGCCCCACGACGCTCTCAGCGAGGGCGTTGTCGTAGCTGTCCCCGACGGTCCCGATGGAGGCCACGGCCCCGGCGTCCGCGAGCCGTTCGGTGTAGCGCAGCGCGGTGTACTGCGCTCCGGCGTCCGAATGTTGAATGACGCCGGTGACGTCTTCCCCGGCGCGGTCGCGGACCCAGATCGCCATCTCGAGCGCGTCCAGGGGCAGGTCGGTGGGCATCTGGTTCATCGTGCGCCACCCGACGATCCGCCGGGAGAACACGTCCGTGACGAACGCGGTGAACGCCATCCCCGACCATGTCGGAACATAGGTGAAGTCGACGACCCAAAGCTCGTTCGGGCGGTCGGCGCGGAAGCAGCGTTGCACGTGGTCCGGTGGGCGATTCGCAGCGTCATCACGCTTGGTGGTGATGAACTGCTTGCCCCGACGGATGCCGCGGAGCCCCTGCTGCCGCATGAGACGCTCCACCGTGCACCTCGCGACGACAATGCCCTCGCGGCGCAGCAGCCGCCACACTTTCCTGACGCCACTGACCCCACGACCGAGCCTCCGGTCCCAGAACACCCGCTCGATCTGCACGACCAGTTCCGCGTCCGAGATGCTGCGGGCAGAGGCCGGCCGCTTCTTGAAGGCGTAGTAACCGGATGAGGCGATCGGCACGGCATGCTCGGTGAGCACCCGGCAGATCGGCTCGACCCCGAACCGGTCACGATGATCGTCGATGAATTGAACTACCACGGCAGTCGCGGGTCGAGCTCCCGCGCGAAGAACGAGGACGCCGCCAACAAAATCTCATTGGCACGCTTCAGCTCCCGCACTTCGGCCTCGAGCGCCTTGATGCGCTGCGCCTCGCTCGTCGTGGTTCCGGGACGTTCGCCCGCGTCGATCGCGGCCTGTTTGCACCAGCCTCGCAGCGTGTCGGGATTGACCCCGACGCGCTGCCCGACCCGGATCACCGCCGCGTTCAACGACAACTCCGGATCCTCTCTCCTGGCCTCGGCAACAAGCCGCATCGCACGCTCACGAAGCTCCGGCGGGTACTTCCTCGGTGCTGGCATGGTCATCATCCTCTCGGGATTTCAGACCCTCCACCAGACCCGGGGCGATTCAGAGAAGCGTGGGGTTGCCCTTGCCGGGTTGGCTGAGGGGCTCAGTGCGCGAGAAGTCGCACGGGGGTTGGGTATCTCGCCTGGGATGGTGTGGAGGTGGGCCAAACTCGAGGGTGTGAAGTTGCAGCATGGGCGGCTCGGGGGTGTGCCCGAGCTGCGGCCGCGGGCGGCGCGGGAGCCGCGTCGGGTGCCCGAGGGGGACTGGGTCGATTGCAATGGCAGGCTGACTCAGGCGGGTCGGATGGTGATCGCGATCCGGCTGAGCGAGGGACGTGGTGACACGTGGATCGCTGCCGAGTTGGGGGTGGCCCGTTCGACGGTGTGGCGGGAGCGTCAACGCGGATCCGTTGAGGGTAAGTACCGGTGGCGTCCCGCGCAGACACGTGCCGACCAGGCCCGGAAACGGCCGAAGCCTGGGAAACTGGCCCCTGGTAGCGCGGTGCGTGCTGAGGTGGTCGAGCGGTTGAAGCGGCGTGATTTCTCCCGAGCAGATCTCGGGCCGGTTGAAACTCGAATTCCCTGACCGGGAGGACATGTGGGTGAGTCACGAGACGATCTACCAGGCGCTCTACATCCAGACCGCCGGGTCACTGCGTCACGAATTGACGGTTGACAAGGCGTTACGTCAGGGCCGCAGCAAACGTCGACCGAGATCGAAGCTGCCTGCTAAACCCCGGGGCTGGATCGGGGAGGACGCGGTCCTGGCGAAACGTCCCGAGGAGGCTGACGACAAGCGGGTGCCAGGCCACTGGGAAGGTGACCTGATCATCGGGTCGGATCTACGCTCCGCGCTGGTCACCCTCGATGAGCGTCACACGAAGTACACGATGATGCGGCGGGTCTGTGTCCATGACACCTTCACCGTCACCGACATCCTCACGATCATGGCCCGAGAGTTACCCGCTTCGCTGTGGCGCTCGTTGACCTGGGACCAGGGCGTAGAGATGGCCGCCCATCACCGATTCACCGACGAGACCTCCTGCAAGGTGTACTTCTGTGATCCCCACTCCCCGTGGCAGCGTCCCACCAACGAAAACAGCAACGGACTCAAGCGTCAGTACTTCCCCAAGGGCACCGACTTCACCCGTGTCACCGACGCAGAAGTCGCCGCGGCCGAGTACGAACTCAACACCCGCCCCCGGAAGGGCTTGGATTACGAGACCCCTGCTGAGAAACTGGCCAAACTAGTTGGTGTTGCACCCACCGATTGAATCCGCCCGCCGACAGAAGGCCTCAAACAGACCGTGACCCTATCCAATTGCTCACGACAGGCCTCGAGGTGTGCGCCCACCTGGGCGTCCTCAAGGACGGGTCAGGCGGAGACGCTGACCGCCGTCGGGACGGACGCCCGAGCAACCGCGCACTCCGAGTGCTCGCTACCATCGGGCGCATGACAACCGTCCGGACGATTCCCCTCGTGGACCGCAAAGCACGCTTCGCGGTCAACGCCATGTTCTTCACCAACGGCGCGATCGTGGCCAACGTGCTGCCCCGCTACCCCGAGATCAAGGCGGCGCTGGGCCTGGGCAACACTGTCTACGGCTTCGCGGTGGCCGCCATGCCGGTGGGAGCCATCGTGGCCGGCCTGACGGCTGCTTGGTTCATCCGACGGTTCACCTCCGCCCGCGTGGCGACCTACGGCACCATGCTCGCGAGCCTCTTCGTGCTGGCGGCCGGGCTGTCGCCGTCGCTGGCGCTGTTCGCCGGGGCGCTGTTCGCCGTCGGCGCAGCTGACGCCATCATCGACGTGGCCCAGAACGCACACGGGCTGCGCGTGCAGCGGCGCTACGGCTCGTCGATCATCAACTCGTTCCACGCCTTCTGGTCCATGGGCGCCGTGGCGGGCGGGCTGATGGCCGCAGCCGCGATCGCGCTGCAGCTCCCGCTCGGGGTGCACCTGAGCATCTCAGCGGTGCTCTTCACCGTCGTGGCTGTCGTGGCGCAGCGCAACGCCCTGCCCGGTCACGACGGCGACGAGCGCGCCGTCGCCAACCCCCATGAGGTCGCCGACAAGGTCCGACGCGGCATCAGCCCGCGCATCATGGCGCTGCTGGCCGCCCTGTCGCTGATCTCGATCTCCGGCAGCGTCGTCGAAGACCTCGGCAACTCGTGGGCCACCCTGTACCTCCAGACGCTGGGCGCCCCGGCCGCTCTCGCCGCCTTCGGTTTCGTGTCGCTCGTGGGCGCCCAGTTCGTGGGCCGGATCCTGGGCGATCGCATGGTCGACCACTGGGGTGAGCGCGCCGTCGCCCGCTTCGGCGGCGTGCTGATCGCCGTGGGCATGGGCCTCGCCCTCGCCTGGCCGAGCGTGCCCGGCACGGTGCTGGGCTTCGCCGCGGCCGGCTTCGGCTGCGCCACCTTCGTGCCCGCCGCCATGCACGCCGGAGACAACCTGCCGGGACTGCGGGCCGGCACGGGGCTCACGATCGTCTCGTGGCTGCTTCGCGTGGGCTTCCTGGTGTCGCCGCCCATCGTGGGCGCGGTGGCGGACAACGTCTCGCTGCGGATGGGCCTCCTGATCGTCCCGGTGGCAGGCATCTTCGTGGTGTTCCTGTCAGCGGTGCTGCAGGGGCGCAAGCTCGCGCGCTGACCCCCGGGCTACCTACGCGCCGTGATGGTGTACGTCAACGGCACCAGGAACCGCTGGTGTTCGGGCAGCTCGTACGAGCCACCGTCCGCGGTCAGCGTCATCTGCGGCAACGCGTCCCACGGGAGGGTCCGTCCCTCGTCCATCCCCGTGATGGTCAGCCCGGCCCCGATGAGGGCGCTGACGATCTCCGAGAGGGAATGCGGCCAGTCATAGGTGCGCACGTTGGTGAGCTTGTCGTCGCTGCCATAGGTGTCCTCGTCGTCCCACACCTCGGAGGTGCCGTCGGCCATGCCGCGGTACCGGACGACGAGTTCGCCGTCGGTGCGTTCGTCGTCCAGGGAGAACATGACGGGGTGCCCGTCGCGGATGTAGAACGTGCCGCCGGGCCGCAGGAGCTTGGCTATGCCGGCCGCCCAGGCGTCGAGGTCGCGGAACCACGTCACGGTGCCGATGGAGGTGTAGATGACGTCGAAGCTGCCCGGCACGTTGTCGCCGGCGTGCTGCACGTCGGTCTCGATGAAGGTGCCAGGAGCGCCGGAGGCGGCGAAGAGCCGACGTGCCGCCTCGAGGCTGGCCGGTGAGAAGTCCGCGCCCGTGACGCGCGCGCCCAGCCGGGCCAGTGACAGGGTGTCCGTGCCGATGTGGCACTGGAGGTGCAGCAGGTCGAGACCCTCGAGCGGCCTGGCAGCCAGCGGGTCACGGCCGAGGGCCCGCGCCAGGGGTGCGCGGTCGTCGGTCACCACGCTGGAGATCTGTTCGGGGTCTTCGGCGTAGCGAGACACCTCGTAGGAGCCGGCCTCGTGGAGCGTGGCCCGCTCGTCCCAGTTCGCGCGGTTGGCCTCGCGGACGTCGTCGTCCGTCACCTGCTGGTCGCCGAGTTTGCCCATGGCGGTGAGCTTAGGCGCTCATCCGGCGCCGCGCGACACCTTCCAGCCGACGCTGTGCCCACCGTCGTAGGGGATGACGCCGTGGAACTGGGGCCCGTCGTCGAAGACCAGGGGGAGGAAATGGCGGTCGCCGTCCCACATGGGCAGCTCCATCATGGTGGCCACGTCGTGCCAGCCCAGGTCGCCCTCGACGTTGCTGTCCGGGATGCTTCCGGTGAAACCGGTGATGAGGAAGACGAAGCCGAACACGTCGCGGCCGTTGAAGCCCGGCCACGCCACCGTGCCGCGCAGTTCCATCTCCGTGACCTCGATGTTGGCCTCTTCCCGCAACTCGCGGCGCATCGCCTCAGCGACGTCCTCGCCGCGCTCCACCTTGCCGCCCAGGCCGTTGTACTTGCCCAGTTGCTCGTCGTGCGAGCGGGCCACCCGGTGGCAGAGCAGCACCCGCGTGCGGTCTGGCGACGTGATGTAGCCGAGGGTGGTCAGTTCGGGCGCGAAGGGCATGGCTTGACGGTACCAAGGGCGCGGCGGCAGATGAGGGCCCGCGTACCCCGCACCGTGCGGGCCAACACGATCGTCGCGGCGTTGGGCCCCTTGGGCTTCAACTGCCGGCGGAGTGCGGCCGGATCGATCTCCAGCCCGCGCTTCTTGATCTCCAGGGTCCCGACGGAGTTGTCGCGCACCCATGCGCGCAAACCCTTGAGGTCATAGGGCAGGTCCTCTAGCACCTCGAAATCCGTGGCGAACGGCGAGGAGACGGGCTCATCGGACGACAGGTAGGCGATGTGCGCATCGAGCAGCCACCGGTCGCGCTCCGGCTCGATCGCATCCAGCAGGCCCGCCCGGATCACCGCGCCGTCGGGCTCGATCAGGTAGCGGCCCACGGGCCGCACGTCCAGCGGACGGCGCCCGGCCGGGCCCAGTTCGTCCTGCGCCGACGCCAACACCACCGCCTGCGGCCCCTCGGGCAGTCCGCTCCACAGCGAGGCCTCCACGACGTCCCCGTGGTGGCTCACGAAGCACGCCTGGACGTCGCCCGGGATCAGTTCCTTGGGCACTCCCGGGCCGAGCTTCACGCAGGCGAACCGCTCCCCCGCCAGGTGCGCGAGCACGAACTCCCACGACGGCGCGAAATCGGCGACATTCCAGGTTCGGCCCCGCGCGGTTCGCCGGGCCGGGTCGAGGAACACTGCGGCCTCCGCAGGCACGTCGACGTCCTCAGCGGCTGCGACGATGACCTCGCCGCCGCCCACCAGATCGAGGTTGTCCCGGGCCACGGCCGCGGTCTCGGGGTCCAGCTCCACGGCGACGACGCGCAGGCCTGCGGCCGCGAACGCCATGGCGTCCGCACCGATGCCGCAGCCCAGGTCCCAGACCTCCGTGACGCCGGCGGCCAGGAACCGCTGGGCCCTCCAGCGCGCGACTGGTTCGCGGGAGGCCTGCTCCAGCCCGGCCGGAGTGAACAACATCTCCGACGCGCGGGTGAACTTCGCCACTCCCTTGCGCCGGAGCGCCGCCTGGGTGAGCGCCCAGGCGACCTCGTCGGCCGTGAAGCGCGCCCGAAGCCGCTCCCCCGCCTTCAGGGAGGAGGGATCCGCTTCGAGCATCGCCGCCTCAAGTGCGGCCGTGCGCGTCACTTCTCGAAGTCGAGTTCCCGGGCGTCGAACTCCACGATCTCGTCGCCGAGTTCCTTCAGCAACGCGTGGCGGGCGGCGCGACGCTCGCGCTGTTCGATGGGGTCCGGAACGGGCGCGGCGGCGAGGAGTCGCTTGGTGTACTCCTCCCGCGGGTTCAGCAGCACCTGCTCGCGGCTCCCGGCCTCGACGATCTTGCCGTACTGCATCACGACGACGCGGTGCGCCAGCGAGTCGATGACGGCGAGGTCGTGCGAGATGAACAGACACGCGAAGCCGAATTCCTTCTGCAGCGTGGTGAACATCGCCAGCACCGAGGCCTGCACCGACACGTCGAGCGCCGAGGTGGGCTCGTCCGCGATCAGGAGGTCCGGGTTCAGAGCCAGGGCGCGGGCGATGGACACGCGTTGGCGCTGACCGCCGGAGAGCTCGTGCGGGTAGCGGTTGAACGCGGAGCGCGGCAGCTGGACGGCCTCCAGCAGCTCGTGCACGCGGTTCTCGCGCGACTTGCGGTCGCCCACCTTGTGCACCTCGAGCGGCTCGGAGATCACATCGCCGACGGGGAACCGGGGGTTGAGGGAAGCGGCCGGGTCCTGGAAGATGACGCCGATCCGCTTGCGGAGCCGGCGCAGTTCCTTGCCGCGCATGGAGAGGAGGTCCTCGCCCAGCACCTGCACCTCGCCCGAATGGGACGGGATGAGCCCCAGCAGCGCCCGGCCGATCGTCGACTTACCGGAGCCGGATTCGCCCACCAGCCCGACGATCTCGCCGCGGCGCACGTCGAACGACACGTCGTCGACGGCGCGGAACGGCTTCTTGCCCGCGCGGTGGTACTCGACGACGAGGTTGCGCACGTCGAGGGCCGCCTCAGCCTCCTCCGCGACCGGGTTGGGCGCCTCGCCGAACTGGCCGGGGCCGTCGCCCAGGTGCGGCACGGCCGCCAGCAGCCTCTTGGTGTACGGGTGTTGCGGGTTGAGGAGCACCTGCTCGACGGGGCCCCGCTCCACGATGTTGCCCTTGAACATCACGGCCACGTTGTCGGCCATGTCCGCCACGACGCCCATGTTGTGCGTGATGAGCAGGATGCCGGTGTTGAGCTTGTCCTTCAACGAGCGCAGCAGGTCGAGGATCTCGGCCTGCACGGTCACGTCGAGGGCTGTGGTGGGTTCGTCGGCGACGATGACCTCGGGGTCACAGGCCAGCGCCATGGCGATCACGACGCGCTGGCGCATACCGCCTGAAAGTTCGTGGGGGAACTGGTTCACGCGCCGCTCGGCGCCGGGGATGCCGACGGCCTTGAGCAGGTCGATGGCCCGGTTCCACGCCTGGCGCCCGTAGGCGACACCGTGCACCTCCATCGACTCGATGAGCTGGTCACCGATCTTGATGACGGGGTTGAGCGCCGTCATGGGCTCCTGGAACACCATCGCGACGCTCTTGCCGCGCACCTTGCGCAACTCGCGGGGGCTGAGGTGGTTGATGGTCTTGTCGCCGACGCGGGTCTCGCCCTGGATGCGGGCGGTCTTCGGAAGCAGGCCGAGCGCAGTCGTGGCGGACACGGACTTGCCGGAGCCGGACTCGCCGACCAGCGCCATCACTTCGCCGGGCTCCACCGAGAGGGTGAGGCCCTTGACGGCGTGGACGGTGCCGAACTCGGTGCGGAACCGCACGTCGAGTTCGTCGAACTTCAGCACCGGGTTCTCCCCGGTGAACCGCGGGCCGGTGTACTGGTTGTCAGTTGTCGTCATGATCAGTCCATCTGCTGGCGGGGATCGAAGGCATCGCGCAGGCCGTCACCGATGAAGTTGACGCACAGGGCGATGATGAGGATGAAGATGCCGGGCCACCAGAAGAGCCACGGCCGCGTGGTCAGGGCATTCTGGAACTCGCTGACCAGCAGACCGAGCGAGGTGTTGGGCGCCTTGACGCCGAACCCGAGGAACGACAGCGCCGTCTCCAGCAGGATCGCCGACGAGATGAGCAGGGTTGCGTTGACGACGATGGTGCCCAGCGCGTTGGGGAGGATGTGGCGCACGATGATGCGCGGCGCAGACGTGCCGACGGCGCGGGCGGCCGCCACGAACTCGCGCTCGCGCAGCGACAGCACCTCACCGCGCACGAGGCGCGCGAGGCCGGTCCAGGAGACCAGTCCCAGCACCAGTGCCAGCAGGGGGATGCTCGATCCGGCCATCCGGCCCAGCACCGCGGCGAGCACCAGGGTGGGGATGATGATGAACAGGTCGGTGACGCGCATGAGCAGGCTTTCGGCGAAGCCGCGGTAGTAGCCGGCGATGGCGCCGATGCTGGTGCCGATGAAGGTGGCCAGCAGGCCCACCATGAAGGCGATGAACAGCGACTGCTGGGCGCCCTTCATGACCAGCGCGAAGTAGTCCTTGCCGATGGTGTTCTGCCCGAACGGGTGCTCACCGATCTGGAAGGGCCACAACTGCAGCGTCGGCTGGCCGCTGTTGACCGGCGGGTAGGCGTTGATGAAGTCCTTGTCCCACCATCCGGGCAGGGGCCCCACGCCGATGGACGAGAACGCCAACAGGATGAGGAGGATCAGGACGGTCAGGGCGACCATGGCGCCCTTGTGCCTGAAGAAGCGCCTGCGGACCAGCTGGCCCTGCGAGTACGACTTCGTGTTGCTGGTTTCGACGTCGTCCTCGATGGAGAAGGCGTCGCCCTCTATTTGCAGAGGGGTGCGGTTCGGATCCTGAGTCATGATTCGTCAATCTCCTTAGCGCGCGATCCGCGGGTCGAGGAAGGCATAGGCAATGTCCGCCAGCATGTTCATCAGCACGGCTGCCGTGCCGGTGACCAGGAAGAAGGCCATGACGGGTGCCGGGTCAACCTGGTTGAGACCGACGTTGAACAACTGGCCCATGCCCTGCCAGCCGAACACCGTCTCCGTGATGACCGCGCCGCCGATCAGGCCGGCGAAGTCGAACGCGACGATGGTGGCGAGCGGGATCAGCGAGTTGCGGAACGCGTGGCGGGTGATCACCTTGCGCTCCGAGATGCCCTTGGAACGGGCGGTGCGGATGTAGTCCTGGTTGAGCACGTCCAGCATCGACGCGCGGGTGTACCGGGTGTAGGCCGCGATCGAGATCAGCGTCAGCACCACCGTCGGCAGCGCGATGTGCGTCAGAGAGTCGATGGCGTGGTTCCAGAACGTCGAATCGTAGTTGGGGGTCTCCGAGCCGATGGTGGGCACGGGCCGCGGGATCTCCTTGAGGTACTTTGACCAGTTGCTCAGCAACAGGTCTCCGGCCGCCACCAGCGTGGCGATCAGGGACCAGATGAAGGAGGAGATCATCGCCTGCTTGCGGGAGAAGCCTCCCCAGAACCAGCCGCTGATCAGTGCGATGGCCACAGCACCGAGGAAGCACAGCGCCAACAGCAGCCAGGAGGGGTTGGTCATGAGGGTGCCGCGCATCAGCGCGTAGCCGATGATCCCCGCCACTGCGGTGGTGGCCACGGCGTTGCGGACGTTCTTGTTCGCGAAACCGGAGGTCATGCCGACGATCAGGGCGGCCAGCGCCAGCGCGACGATGGCGAAGATGGGCAGGCCGATCGAGGGCCGGCGGAACCAGGTGACGGCGTCGAAATAGAACAGTGCGCCGGCGAAGACGACAAAGGCGACAGCGAAGTTGATGAGCCGACGCTTCCATTCACCGCCGATGGCGGCCATCAGAACGAATGCCAGTAACGCCGCGATGATCACTATTGACTGTGGACTGAAGCTGGCCTCTTTTATCCAGTTGTTGAACTCGATTGCGGCGTAATGCTTGAGCAGCACGGCGAACCAGAAGACCGGCAGCGAGAAGAACACAAAGGCCATGAAGGTGACGGCGTAGTCGAAGCCCGAGTACTGCCGGATGGCGGTCACGATACCCAGCGTCACACCGATGATGATGGCGAGGATGGTGGCGAAGACGACGAGGCGCAGCGTCGAGCCTGCCGCCGTGACGACCATGGCATTGACCGACTGGCCCTTGCGGTCCAGCCCGAGATCACACTGGCCCACGAGACACTTGGACGCTCCCGACAGCCAGTCCCAGTAGCGCTCGTACCAGGGTTGGTTCAACCCCATGTAGTTGATGCGCTGCGCGATGAGGTTGGCGCGGTTGGGGGCGTTGGATTCACGTAGGTCTTCGAGCGGGTCGCCGGAGTTGATCGTCAACACGAACAGCAACAGCGAGCCGAGCAGCAGAACGAGGACGGAGATCCCCAAGCGCTTGGCGATGTATCTGATCACAGGTATGCGTTCCTTACAGGTTTCTCGAGCTGAACCCGCGCTTGTCCAACTCTGGCGCTGGCTGAGTCTACGCCACTTGGCATGGTTGGCAACGAAAGGGGGGCAGGTGACTTCGGGAAGTCACCTGCCCCCTATTCGGTTTCAGCGGCTAGGCACTGACCTCAGGAGGTCAGCTGTTCAGCCACTGCGGCGCGTTCCAGGAAACCTGGTCCTGCGTCGAGGTGGCGCGAACGTTCTGCAGCCCTGCGTCGTAGGCAGCGATGCCGGGGTGGGCGTACAGCGGGATGCCGTACAGCGTGTCCCAGAGAGCCGTCTCGATCTTCTCGATGGCAGCGAGCTGCTCTTCGCGGTCCAGCGTCTTGGTCAGCTCGGCCCATGCGGCGTCGACGTCCTCGTTGCTGTACTCGCCGTAGTTCTGGCTCTTGCCCGTGGCGTAGATGTTCTCGCCCGAGGTGATCTGGCCGGAACCGGCCCACGCGAACAGAGCGACTTCGTAGTCACCGTTGGGCAGCGCGACCTCGAAGAAGTCAGCCGCGTTGGTGTCGATGATGTTGAAGCCGGCCTGGTCACACGAGGCCTTGATCGCGGCAACCGTGTCGGTACGACGCTGGTTACCGGCGCGGTAGCCGATCCGCACGTCCACCGGAGCGGTGACGCCGGCAGCTGCCAGGAGTTCCTTCGACTTCTCGATGTCGACGGTGTCGTACTCGCCACCGTAGGAAGCGTCAACGACACCCTGGTACTCGTCCTGGAACGGGAAGACCTCGCGGGCGTTCATGAGAACAGTGTCGGGGCTGATCGGCTTGATCAGCTGGTCGACGATCTGCTGACGCGGGACGCAGTAGGCGAAGGCCTGACGCAGCTCGAGACCACCGTTGGCATCAGCGAAGGCGCTGGTGTCGCGGAAGTTGAAGTCGAGGTGCTCCCAGGTGAGGGAGGAGTACTTGTCCACCTTGACGGCGTCGCCGATGGCGTCGAGTTGGCCGACGAGGTCGACGGTGCCCTGGGGCTGGATGACCTGAACGTCACCGTTCTGCAGCGACTGCACCTGCTGGGCGTCGTCGATGAAGCGGAAGATGAGGTTCTTCGTGGCGGCGGGAGTACCCCAGTACTCTTCGTTCGCCTCGAGCGTCAGCGACTGACCAGCGGTCCAGCCGCCTTCCTTCAGCTTGTACGGGCCGGAGGAGGGGACGTCAGCCAGGTCTGCCGGGAGTTCACCCGGGTTGTAGGCCCAGCCGGTGTTCCAGAATTCGGCGGCCTTCTTGACGGTCTCGGCATCGCGGTCGAGCACGGCCTGGGCCAGCGCCTCGGGGGTGAGGCCGGACTTCTCAGCGATGACGTGCGCCGGCAGCGCCGAGCCCACGGTCAGCTTGTAGTCGGGGTAGGGGTTGGTGTACTTGACCGTGAAGGTCTTCGAACCGACCTCGCCCTGCGGGCCCTCGGGCACGTACTGGGCGAAGGAGCTGGAGACGTGCTCGAACACGACCGGGGCGTCGGGGTTCTCGCCGCTGGCGTAGCCGGGGACGAGGAACTCGGGGTTCTGGGCTGCCCAGTCCATCAGGTAGTCGTTGATGGTGACCGGGGTGCCGTCAGACCACACCGCGTCATCGTTGATCGTGTACTCGATCTCCAGCGGATCCTCGGACAGCACCTCGTACGAGCCGAAGTCCTTGTTGTCACAGATGGTGCCATCGGTGCCGAAGTAGATGAAGCTCGAGAACATGTGTGCGGCAACGGCCGAGTTGTACGTCGAGTACGTCTTGTAGGTGATGGAGTTGTAACCGCTCCAGTCGCCGGGGCCTGCGGTGTAGCGGACCTCGCCGTCCTGGGTTTCGGTGATGCCGACGTCCTGCAGGCAGGCCGCGGGGTTCTCACCATCGGACGCCGAGGGGTCCGTGGACGCCGAGGGATCGGCGCTGGCGGTGTCTTCAGTACCGGGGCTTTCCGAACCCGTGGCCGCGGTGGTTTCGCCGGCCGGCGGGGTTTCGGTCTCGTCGGGGCTGGTGCAAGCGCTCAGCAGCAGCGCGCCGCTGAGCATCACTGCCAGCGAGGCGGATGTTCGCCTGAACTTCATTGATTCTCCTTGTCGTAGGACGACACTCGTGGGCCCCACGCAGTGGGCCCAACTTAGTGTTGGCGACCTTATCGACAATTAAGTGCGTCGTGGAAGAATCACAGGTTCTTTGACACCAGATCGTTACCTTGTTGCGTCTTTGACCCCGCCGTGCTACTCCCGCACCATTTGAACGAACACATCCGATCCTCAGACGGAGATGGTCCCGACGGGGAGGCCGGAGTGTGCAGAGATGTCCAGACCCGACGGTGCGACGCCCGCCCGGATGACCTCGCTGGCCACGGCCGCGATCATCGCGCCGTTGTCGGTGCAGAGGGCCGGCCGGGGCCGACGCAGTTCGATGCCGACGGCGTTGGCGCGCTCTTCGAGCAGCGTGCGCAGGCGCGAGTTAGCCGCCACTCCCCCGCCCAGCAGGATCGTGTCCACGCCGTACTCCTGCGCCGCGGCGACCGCCTTGGCCGTGAGCACGTCGCACACCGCTTCCTGGAACGAGGCGGCGACGTCTGCGACGGGCATCTCCTCACCGTCGAGGCGCCGCTGCTCCACCCAGCGGGCCACTGCGGTCTTGAGGCCAGAGAACGAGAAGTCGTAGCGGTGCTTCTCCAGGTCGTGCCGCGCCGTGAGGCCGCGCGGGAAGCGGATGGCCTTGGGGTCACCCTCCTGCGCGAGTTTGTCGATGACCGGGCCGCCCGGATAGGACAGGCCGAGGATGCGGGCCACCTTGTCGTAGGCCTCACCGGCCGCGTCGTCGATGGTGGCGCCGATCTCCGTGATCTTCGTGGCGATGTCCTCGACATGCAGCAGCGACGTGTGGCCGCCGGAGACCAGCAGCGCGACGGCGGGTGTGGGCAGCTGGCCGTGGTCCAAGAGGTCGACGGCGACGTGGCCGACGAGGTGGTTGACGCCGTAGAGCGGCTTGCCGAGGTAGGCGGCGAGCGCCTTGGCGGACGCCAGCCCGACGACCAGGGCGCCCATCAGGCCCGGCCCCGCGGTGACGGCGATCGCGTCGACGTCGGCGAGCTTGATCCCCGCCTTCTCGGCGGCGCGCTCGATGGTGGGGATCAGCGCCGACAGGTGCGCGCGGCTCGCGACCTCGGGGACGACGCCGCCGAAGCGGACGTGCAGGTCCACCGAACTGGCGACCTCGTTGGCAAGCAGCGTGCGGCCGCGGACGATGCCGACGCCGGTCTCGTCACAGGACGACTCGAGGCCAAGCACCAGCGGGCCCTGAGCGTCGTCGAGGGGTTCAGTCATCGAGTGCCTCCATGTCCCACATGCCGACGGAATCCGCGTCGACGCCTTCCAGTTGCCGCTCCAGGACGAGCGCGTCGCGGTCCGGCGCGTAGTATCCGCGGCGGACGGCCACCTGCCGGAACCCGTAGCCGCGGTACAGGGCGATGGCCGGCACGTTGGTGTGGTCGACCTCCAGCAGCATGCGGCTGGCGCCCTGGGCGATGGCCCACTGCAGGCCGGCGACGAGCATGACGCGGGCGAAGCCGAGCCGCCGCTCTTCCGGTGCCACCACGATGCGGTGCAGGTCGACCACCTCGTCCACGTGCTGGAAACAGGCGACCCCGATGACGTTGCCCGCCGTCTTCCGGGCGATCAGCACGAGCCGGCCGAGGCCGACGAGTTCGTCGTGCCAGGACTGTTCTGACCAGACGCGTCGTTCGAAGTGGTCTTCGAGCCCGAGGATCGCGGGGAGGTCGTCGAGCGTGGCGATGTCGACGTTCATCGGCGCGCTCGCAGGCGCGGAAGCGCAGACTTGGGCTTGCCCGGCACCGTCGCGTCGGCCGGGCGCAGGTAGTAGGGCTCGTCCCCGGCAGGGGCAAGGGTGGCCCAGCGCGCCGCGAGGACAGCCGGGTCCAGCGCCTGCGGGCCCTGGATGTCGAGGAACTCGTGGTACTCCACGGGGACCGCGCCCGCCACCGGCAGTGCGGGAAGTTCCGTGGGGGCGCTCACCTGAGGCTCGCCGGTGCGATTGCCGTCCGCGTCGTAGGTGGCCCAGTACAACTCCTTGCGCCGGGCGTCGGCGGCGACGATGAAGCCTCCCCCGAGGCGGCCGTCAACGGCCGGCGAGCGGTCCGCGGTTTCAACCCACTGACGTGCGACGACATCGAGCGAACACACCCCGTGCACCGGCTTGTTGCCGGCCAGGGCCAGGGTCCAGGCGGTGGCGATGCCCACCCGGAGCCCCGTGAAGGGCCCGGGGCCCATCCCGACGGCGAACTCGTCCACGTCGGTCAGCGCGATGCCGGCCTGCGCACAGACCTCCAGTACCGACGGCATGAGGGCCTCGGCATGCGCGCGGGTGTCGTCGACGATCACCCTCGCGACGGGTGCACCGTCGCGGGCGATGCCCACGGCCACCACGTGGCTCGTGTCGATTCCCACGGTCCAGGTCATAGCTGCTCCCTGAGCGGTTCCAGGGCCCCGGCCCAGCGCGGGCCGATGCCGGTGAGGTGGACGGTGCGCTGGTCCGAGTTGAGACCGCGCTCGATGTCGATCTCGAGGCGGGAATCGGCCAGCCATTCGGCCAGGCCCGAGCCCCATTCGACGATGGTGACGGCCTCGGAGAGCGACGCGTCGAGGTCGATGTCGGCGAACTCGGCGGAACCCCCCAGCCGGTACGCATCGACATGCACCAGGGCCGGGCCCTCACCCGGATGCGGATGGACGCGCGAGATCACGAAAGTGGGAGAGATGATCGGGCCGGTGACGCCCAGGCCCTCTCCGATGCCCTGCGTGAGCGTCGTCTTGCCGGCGCCGAGGTCGCCGGTGGCGACGATGACGTCGCCCTTGCGCAGCAGCCCCGCCAGCCTGCGGCCGAGCGAGCGCATGTCTTCTGCCGTGGGCACGTCGATGATCACCGGCAGGTCGCGGCCCATCGTGTGGCCGTTGGGCACGCCGCCCAGCACCTCGAAGCCATGGTCCCGCCACCACTGGACGATCTCCGGGAACTCCTGGCGCGCCACCAGTTCGACGCGACGGGCGCCCAGGTCGACGGCGAGCGTCAGGGCGCTCTGCACCAGCATGCGCGCCAGCCCCTTGCCGGCCCATGCGGGCAGCACGGAGACCCGGCGCAACGTCGCCACGTCGCCGTCGAGCTCGATGAGCAGGCCGGCGACGAGGTGACCGTCATTGACCAGCACGACGCCGGAGCCGACGGTGAGCGCATGCTCGATGTCGGCTACGGCGTCTGTGAGGGCCTCTGCGGGTGGGTCCACCGGGCGGCGGGCCGAGAATGCTGCGCGGATGACCTGCAGCAGTTCGGCGGCGTCGGCCGGTTCGGCCACCCGCACTTCGAGATCAGATGTCATAGCGGGGAAATAGTACGCCTCACCAACGGTTGCGGCTACGGCCTCCGCTGCGGTATCCACCGCGGCCACCGCCACGCGGGCCGTCGGGACGACGACGCGGCTGCTGCTTCGGTGCGATGAGCGCCAGGTAATCGGATTCCTGGATCGCCACACCGCTGACGGGGCGGGCGCCGGTGGCCTCGCGGAGTTCGGGCGAACCCGGCTCCACGGTGAGACCCTCGGCCTGCACGCCGGCCTGGCTCAGCAGACGCTGGGCCACCTTGCGCTGGTGGGGCAGCACGATCGTCGCGACGACGCCCTCGTTACCGGCGCGGGCGGTACGCCCGGCGCGGTGGAGGTAGTCCTTCGAGTCGTGCGGCGGATCCACCTGCAGCACGAGCGACACATCGTCGACGTGGATGCCACGGGCCGCGACATCGGTGGCGACCAGGACCGGCACGAGGCCTTCCCGGAACGCCGCCAGGATGCGGGCGCGGGCGCCCTGGGTGAGACCGCCGTGCAGCGAGCCGGCCATGACACCCGCGTCGCGGAGCTGGGCGGCGATACGGTCCGTGCCCATCTGCGTACGGGCGAACAGCACGGTGCGGCCGTCACGGTTGGCGATCTCCGCGGTGACCTGGTTCTTGTGGTGCGGGCGAACCAGCATGGGGCGGTGCACCATGGTGCTGACCGACGCCTTCTCGGAGTCCACCTCGTGGGTGACCGGGTTGGACAGGTACTTGCGCACCAGCGAACCGACGGCGTTGTCCAGGGTGGCGGAGAACAGCAGACGCTGGCCGCCTTCCGGGGTGGCGTCGAGGATGGTGCGAACTTCGGTGAGGAAGCCCATGTCCGCCATGTGGTCTGCCTCGTCGAGGACGGTGACCTGGACCTGGCTGAGGTCTGCGGCGCCCTGCTCGATGAGGTCGATGAGGCGGCCGGGGGTGGCCACGACGACGTCGACGCCGCGGGCGAAGGCCTTCAGCTGCGGCGCGTAGCTCATGCCACCGGTGATCAGCGTGAGGTCGATGCCGACCTTGGAGGCCAGGGGCGACAGGACGTCGGCGATCTGCAGCGCGAGTTCACGGGTGGGCGTCAGGATGATGGCGCGCGGGGATCCGACGGGGGTACCGGCGGCGAGGCGGCTCAGCATCGGCAGTCCGAAGGCGAGCGTCTTGCCGGAGCCGGTACGGCCACGGCCGAGCACGTCGCGGCCCGCGATCGCGTCGGCGATGGTCGCCTGCTGGATCGGGAACGGCTCGGTGATGCCCTGCGCGGCCAGCACGCGGACGAGCTGCTCGTGCACACCCAACTCGAGGAAGCCGGACGAGATCTCGCCCTGCACACCCTCGGCTGTGGTGGCCTCCCAGCTCATCTGATCCGCCTCGGCCTCGAACTCTTCAAGGCTGGGGCGCTCCGGACGGTCGAAACCGTTGCGGCGATCGCGGTCGAACGGACGGCGACGATCCTCGTGACCGCGCGGCTCGTGCGTGTGGCGCTGCTCGAACGGCTTGCGGGCCGGACGCTCGCCCCACGAGTCGCTGCGGCGTTCGCGGCGCTCGGGGCCGGCACCGTTGCGGTCGTCACGGTCGAAGCGGGGGCGACGGTCGTCGCGGTCGAAGCGGTCATTGCGGCCGCGGTCGTCGCGATCGTCACGACGGGGACGGTCATCGCGCTGGAACGACGGACGGCGATCGTCGCGCTCGAAGCGGGGGCGACGGTCGTCACGGTCAAAGCGGGGGCCGCGGTCGTCACGGTCGTCGCGACGGGGACGGTCATCACGCTGGAATGAGGGACGGCGATCGTCGCGCTCAGAACGGTCGTCGCGACGACGGTCGTCGCGGTCGAAACGGGGGCGACGGTCGTCACGGTCATCGCGACGGGGACGGTCGCCCCAGTTGCCGGCGGGACGCGAGGTGCTGGGACGGGTGTCGCGACGGGTCTCGTCGTTGCCCTGGCTCTCGCGGTTCTCGGAACCCGGTTCGCGGTCTGCGAACTGGAGCGCGCGGCGCTGCTTGCGGTTCAGAGGTGCGGAATCATCGCGACGGTCGGTGCGGCCGACGCCACGACGCTGAGGATTGAGGCCCTTGGTGGCGCGCTTGTCAGCGGACCACCGAGCCTTACGGATCGGTGAAGTCATTGTGTTGTTGCCCTTCGAGGGGTATGCGCTCAGGGAATAGGTCCACCTGAGACTGGACTGCCCGCTCAAATAGGAAATTTGACGCTTGGGCGTCAAGTTGGCGCGATTGGGCGCCGCATCGGGCCTGTCGAGCTTACACCAGATTGGCCGCATCCCCTATTTGAGGGGTCTGTGCCCCCTCTTTCGGCACCCGCCGGGAGCGGGGATCACCCTCAGCCGACGAGGTGGCCGCCGCGCACCGACATGCGGATGGCCTTGGTGTAATGCCCCATCAATTCGGCACACACCTTCTCCCACGTGCGCCCCAACACGGACTCGCGGGCGGCCGCGCCGAACGCCTGGCGCTTCGCATCGTCACCGATCAGGTCCACGACGTGACCGCGCATGGCCTCCAGGTCCCCGGGGCGGTACAGCCATCCGGTGCGCGACTGGTCCACCAGGTCGATGGGGCCGCCGCGGTGGGGCGCGACGATGGGCAGGCCGGAGGACTTGGCCTCCTGGATGGCCTGGCAGAACGTCTCGAGGTCTCCGGTGTGGACGAACAGGTCCAGGCTGGCCAACGCGGTGGGCAGGTCCTCGCCCGTGAGCAGGCCGGTGAACACGGCGTTGGGCAGCGTTGCTTCGAGCTGGCCGCGCAACGGGCCGTCGCCGATGATGACGATGCGGGTATTGGGCACTGCTGCGACGGCCGCCAGGTCCTCCACGCGCTTCTCCGAGGCCAACCGCCCCATGAAACCGATGAGCCGCTCCCCGTTGGGGGCGAAGCGCGCGCGGAAGGCGTCGCTGCGCTTGGCGGGGTCGAAACGCACGGAATCCACGCCCCTGCCCCAGACGCCGACGCGGGGAACGCCCTGCTCGATCAGCTGGTCGCGGGCGAAGGTGGACGGAGCGAAGTTCAGCGAGGCGAGCGAGTGCACCTGACGCAGGTGGTGCCAGAAGACGGGCTCCAGCGACGGCACGCCGTAGCGGGCAGCGTAGGTGGGGATCTCCGTCTGATAGATGCCCACCATGGGGATGCCCAGCTTGGCGGCCACCGAGGCCGCCTTGTAGCCGACGATGAACGGCGCGGCCAGGTGCACCACGTCAGGGCGGAAGTTGGTCAGGATGCGCTCGATGTTGAAGCTGGTGGTGGTCACCACGCGCACCACGTCGTAGCCCGGCAGGCCGATCGAGTTGACCGGCACGATGGGGAAGCCCAGGTAGTGCTTGGGGGTCTTGCCACCGTCGGACGGGGCGATGACCATCGCCTCGTGGCCGTGGGCCTTGAGGTGTTCGAGCACGCGGAGCACGGAGTTGGTCACCCCGTTGACATTGGGAAGAAAAGATTCTGCGACGATCGCGACTCTCACAGTTCCACAATACTCACGAGGGTGAACCACTCCCGGTAGCCGGGGGAACACGAGGTGAACGCTGGATGAAACCCGGCGGTGGTCATCCGGCCGGGGTGACCTCTGTGCCGTCCTCGGCATGCTCGTGGTAGGAGTCCTGCTCCTCGGTGAACTGCTTGACGGGTGCGAGGATCTCGATTCTCTGCCCGTCGTCGAACGTGAGGGTGCAGGTGAGTTCCTCCGAGCCGGCCGGAAGTTCGCGGGTGAGCCCCATCAGCATGATGTGCGGACCGCCGGGCGCCAGGTGCCAGTGCTTGCCTGCCGGGACGGTCATGCCGCCCTCGGCCTTGACCATCACCATCTTCCCGTCCTGGTTCTCCATGACGTGGAGCTCGGTCTTCTCGGCGACGTCGCCACAGTCGGCCTCGACCAGTACCCGGTCCTCGTCCGATGGGTTGGTGAGGTTGACGAAGACGGCGGTCATGTCCGGACGCTCAGCGCCGTCGGTGGTGCGGGCCCACGGGTCTGCGGCGAGGACGCCCGGCGCGGCGGGCTGCGCCGACGTGCAGCCGGCGATGAGGAGGGCGGAAACGGCAAGAGCGAGGGCACGCGGCGTCATGGCCGCCAGACTACACAGACAATACCCCGTGGGGTAATCGTCTCGCGGGCGATGAGGGGCCGGAAGACACGTACACTGAGCGCCATGTCCAAGGTCAGCCGTCGAGGGGTGTTCGGTTACGCCGGTGCCGCCGGCATCGCCGGCGCTGCCGGAGTGGTGGCCGGGCGCGCCACCGCTTCACCCGCTCCAGACCAGGGAACCGACGGCGGCGTCGTCGGACAGACCTACTCCCCCTACGGCGCGCACCAGGCCGGCATCTTCACACCGAAGACCCAGGTGAGCGAGCTCGTCGCCTTCGACCTGCTCCCCCAGACCGACAAGGCTGCGCTCGGCCGGCTGCTCCGGGCCTGGACGGGCGATGTGGTGGCGCTCACGGAGGGCCGCCCCGCCGCGGGCGACTTCGCGCCTCACATGGCCCAACCCGGCGTCTCACTGACCGCGCTGGTGGGCCTCGGCCCCCGCGTCTTCGAACTGGACGGCTTGCAGGCGAAGCGCCCGGCCGGGTTCCAGGAGATCCCGCCCATGCAGCACGACGCGCTCGACCAGCGCTGGACGGGCGGCGACCTCCTCGTCTGGGTGTCCGCCGACGACGCCACCAGCGTCGCCCACGCCGTGCGCCGGTTCGTGACCGACGCCGCCCCGTTCGCCACCCGACGATGGGCCCAGCGCGGCTCCTGGCGCTCCGTCGACGCCACGGGTGCCGCGGTCACCGGGCGCAACCTCTTCGGCCAGGTGGACGGCTCGGCGAACCCCACCGGCGACACCCTCAGCGCCGCCGTCGTATCCACCGACGAGTGGCTCACCGGCGGCACCCAACTGGTGGTGCGGCGCATCGAGATGGATCTCGTGGGGTGGGACGAAGCCGTGCGGGACCGGCAGGAGGCGTCGGTGGGTCGTCGGCTCGACACCGGCGCGCCGCTCACCGGGGGTGGGGAACGCGACGACGTCGACCTCGGGGCCACGCAGGACGGGGCGCCGGTCATCGCGCTCGACGCCCACTCCCGGCGGAGCCATCCGTCGCAGAACAACGGCCGCCGGATGCTGCGGCGCGGCCTCAACTACACCCACGACGACTGGGTCGACGGCACGGCGGTCGAGACGTCGGGCCTGATCTTCTGCGCCTTCCAGGCGGACATCGCCGACCAGTTCATCCCCGTGCAGCGGATGCTGGATCAGGGCGACGCGCTCAACGAGTGGACCACGGCCATCGGCTCGGCCGTGTTCGTGATCCCGCCGGGCTTCCAGGAGGGCGGCTGGATCGGCGAAGGACTCTTCACCGGGGAGTGATCGAGGCGATCACCTCGGGCAGCCGCCCGGCAAGCACGTCCGGCGGGTAGGGCCCGGGATGGCGCCAGGCGGTCATCGCCTGGATGCTCGCCCCCAGCACACCGGCCTTCCACGCCGGCAGACCTGCCGCCAGCAACGTGCCGCAGATGCCGGCGAGCACGTCACCCGAACCGGCCTGGGCCGTCCAACTGGGCCCGGGGACCGCGATCGTCACGCGCCCCGACGGCTCAGCCACGTACTGCGTGGCTCCCTTGAGGAGAACGGCCGCCCCAGTGCTGCGGGCCACCTCCCGCGCGCAACTGACCGGCTCGTTCTCCACGTGCGACCGCGAGCAACCGAGGATCCGGGACAGTTCACCGGCGTGCGGAGTCAACAACCAGCCGTCGAGCCGCCCCTGCGGCAGCGCGTACAGGGCGTTGGCGTCCACGACTGCGGGCAGGCCGTGCAGTTTGGCGTTGGCGACTCGCCCTTCGGCGCCGTCGGTGTCGCCCCAGCCCGACCCCAACACCATCGCCTGAGCCCTGCCCTCGCCCATCACCACGCTCGGGAACCGGGTGAGCACCAGGCCGGAGTGCACGCGGCCCGTGTAGCGCACCATGCCGGCGCCCGCGTTGACAGCTCCCGCGATGCTGAGGAGGGCCGCTCCCTGGTAGTGCTCGGACCCGGTGTCCACCATCACCACGCCGCGCGAGTACTTGTCGGAGGTGGCATCGGGAACCGGCCACCAGAGGGCCACGTCGGCCTCCTCCGCCTGTCGCACCTCCTCGAGGCCCGCACCCTTCGACGCGCCCCGCTGCCCGTCCCTCGGGGCACCCTCAGGGAGTGCGACCCCGATGTCCGCGACGTGCACCTCGCCACAGCGCGACGCCGCGGGCTCCTGCACGTGGCAGGCCTTCAACGCGGCGAAGGTGATGGTGTGTTCGGCGCGGAAGCTGTTGTGCGGGTGCCCGGAATCGGCGTCGAGGCCGCTGGGGAGGTCCACGGAGAGCACGGGGACGGCCGCGGCGTCGCACGCCTCCGCGAAGGTCGCGGTGGTGGTGGGCAGGTGCGGGCGTGAACCGAGGCCCGTCACCGCGTCGATCACCAGGGCCGCATCAGCCAGGGCGGCGGCGGCGCCCACGGCGTCGACCACGTGGCACCCTGCCCCACGGGCGGCGGCCAGGCCGGCTTCATGGCATTTCCCCATCGCCGGCCAAACGGTGACGGGCCGGTGGTCCGCCAGGTGGGCGGCGGCGAACAGCCCGTCTCCCCCGTTGTTGCCGGGGCCGACGGCCACGAGAACGGGGCCGTGGGGTGCAATCGCCTCAGCCAGTTGAGCGACCGCGAGGGCCGCCCGGCCCATGAGGTCGACGTCGGGTTCGGCGTCGAAGACACGCTGCTCGGCGTCGCGCATCTGTTGCGCGCTGATGACCTGCTTCATGCTTCGCACACCACCATGGTCGTTGCGAAGCCACCGTCATGGCTGATGGACAAATGGATGCGCCTCACACCCAGCGCCTCTATCCGGGCGGCGACCGAGCCCGTCGTCGCGAACGACGGGACGCCCTCGTCGGAGCGGACCACCTCGCAGTCGAGCCACCGCATGCCGCCCGGCGACCCGAGCGCCTTGGCCAGGGCCTCCTTGGCCGAGAAACGCGCGGCCTGGGATTCGACGGAGAGCTTGCGCTCGCCGTCGGTGAGGAGGCGCTCGCCGAGTTTGGGCCTTTCCTCGAGCATCCGCTTGAAACGCTCGATGACCACTAGGTCCGTCCCGATGCCCACGATCATGGAAGCACCCTAACGCTGGTTGAGCCGGACGCGTCCGAGGCACGAGGGCCGTAGCCGTGTCGGACCGCCCCCCTACTCGACGGTGACGGACTTCGCCAGGTTGCGCGGCTGGTCGACATCGTGACCCTTCACCGTCGCCAGTTCGCAGGCGAACAGCTGCAGCGGGATGACGGCGACCAGGGGCTGCAGCAGCGTCGACACCTTGGGCAGTTCGATGAAGTTCGACGCGACGGCGCGCGCCTCCTCGTCGTCGGCGTCGGCCAGGACGATCGTGCGGGCGCCGCGGGCACGCACCTCGGCGATGTTGGAGATGACCTTGTCGCGCAACTGGTCGCGGCCGCGGGGCGGGACGATCACGAACATCGGCAGGCCCTCGGAGACGAGCGCGATGGGGCCGTGCTTCAGCTCTCCGGCGGCGAAGCCCTCGGCGTGGATGTAGGCCAGTTCCTTGAGCTTCAGGGCGCCCTCCAGCGCGACGGGGTACCCGGCGTGCCGTCCCAGGAACAACACCGACGTGGCGTCGACGAGTTCGGCGGCGAGGTCCAGCACGGGCTGCTTGTTGTCCAGCACCTGCTGGATGGCGGCAGGCATCCGCTCCAGCTCTGCCAGCAGCGCGGCGATCTCGTCGCCGTACTTCATGCCCCGGACCTGGGCCAGGTACAGCCCGAGCAGGTAGCAGGCCACCAGCTGCGTGGTGAAGCCCTTCGTGGACGCGACGCCGATCTCCGGCCCCGCGTGGGTGTAGATCACGGCGTCGGATTCACGCGGGATGGTGGAGCCGTTGGTGTTGCAGATGGCCACCACCTTGGCGTGCTGTTCGCGGGCGTGGCGGATGGCCATCAGGGTGTCTGCGGTCTCGCCGGACTGGGAGATGGTGACCACCAGCGTCATGGGGTCGACGATGGGGTCGCGGTAGCGGAACTCGGAGGCCAGCTCCACCTCGCAGGGGATGCGGGTCCAGTGCTCGATGGCGTACTTGGCCACCAGGCCGGCGTAGAAGGAGGTGCCCGCGGCCACGATCACGATCTTGTTGATCCGGCGCAGGGTCTCGGGGCTGATCCGCAGTTCGTCGAGGACGAGCTCGCCGCGCTCGTTGAGGCGGCCGAGGAGCGTATCGGCGACCGCCTTGGGCTGCTCGAAGATCTCCTTGCGCATGAACCAGTCGAAGCCCTGCTTCTGCGCGGCCTCCAGGTCCCAGTCGACGTGGAAGTCCTTCGTCTCGGCGGGGCCGCCGTCGAACGTGGTGACGTTGACGCCATCAGGGGTGATCTCGACGATCTGGTCCTGGCCGAGCTCGACGGCGTCGCGGGTGTGCGCGATGAACGCGGCGACGTCCGAGGCGAGGAAGTACTCGCCGTCACCCTTGCCCACCACGAGCGGAGAGTTCCGACGGGCCGCCACGATGCGGTCAGGGTCCTGCGCGTCGACGGCGACGAGGGTGAAGGCCCCTTCGAGCTTGGCCGCCACGGTGCGCATGGCCTCCACGAGGCTGGCTCCCCCGTGCACTTCCTTGTTCAGCAGATGCGCGGCGACCTCGGAATCGGTCTCCGAGGTGAACGTGGCACCGTGGAGTTCTGCGCGCAGCTTGTCGTGGTTCTCGATGATGCCGTTGTGCACGATGGCGATGCGCTCGGCGACGTGGGGGTGCGAGTTGGCATCGTTGGGCGCGCCGTGGGTGGCCCACCGCGTGTGGCCGATCGCGACGGCGCTGCGGGGCAGGGGGTCCTCATCGATGGCCGCTGACAGGTTGGCGATCTTGCCGGCGCGCTTGCGCCAGGCGATCTGCCCGTCATGCGGCATGGCGATGCCGGCCGAGTCATAGCCGCGGTACTCGAGGCGGCGCAGACCGCTCAGTACAACGTCGAGTCCGTCACGGGTTCCGAGGTATCCAACGATTCCACACACGTCGAAAACCGTACAGCACCCTTGCCCACTTCTTGACATTGACACTTCGAGGTGCTGACTACCGCCGCCCGTGGTGGGCGCTTCCGCGGGGCGCGCCTGCCACGGAGACACGCCGGGCGTATGCTTGCTGGCTGCACACCCAGCAACCGAGGAGCGCTGTGCCCGAACCGTACGTCACGCTGCAACGCCGCGCGTGGGCCGAGAAGTCGAACGCCACCCAGATCAATCTCGACGAAGAAACACTGACCAGGCTGAGGGGCCTCGGCGACCCGACGAGCCAACTGGACATCGCGGAGGTCTACCGGCCGCTCACGCAGTTGCTGCACCTCCACATGGTCAACACCGGGCGGCTCTACGCCCAGTCCAACGACTTCCTGGGCCTCGATGTGCAGCGCACGCCGTTCGTGATCGGCGTGGCGGGCTCCGTGGCTGTGGGGAAATCGACGGTGGCGCGCCTGCTGCAGGAACTCCTGCGCCGCGCCCCCGGCACCCCCAAGGTGGATCTCATCACCACCGACGGCTTCCTCTATCCCAACGCGGAGCTTCAGCGTCGCGGGCTGCTGGACCGCAAAGGCTTCCCCGAGTCCTACAACCGCCGGGCGCTCCTGCAGTTCGTGATGGGCGTGAAGTCCGGCGAACCCCGGGTGCTCGCCCCGGTCTATTCGCACCTCGTCTACGACATCGTGGAGGGCGAGCACATCGTGGTGGAGAGCCCCGACATCCTCATCGTCGAAGGTCTCAACGTGCTGCAGCCCGCCCGCATCGAGGCAGACGGCCACCCGGGCCTGGCGGTGAGCGACTTCTTCGACTTCACGGTCTACGTGGACGCCAAGGAGGAGCACATCAAGGAATGGTTCCTGGACCGCTTCCTCACCCTCCGGGAGACCGCCTTCCAGGACCAGCGCAGCTTCTTCCGCCGTTTCATGGACCTGTCCGACGCCGAATCGGTCGAGCTCGCCGGCCAGATCTGGGACACCATCAACGGCCCGAACCTCCGGCAGAACATCACGCCCACGCGGGAGCGCGCCACGGCCATCCTGGTCAAGGACCGTGACCACACGATCGAGGCCATCCGCATCCGCAAGGTCTAGCGGTTCCCCAGGATCGCCTGCTGTGGGTCTGCGCCAGCAGCGTAAAGTGGCGGCCATGATCGCACCCTCTGACGCATCCGAGAACCGCCGGGACCCCTATTCCGAGGCGTTCAAGAAGTTCATCGTCCAGGATTGGGAGCCCTATTCCGACGTCATGCCGGAGAAGCTGCCCGCCAGTGAGTGGACGGCTGCGCGCCGCAAGAAGTTGGCGGCGGAGTACCCCGGCCAGACGCTCGTCATCCCCGCCGGCCCGCTGAAGGTGCGCTCCAACGACACCGACTACCGGTTCCGCCCGCACACCGCGTTCACGTACTACAGCGGTCTCGGCGAGGACCGCGAGCCCGATGCCGTCCTCGTCATCCGCGACGACGAAGCCACGCTCTTCTTCAAGCCCCGCGCCCCGCGCACGGACCGCGAGTTCTACGCGGATTCGCGCTACGGCGAGGTGTGGGTGGGCAAGCGTGACTCCCTCGAGGAGATGGCCGCGGCCACGCAGCTGAACTCCCGGGCCATCGCCGACCTCGCTGAGGTGCTGCGCGAGGCCGGGAACCGCACGCTCGTCATCCGCGACGCCGACCCGGCCATCACGGAGATGGTCGACCAGGCGCGCGGCGACCTGGCCACCGCGCTCGACGCCGACCTGGCACGTTCCGTCTCCGAGGCCCGGTTCGTCAAGGACGAGTTCGAGGTGGGCGAGATGAAGCGCGCAATCGACGCCACCCGCGTCGGCTTCGAGGCCGTGGCCCGCGAACTGCCCGCCGCCGTCAGGAACGGCCGGGGCGAGCGCTGGGTGGAGGGCATCTTCGGCCTGCACGCCCGGCACCTGGGCAACGCCGTCGGGTATGACACGATCTCCGCCGGCGGTGACCACGCCAACACTCTGCACTGGATCCGCAACGACGGCGACCTCGTCGACGGCGACCTCCTCCTGCTCGACGCGGGCGTCGAGGTCAACACGCTGTACACCGCCGACGTGACCCGCACCATGCCCGTCAATGGCGCGTTCACCGAGCCGCAGCGCCGCGTCTACGAGGCCGTCCTGGCCGCCCAGACGGCGGGCATCGAGGCGTGCCGCAAGGGCAACCTGTTCGCCGACGTGCACCAGGCCGCCATTACGGTGCTGGCAGAGTTCTTCGAGGAACTGGGCATCCTCCCGGTGTCAGCCGCGGAATCCCTGTCCGAGGAGGGCGGCTTCCACCGCCGATGGATGGTGCACGGCACCAGCCACCACCTGGGCCTCGACGTGCACGACTGCGCCGCAGCCCGCGCGGAGCTGTACCGCGGGGGCACGCTGAAGGCCGGCATGATCATCACCGTGGAGCCCGGCGTCTACTTCAAGCAGGGCGACCTGTTGGTGCCAGAGGAGTACCGCGGCATCGGCATCCGGATCGAGGACGACATCCTGATCACGGACGGCGACCCGGTCAACCTGTCCGGGTCGCTGCCCCGCGAGACCGACGCCGTCGAGAAGTGGATGAGGGACCTACGCGACGCCGGGTGACGGTCCCCTGGCCGGGCGCCCAGCGCCCGGCCAGGGCCCCAGCTCGGCCGGCTCCAGCGGGCCTCAGTCTTCGGACTCGCTCACGACGCGGCTGGCGAGCGGGCGCTCCAGAAGCCCACGCAGCAGCTCAGCGACCTGCACCGGATGCGACACCGGCACCATGTGTGCCGCGCCGTCGACGACGTGCAGCGCACCGCGCAGCACACCCTCCGCGACAGCCTCCACGTTGGCCAGCGGCGTCGAGGTGTCGCGTTCGCCGGCGATCATCATCACGGGGATGCGGATGAGGCCGAGATCGTCGCGCACGTCGTGCTCGGCCAGGGCCCGGCACAGCTGCGCGTAGGAGTGGTCGTCCGACGAGGCCAGACCCTCCATGATCGCGTCGACCGCGGCGGGCTGCTCGGCCCGGAACGCCGGGGTGAACCACCGCTTGGTGGTCTCCTCCAGAAGGCGCTGCGTGCCGCGGGCGTCGACGGCGTCGGCCCGCTCACGCCAGCGCTCGCTCTCCCCCACCTTGGCCGAGGACGCCACGACGGCGACGGCGGCGACGCTCTTCGCGTAGTCACGCGCCAGGTGCAGCGCGGTGGCGCCGGAGATCGAGAGCCCTGCGAAGTACACGGGTACGTCCCCGCCAAGGTCTGCGCGCACCTCGTCCGCCACGTCGGCGATGGCGGCGGCCACGGTGTCGAGCGACGGCTCGTCCGCGTCGTCCCAGACGGCACCCAGGCCGGTGCCGGGGAGGTCGACGAACACGACACGCACGTCGTCGATCAGTTCAGCGGCCACCTTGGTCCACTGATGGGCGGCGTTGCCGCCGAGGCTCGGTCCGACTATCAGTACCCGCTCTGCGGGCGAGTTGGGGTTGTAGTAGCTCCAGTTGAGATCCATGCGGCACTCCTCACGACTCGGTGGGCCTTAACCTACCGGAGACCCCCCGCAGGCCCGAAGGGTGTCTCCGGTTGCCTCAGCCGACGCGAAGGCCGAGGGCCTGGACGACGGAGCTGAGCCCCTGGTGCCCCATGCCCTCGAAGATCCGCCGCTCCAGCAACCGTACGTCGAGGTGCCAGCCCTGCCAATCTGCCGCCACGTCGTCGCGCTTCAGCAGCAGGTCCACGTCCTTCGGCCCGCCCGTGCCCAGCGAGAGCTGCGCCGGCGTGTACGCCTCCAGGATCAACTTGGCGCCCGGAGCCGACTGGCGCGTGACCACCTGAGCCACGCGTCGGCGCAGGTCAGGCGGCAGGTGCACGAAGATCGACACCACGCCATCCCACTGCTCGAGCGGGTCCGGGTTGTGCACCCAGCTGGCCAGGTCGACGTGCCACGTCTCGAGTTCAACGCCCTTCTCCGCAGCGAGCGCCGCCGCCTTGTCGAGGGCGACACGGGAAAAGTCGAGGCTCACGACGCGGTGCCCCAGCCCGGCGAGGTAGACGCCGTTGCGGCCCTCGCCGTCGCCCAGGCACAGCACCCGTGAGTTGGGCTTGAGCAGGAAGGACTGCTGCTTCAGGAAATCGTTGGGGCGGTACCCGTAGAAGTAGTTGGGATGCGAGTAGCGGTTGTCCCAGAACTCCGCCGTCACTCGAAGAGCGCCGCTCGTGCGCCGGGGCGCTGCATCAGCAGGTCCCGCGCTGACTGGGCAACGCGGTGTTCGGCGAGCACCTCGTAGCTGGCCGCCACCGTGACGCGCTGCGAGTTGAAATCGCGCTTGCCGCCGCTCATGGCGTACGTGAGGCCCTGGGCGATGATGCCGAACAGGATGCCCATGGCCAGGCCCACCCACAGCATGGTGGCGTTGCCGCCGCCCACGAAGAACATCAGCATGAGGCCCACGAGAAGGCCGGTCATGACGCCCGAGGCCGCGCCGGCCGCGATCACGCCGCCCCAGGTGCGACGACCCGTGACGCGTTCCAGCAGTTTCAGGTTGGTGCCCACGATCATGATGTTCTCGACTGGGAACTTGTTGTCGGCGAGGTAGTCGACGGCGGACTGGGCCTCTTCATACGTCGAGTACTCGACGACGTGCTGTGGGTAGTTGAGCTTCATCAACTTCCCCATCGGCGATGCGGGCTCGGCCATTGTGTCCTCCTTGAACCGCTTTCAAGCCTACGCGACCCCGCAGACGCCGCTCACCGGGTTTCGGCGATGCGGCCGAGGAGCGCCCGGGCGAGCTTCACCCCGGCCTCGTCGACCATCTCGTCGCCGAGCAGCACAGCCCCGACACCGCGTTCTGCCGCCCGGTCAGCCGCGTCCACCATCGCCCGGGCGCGCTCGATCGCCTCCGTCGATGGGGTGAAGACCTCAGTCCCCGCGCCCACCTGCGTGGGGTGCAACACCCACTTGCCGTCGTAGCCGAGGGCCGCGACCCTCCTGGCCGCGGCCCGGAAGCCGTCGAGGTCATGGATGGCGACGTACGGCCCGTCGATCGCCTGAAGCCCGTTGGCCCGGGCGGCGACCAGGATCTGGGCGAACACGTGGTGCAGCGGATCCCCCGGGTAGCCGTCGACCAGGGCGCCGACGCCCAGGCCGGGCATCCCGAGCGAGGCCATCATGTCGCCTGGACCCATCGTCAGCGACTCCAGCCGCGGGCTGGCCGCGGCGATGGCCTGCACCGCAGCGAGGCCCCGGGCGTCCTCGATGATCGCCTCGATCCCGATCCGCCCGACCGCCAGCCCGTGCTCGCGCTCCACCTGGGTGAGCAGCAGGTCGAGGGCCTCGACGTGCCCCGGGGTGGAGACCTTCGGCAGGATCACGCTGTCCACGGCGGCCCCGGCCCCACCGATCACCTCGAGCACGTCCCGGAGGGTCCACGGCGTCATCCAGTCGTTGACGCGCACCGACACCGTCGGCGCCTTCCACGTCAACGTGCGCAGGGACTCGACGATCAGCCCGCGAGCCTCCTCCTTGGCGCCCACGGCCACGCCGTCCTCGAGGTCGAGGAACACCTCGTCGACGTCGAGCCCGGTGGACTTCGCGATGAACCGCTCACTCGAACCGGGCACCGCGAGGATGGTGCGCCTGGCGCGCTGGTGCCTACCAGTCATTTCCGCTCCGTTCCCAGTACATTTACCCCCATGGTCAGCAAAGATACGCAGGTCTTCATCTCGCGTGTGCTGGGCATGCCCATCGTCGACGCGGCTGGTGACCAGGTGGGGCGCGTGAAGGATGTGGTGTGTTTCCTCCGCGCCGACGGCCGCGCGCCCAGGGTGAAGGGCCTCGTGGTCGAGCTGTTCGCCAGGGCCCGCATCTTCGTGCCGATGATCCGCGTGCACGACATCAGCCCCAACCAGGTGGCCATCCTCGGCCAGGTGGACACCCGGCGCTTCCAGCGACGCGAGGCCGAGGTCCTCGTCGCCGCGGATCTGCTCGACCGCAACATCCACCGCGACCGCCCCACGCGGATCGAGGACATCTCCATGGCCCAGGTGCGCAATCGCGAATGGGAACTCGCCACCGTGGCGCTGCGCGCCTCGACCGGAGTCGGCCGCTTCGGGTTCGGCGGCCGCGGCAAGCCCGAGGTGGTCTCCTGGAAGGAGATCCCGGACCTCATCCTGTCCACCGGCCGCACCGCCGCTCACCTCATCGCCGAGTTCACCGACATGAAGGCCGCCGACATCGCGCAGGAACTCCACGACCTGGAGCCGGAGTCGCGGGCCGAGGTCATCGACGCGCTCGACGACGATATCCTCGCCGAGGCCATCGAGGAACTCCCCGAGGACGAGCAGATCGAGCTCATCTCGCAACTCGACATGGAGCGCGCCGCAGACGTGTTGTCCGAGATGGACCCCGACGACGCGGCAGACCTCATGCGCGACCTGCCGGCCGATGTCGCCGAGGACCTCCTCCAGCGCATGGAGCCCGAGGAACAGGCCGACGTGCGCCGCCTCATGGCTTACGAGGAGTTCACCGCCGGCGGCATGATGACGCCCGAGCCGATCATCCTCGACACTGACGCCACCGTCGCGCAGGCGCTGGCCCACGCCCGCGTCGAGGCCCTCACCCCCGCCCTGGCCTCCATGGTGTTCATCACGCGCCCGCCACTGGAGACGCCCTCGGGCCGCTACGTCGGGGCGGTCCACATCCAGCGCCTGCTCCGCGAACCCCCCACCATCATGGTGACCACGCTCATCGACGACAACCTGGAGCCGCTGCGCCCCCACACCCCCCTCGCGCAGGTCAGCCGCTTCTTCGCGACGTACAACCTCGTCGTGGCCCCCGTGGTCAACGAGGAGGGGCACCTGGTGGGCGCCGTGACGGTCGACGACGTGCTCGACCACATGCTCCCCGACGACTGGCGAGGTGACCTCATGGACGAGGTGGACGCCAGCGAGGTGAGCGAGGCTGCCGATGTCTGAGCGCAATCCCCTTTCGACGCCGGGCCGACGTTCCTGGCTGCCCAAGGTCGCCGTCGACTCCGAGACGTTCGGCATCTTCGCCGAGAGCTTCGCACGATTCATGGGCACCGCGAAGTTCCTCGTCTACATGACGGTCTTCGTCATCGTGTGGGTGATGATCAACCTCATCGGCCTCTTCGGGCTGAAGTGGGACCCTTACCCGTTCATCCTGCTGAACCTGTTCTTCTCGACGCAGGCCTCCTACTCCGCGCCACTGATCCTGCTGGCACAGAACCGTCAGGAGGTGCGCGACAAATTGAGTCTCGACGAAGACCGCCGCGTGGCGCAGCAGTCGCGGGCCGACATGGACTTCCTCGCGCGCGAGATCGCCGCCATCCGCATGCATCTGGGTGAACTGGCCACGCGCGACTTCGTCCGTGGTGAACTGCGTAGCGAACTGCGTGAACTGACGGACCGGTTGGAACGCGCAGATGAGAAGACCGAGAAGAAGGAGGCGCGGTGACGGGTCGGCGAGAGACACGCAACGAGGTGCACCCCGACGAGGTCTCCGAGGTCGCCGAATCGGCCACCGAGGTGCGCTGGTTCGGCATCGTCCTGCTCATCGGCCACCTGGCCCTCATCGTGGTGGGCGCGATCTCCCTGTGGCGGATCGCCGGCGGCTGGTGGCTGGGGGCCGTGGTGGCCGCGCTGTTCGTCCTGGGCTACTTCGCCCTGTGGCGCTACCTGCTCGCCCCGGGTTCGCGGACCCGCCTGGGCTACCGCGAGCGGTTGACGGTGAGCGTGGTGCTGGGCCCCGCCGTCGTCGTGGTGGCCAGCCTGGCCGAGCTCTGGGTGCCTGCCCTGGTGGCCACCTGCGTCATGATCCTCGGCGACGCCCTCAACTCCCGGCGCTGACCACCCGCTTGACGAGGGTCAATCCCCCAGGCGGACCCGATACCCCGGGGCGGTACACCCCGGGTACCGTGGAGGGCACAAGCACCTCCAGATATGAAGGACACCGTGACTGAACACCCGCTGCTCCCGCACGTCCGCGCCGCACTCCACACCGTGGAGGATCCCGAGATCCGGCGCCCCATCACCGACCTGGGCATGGTCGACGACATCCAGGCGAGCAACGACGGCACCGTGTTCGTCCGCGTCCTCCTGACGGTCTCCGGCTGCCCCATGCGCAGCGAGATCACCGGCCGGGTCACGAAGGCGGTCGAGGCCGTCGAGGGCGTCTCCGCCGTCAACGTCGAACTCGGCGTGATGAACGACGAGCAGCGCCAGGCGATGCGCTCGATGCTGCGCGGCGGCGCCGTCGAGCGGAAGATCCAGTTCGCCGAGCCCGGCAACCTCACCCGCGTCATCGCCGTGGCCTCCGGCAAGGGCGGCGTCGGCAAGTCGTCGGTCACGGTCAACCTCGGCCTGGCGCTGGCCAGGCAGGGCCGCTCCGTCGGCATCCTCGACGCGGACATCTACGGCCACTCCATCCCGGACCTCCTGGGGCTGGGCGACGCGCGCCCCACCGTCGTCGACGACATGATCATGCCGGTGCCCGCCATCGGTGGTCTCAAGGTGATCTCCGTGGGCATGCTGAAGCCCTCGCGTGACCAGGTGGTCGCCTGGCGCGGGCCCATCCTGGACCGGGCGCTCACCCAGCTGCTGGCGGACGTGTACTGGGGCGACCTCGACTACCTGCTCCTCGACCTGCCGCCCGGCACCGGCGACGTCGCCATGTCGCTGGGCCAGAAGATCCCCAGCTCCGAGGTGCTCGTGGTGACCACCCCGCAGTCGGCTGCCTCAGAGGTCGCCGAACGCGCCGGCACCATGGCGCACATCCTCGAGCAGCGCGTGATCGGTGTCGTGGAGAACATGAGCTGGCTCGAGACCACCTGCCCCCACTGCACCGAGACCCACCGGATCGAGCTGTTCGGCTCCGGCGGCGGCACGCTCGTTGCCGAGGCCCTCACGGACCGCGTCGTCTACGACGTGCCCATGCTCGCCCAGATCCCGTTCGACGAGCAGTTGCTCGCCGGCGGAGACCGCGGCCTGCCCATCGTGGAGAGCCACCCGGAGCACCCGTCTGCCACCGCCATCATCGACCTGGCCAACCAGATCGCCGCCACCAAGCGCGGGCTCCTCGGGCACCGGCTCCCGCTGTCAACCAACGCCTGAGGCAGCAATGATCGTCATCGTCTGTTTCGCCCCGCTCTCCCACGCCGACGCCGTGCGCTCCGCGCTGGCGGGGGGCGGGGCGGGACAGCTCGGTGAGTACTCCGCCTGCAGCTTCAGTTCCCCGGGCGAGGGACGTTTCCGCCCCAGCGACGCGGCAGACCCGTTCATCGGCACCAGCGGTGAGCTCACCGTGGTGGAGGAGGTCCGGATCGAGGCCGTCTGCACGCGCGAGCACGCGAGAGCGGCCATCGACGCCATGCTGGCCGCACATCCCTACGAAGTGCCGGCCTGGCATGCCTACCAGGCGCTGGATCCCGACCTGATCTAGGTCGCCTCGGGATCGAAGGGTGAGGCGACGGGGCCGGCGAGTGCCAGGGCGTCCGCAGGAGGCTCGTCCAGCGCCGACCCGTCCGCCGCGGCGTTCTTCAGCGCATTCACGTTCGCCGCGCTCTTCACTTCTGTGGCTGTCGACTTCAGCGTGTCCTGTGCCTCGAGCAGTTCGCGCTTGGCGTCTTCGATGAGGGCCACCTCCTCGCGCAACTGCTTGGCGATGAAGGCCTTCGGGTGCAGGTCACGCAGCTCCAGGTCTGCGTACTCGGGGCCCAGTTCGGTTGCCAGCGTGGTCTTGGCGTTGTTCGCCACATCACGGAAGAAGACGAAGAGCCGCGCGGCCTTGCGCGAATACTCGGGGAGCTTCTCGGGGCCGAACATGAGCACGGCCAGCACGAGGATGATGACGAGATCCGTCGCACTGATGCCAAACACGGCTATAGGCTACCCGGCCGCGGCCGGATCAGCGCACCCTGGTCATGCGAACGAGCCCGCCGGCGATCTTCTCGGCGATCGTCTCCCGGTAGGCCTCGGGTTCTGGGAGCTCTCCGGCGATGGCCTTGATCATGGCCGGCGCGCAGTCGCAGGCCACCGAAAGCACCCCGTCGCCCGCCTGCCAGACCTCCACCGTCATGTCCGCCGCGCGGTCACTCTCGGTGAGTGCTCCGTCGCCGAGCACGCCGGTGGTCCAGTCGACGACGGCGGTGTGATAGCCATCCGAGTAGACCAGGCTCATCGACGGCGACTCGTCCTTCTCCGACGACGAGTACGCCACCAGGGACATGCCACCCACTTCGCGGGGGCAGGCGTCCAGGCCGACGCACCAGTCGTCCGCCTCAGAGGAGGAGGCGGGCTGGAGCGAGATCAGCTGGGCCGAGTCGTCCGGCTCGAACGAGGCGTCGTCCAGGGAGAGTTGCTTGTAACCGACGGCCAGGTTGACCCGGCCGAGGGCGTCGTAGCGTTCGGCCCAGAGCATGATTCCGGTGGCGGCGTCGACCCACCACCTGGCAGCCGGAAGTTCGCCGGAGTTGGCCTGGATGCGCACTGCGTCGCGGCCCGCCACCTGCTCAGTGGTGCCGCTGCGGGAGTATTCCCACCCCCAGGGCGCCTCGACGGGGCTGGTGCCGACCTCCGGCAGGAAGGCCGAGCCGAACAGGTCGCCGCGCACGTCGAGCACTTCCAGTTGGGCACCGAAGCCCGCCATCTTCGTGGTGCGCACGTCTGCGGTGCGGTAGCGGCCTTCGCCGTCGCTGGCCCACACCCGCTGCGTGCCGGTGAGGCTGTAATCAGCGTCGGCGGCGCGCCGCAAGAGGTTGGCGGCCAGTTCACGGGTGATGGGCAGCGATTCAGTCTCCGAGGTGAGCGGCACGTAGCTCTCCGGGGCACCGAAGTCAGCGCCGCGCTCGTTGGCGAGCAGCATGGCACCCACGGCTTCGTTGACGCTGATGGCGGTCAGCGACCGGGAGTACTGCTCCCGCGCGGCCTTGACCGGATCCGACACCTTGACGGGGGTGGGCGCAACGAGCACCGCGATCACGACGGCGGACACCATGACGGCGAGCAGCGCGACGCCGCCCTGGTAGGCGAACTGGGCCCTGCGTCGGCGTTGGGAGGGCAGGTCCCCGGCTCCGTGAGCCATGTAGAGGGGGGTGGCGGCGTGTTCGCCGGCGATGTTCTCGAGCCGGGCGGCCAGCGAATCCGGGGTGCCGGTGGAACGGTAGGTGCTCAGCTTCGAGCACACGTCGCTGATGCCCCGGACCTCCTCGCAGCAGCTGTCACAGCCCGCCAGGTGGTAGGTCACCTGTTCCCAGCGTTTGGGCGGCAGAGTCCCGTCGGCATAGGCCGACAGATCTGGGTGGAATTTCTCGCAGGGGCCTTTGGCCATTCAGGACACTCCGGCATAGCGCGTTCGTCCCCCGGTGGGCGCACGGTGCGCGAGGGCTTCGCGCAGTGCTGCCCTGCCGCGGGCGATCCGGGAACGCACCGTGCCGAGCTTCACGTCGAGAACCTTGGCGATCTCTTCGTAGCTCAGCCCCTCAATGTCGCACAGGACCACCGCGACGCGCTGCTCAGGGCTGAGCGCGCGCAAGGCGGCGGAGACGTCGGCGTCAAGCTCGGCGTCGTCGTGCAGTTCCTCGGGGCCAGTGCTTTCGCCCCAGACATGGTCTGGGGCCACCGACAGGGCGTCCAAGCGGATGCGCTGCTTGCGGCGGACCTGGTCGAGGAAGAGGTTTGTCGTGATTCGGTGCAGCCAGCCCTCGAGAGTCCCGGGCTGGAAATTGTGGATCGACTTGAACACGCGCACGAACACGTCCTGGGTGAGGTCTTCCGCGTCGTGCTGATTGCCGGTGAGGCGGTAGGCGAGGCGATACACCTGGGCGGAATGGTCGCGGACCAGTTCCTGCCAGGTGGGCGCGACCCAAGTATGCGCGACAGCCTTGGCCGTCTTGCTTCCTCGGAACATAGGGGGCCTCTCCATACCCGGATACATTGCCAGAGCAACCTGTGAACAAGCTGTGACTCTCTAGGTATAACGCGCCGCGCGCCCGAAAGGTTCCCTGTGGGCTGAACGCCGGGCGAGGCGGGACGGTGGATTGTCCTCGCCGCCCCGTGCGCGGCGGAGACAGCGGTGACGGCCGGAGAGACAGCCTGCGCCCCGGGGGCGGCGGCAACGGCGGCGGCTCAGTCCTTGACCGCCACCAGCAGGCCGTTGCCCACCGGAAGGAGCGCCTGGGTGTAGGACTCAGACTGGGTGATCGCCTCAAGGGCTTCACGGATGATGATGACCTCGTCGGACTCGTCCGAATGATCGGCGACCTTGTTGTGCCACAGCACGTCCCGCACGATCAACAGCCCACCGTGGCGGAGCAGGCGCAGCGCACCGGCGACGTACTCGACGTATTCCAGCTTGTCGCCGGAGATGTAGACGATGTCGTAGGCGCCGTCGCGCAGCTTCGGCATCACCTCGATGGGCGAGCCGGCGATCAGGCGGAACCGCGACGTCGGGAACCCCGACTTCAGGAAGAACTCGCGGGCGGGGATCTGGTTGTCGGCCTCCACGTCGATCGACGTCAGGATGCCGTCGGAGCCCATGCCCTCGAGGAACGTCAGCCCGGTGGCGCCCATCATCGTGCCGATCTCGACGACGTGGCCAGCCCCGATGGCCCGCGTCAGCACCTTCAGGAGGGCGATCTCTCCCGTGGTCACCGGCGTGAGGCCGGACACGGTTGCTTCATCACGCGCCTCGGCGACGGCTTCGGACGGCGACACATGGTCCTCCGCAAAGGTCCAGCTGGCTGCGGTGGGGTTCTCGACAGGAGTGCTCACGGCCACAGCCTACTAAGGCACGGCGCGTCTTGACCTAAGATGTGGCGCATGAGTCCAGACGACGACATGATGCCGGTGTTCGGCCGCGTTCTCACCGCAATGGTGACGCCCATGACCCCCGATGGTCGGGAGGTCGATTATGCGCAGTGCGCGCGCTTGGCCGCTCATCTGGTGGACGATCTGGGCCACGACGGTCTCGTCGTGAACGGCACCACCGGCGAGTCGCCGACCACGTCGGACGTGGAGAAGCGCCAGATCCTCGACGCGGTCGTCACCGCCGTCGGTGACCGCGCCAGCATCGTGGCCGGCGTCGGCACCTTCAGCACCGCGCACACCGTCGACCTGGCGCAGCAGGCCGCGTCGATGGGCGCCGACGGGCTGCTCGTCGTCACCCCCTACTATTCCCGCCCGCCGGCTGATGCGCTGGAGGCGCACTTCGTCACCGTTGCCGATTCCACTGACCTTCCCGTGATGCTCTACGACATCCCCCACCGCTCAGGCATCCCCATTCCCGAAGACATGCTGATCCGTCTGGACGGCCACCCCCGGATCCGGGCGGTCAAGGACGCCAAGGCCAACATCGTGTCGACCTCGACCGTCCTGTCCCGCACCAACCTGGCGTACTACGCGGGTGACGACGCATACCTGCTACCGCTGCTGGCTGTCGGCGGCGTCGGCGTCGTGGGCACCTCCACCCACTTCACGGCCCCTGCGGCCCGCGAGATCATCGAGCACTTCCTGGCCGGTCGCGTGGCCGAGGCCATCGCCGCGAACCAGCACGTGCTGCCCGCCTTCCAGGGCGTCTTCGCGACGCAGGGCTGCATGATGGTCAAGGCCGGTCTCGGCCTGCGGGGCTTCGACGTCGGCCCGTGCCGGGCGCCGATGGGGCGCGTCGCGGACGGTGTAGCTGAGGCCTACGTCGGCCTGTTGGAGAACCTGGGCTTCGCAGCCTGATCCCCACCGACACAGAGAATCGGGCCCGCGCTATGCCGGGCCCGATTCGCATGTGTGGGGTCAGTCGCGGGGAATAGTGACGTTCTTACCGATGGTCACGACACCGGCCGCGGAGACGTCGAAGCCGCGGGCCTTGTCGTGCTGGGGATCCACGCCGATCTGCACGCCGTCGGGGACGACCACGTTCTTGTCGAGGATGGCGCGGCGCACCACTGCGTCGCGGCCGATCCGCACGTTCTCCATCAACACCGAATCCGAGACCTGCGCCCACTTGTCGACGCGGACGTTGGGGCTCAGCACCGTGCGCTCCACCTCGCCGCCGGAGATGATGCAACCCGGTGTCACGATGGAGTCCTCGGCGCGGCCGCGGATGACGAACTTGGCGCCCGGGGCCTGCACCAGGTCCGTCCAGATGGGCCAGTCCTCGTTGTACAGGTTGAACTCCGGGTCGACGCTGACGAGATCCATGTGCGCTTCGTGGAAGGCATCGATGGTGCCCACGTCACGCCAGTAGTTGACGTCCTTCTCCGTGGCTCCGGGGACGATGTTGTCCTTGAAGTCGTACACCTGGGCCTCGCCCTGCTCGGTGAACCACGGGATGATGTCACCGCCCATGTCGTGGCGGGCCGTCGGATCCTCGGCGTCCGCCTTCAGCGCCTCGATGAGGGCCTTGGTGGAGAACACGTAGTTGCCCATCGACGCGAATGATTCGTGCGGCGAATCCGGCAGGCCGGGCGGGTCTGCCGGCTTCTCCAGGAAGTTCTTGATGCGGTTGTCCGCCGCCGCGTCGATGATGCCGAAGGCGGAGGCCTCCTTCCGCGGCACGCGGATGCCGGCGACGGTGGCACCGAGGCCGGAGTCGATGTGCGCGTCGAGCATCTGCTCGATGTCCATGCGGTAGATGTTGTCGGCGCCGAAGACCACGATGTAGTCGGCGTCCGCGTCGAGGATCAGGTTCAGCGACTGGTAGATGGCGTCTGCGGAGCCCTGGTACCACCGCGGCCCCAGCCGCTGCTGCGCCGGGACAGGGGCGACATAGTTGCCCAACATGGTCGAAAACCGCCACGTCTTGGCGATGTGGCGGTCCAGGGAGTGGGACTTGTACTGAGTGAGGACCGCGATCTGCCGTAGGCCCGAGTTCGCGAGGTTCGACAGCACGAAATCGATGAGGCGGTAGGTGCCGCCGAAGGGCACCGCGGGTTTGGCCCGATCGGCCGTCAACGGCATGAGCCGCTTCCCCTCACCACCAGCAAGAACGATTGACAAGACTCTGGGGCGTGCGACCATGCCCTGAACCTATTGCCTTTCCGGCCCATGTGCGTTCGTTTCCATGAATTTGAGCCTCCTGTCTCGGGCACTGAGACAGAAACGATATGCAACGATGTTCGCATGACGATGAAGCTGTCCCTGCTGACCCGGGAGTACCCCCCGTCGATCTACGGCGGAGCGGGGGTTCACGTCGCTCAACTCGTGCCCCAACTCCGCGCCCTCATCGACGTGGAAGTCCATTGCATGGGCGAGCCACGCGACGGCGCCACAGCCCACGCCGAGACTTTTCCGCCGGACGCGAACGCGGCGCTGAGGGTGCTCGGGGCGGACCTGTCGATGGCCGCCGCGGTGGGTGACGTCGACATCGTCCATTCCCACACCTGGTACGCGAACATGGGCGGTCACCTGGCCGCGCTGATGCGCGACATCCCCCACGTGGTCACGTCCCACTCGCTCGAGCCCCACCGTCCCTGGAAGGCCGAGCAGTTGGCGGGCGGCTACCGCGTCTCGTCATGGGCCGAGAAGACCGCCTACGAGGCCGCCGACGCGGTCATCTCCGTCAGCGTCGGCATGCGGCGCGACGTGCTCGAGTCCTACCCGAACCTTGACCCCGCCAGGACGCACGTCGTGAAGAACGGCATCGACACCGACGAGTTCAGGCCGGACCACGACACGACGGTCCTGCGCGAGCTCGGCGTCGACCTGGACCGCCCGTCCGTCGCGTTCGTGGGTCGCATCACCCGGCAGAAGGGCCTGGTGCACCTGGTCCGCGCGGCCACGCAGTTCGACCCGGACACCCAGGTGGTGCTGCTGGCCGGCGCCCCCGACACCCCGGAGATCGCCGCCGAGTTCGACGCGGCGTTCGTCGAGCTCCAGAAGCAGCGCACCGCACCAGTCATCTGGGTCCAGGAGATGCTCCCCCGCGCCGCTGTGCGCCAGGTGCTGACCAACGCGACGGTGTTCGCGTGCCCGTCCATCTACGAGCCGCTCGGCATCGTCAACCTCGAGGCGATGGCCTGCGAGACCCCCGTCGTGGCCAGTGCCGTGGGCGGCATCCCCGAGGTCGTCGTCGACGGCGAGACCGGCCTGCTGGTCGCCTACGACCCCGCTCAGGCCGACGACCCCCACTACGTCGCCGACTTCGAGGCGGGCTTCGCCGAGTCCATCAACCGCGTCACCCGCGACGGGGCCCTGGCGGAGCGGTTCGGCAAGGCCGGCCGGCAGCGCTGCATCGACGAATTCTCCTGGGCGAAGATCGCCCGGGAGACCGTGGACGTCTACCAGAAGGCGATCGAGGCGCATCGCTCCCGCTGAGGGAGCACGGTTGCACCAACCTGCAAGGGCCGCCCCGAGGGGCGGCCCTTGTCATGTTTCGGCGGGAACTCAGCCGACGACACCCTTGAGTGCATCGAGCAGCGAGGTGGCTTCCTGAGCGTTCATCTCAACGACCAGACGCCCACCTCCGTCAACGGGGACGCGCATGACGATGCCGCGGCCTTCCTTCGTGACTTCCATCGGACCGTCGCCGGTGCGGGGCTTCATCGCTGCCATCTGCAACCCTCATTCTTGTGACTAGACGAACTGCGTTGCGGCCCATTATTCCGCATCCGGCAAGTTCGTGCCCGGTTGGGCCACCAAAGCCGGCTCTGCAGTGGGCGGCCGGAACGCCGCCTGGTCGTCTTCCGCGACGCTGTCGTCGGCCATTTCCGGGAGTTGGGAGGGGCGGGGACGCTCGATCAGGTCGTCGACCACCTGCATGTCGTAACCGCGCCTGACGACGTCGAACGACTGCGTGCCGGCCGGTGCAGCACGGCCTGATGCGATGCCGGCGAGGTAGGGGTCCACCTGCTCCGGGCGGTAGCCGGTGAAGGCCCTGGGCACCCGCAGCACCTCCAGGAATTCCGGGGTGACAGGGCCCGCCGGAACGTTGCCCTTCGGCCTGTCGTTGACCGCTACCTGCGGCATGGCGCCCAACTTGCCCGATCCGGCATAGACGGCGGCCCCCAGCACGGCGAGGGCTACCACGGAGATGGCGATCCACATGGGCTAAACAGTACCGAACTGCCCGGGCTCCCCCATCGCCTCGACCGCCTCGTCGACATCGTCGGTGAGCGTGACCAGGTCAAGGTCGCCGTCGGAGATGTAGCCGCCGCCCAGCACGGTGCCGCGCACCCAGTCGATCAGCGGCGACCAGTACTCGGTGCCGAACAGGATCATCGGGAAGTGCGTCACTTTGCCGGTCTGGATGAGGGTGAGCGCCTCGAACAGTTCGTCGAGGGTGCCGAAGCCGCCCGGCATGGTGATGAAGCCCTGGCTGTACTTGAGGAACATCGTCTTGCGGACGAAGAAGTAGCGGAAGTTGATCCCGAGCGTGATGTAGTCGTTGAGGCCCTGCTCATGCGGCAGCTCGATGCCGAGCCCCACGGAACAGCCGTCGGCGTCCATGGCGCCCTTGTTGCCGGCCTCCATGATGCCCGGGCCCCCGCCCGTGATGATGGCGAAGCCCTTCTGCACGAGTCTCCTGCCGAGTTCCTCGCCGGCCTTGTACATGGGCGAACCGGGCTTGGTACGCGCGGACCCGAAGATGCTGACGGCGGGGGGAAGCTTGGCGAGGGCGTCGAAGCCGTCGACGAACTCCGACTGGATCCGCAGCACCCGCCACGGGTCCCAGTGGGTCCACCCCTGCTTGTCCTCCTTCTCCAGCAGCGCGCTGTCGGCCATGGGCTGGTTGAGCTCCTGGCCGCGCAACACGACGGGGCCCTGGCGCCGACGGCGTCCGGGCTCAAGGTCCTGGGGGCGGGGTTCGGTCATGAGCGGGTCTCCTCAGCGGCGGTGAGCCAACGGGTGAGCCCCGCGGCACATTTCTCCAGGTCGGACACGGGGCAGAACTCGTCGTCGCGGTGCGCGTAGGCCGGATCCCCCGGGCCGTAGTTCACGGCGGGTACGCCGAGGGCGCTGAAGCGGGCGACGTCCGTCCAGCCGTACTTGGGGCCTGCAGGCTCGCCGATGGCGTCGACGAATTCGCGCGCGAGCGGCAGGGTGAGCCCGGGGCGGGCGGCGGGTGACAGGTCGGTGACTTTCATCTCGTACCCGGTGAACCACCGCCCCAACAGCGCGAGCGCCTCGTCGCCGGACTTGTCCGGCGCGTAACGGTAGTTGATCGTGAGGGTGGCCCGGGGCGGGATGACGTTCGAGGCCATGCCACCGGAGACGGCCACGGCGTTGAGCCCCTCGCGGTAGACGAGCCCGTCCACCTCGATCTCCTCGCCCCGGTACTCGGCCAGCGTCTGCAGGGCGGGGGCCAGATCGTGGATGGCGTTGTGGCCCATCCAGGACCTCGCGCTGTGGGCTGCGGTGCCCGTCGTCGACAGTTCGACGCGGATGGTGCCCTGGCAGCCTCCCTCGATGTGGGCTGAGGTGGGTTCCATCAGGACGGCGAAGTCCCCCTCGATGAGGTCAGGCCGGTTACGCGCCAAGCGGCCGAGCCCGTTGCGGGTGGCCTCCACCTCTTCATGGTCGTAGAAGATCCACGTGATGTCGCGGTTGGGCGCGGTCAGGGTTTCCGCGAGGTGCAGCATGACGGCGACGCCGCCCTTCATGTCGCAGGCACCCCTGCCCCAGATGCGGTCGCCGTCGGCGTGTTCGATCCGCCGCGACGGCAGGTTCCCCGCCACCGGCACCGTGTCGAGGTGACCGGCCACGACCACCCGCTCGGCCCGGCCGAGGGTGGTGCGTGCGACGACACAGTCGTCGTCGCGGAAGACCGTCAGATGCGGCAACCGCCGGAGGCGGCGCTCGACGAGGTCTGCGAGTTCGCGTTCGTTCCCCGACACGGACTCGACGTCCATGATCTCCTGCAGCAATCGGGCCAGATCAGAAACCATGGTGACGAGACTATCCACTCTACTCACCCACCCGAAGAACCAAATCTAGATTTGGTGTCGTGCACGCCCCCGAATCTGAATTCGGGGCGATTGGCGCCGGGCGTCGGATCTAGATGTGGTGTCGTCCAGAACCCCGAATCTAGATTTGGGTCAGGCAGCGGTGGGATGGGCGAAACAACCCACCGGCTGCGCCGCGCAGTCGGGGCAGGTGACCAGCCGGACGCGGCACGCCAGGTCGGCGCAGTTCACCAGCTGCGAGGTGGCCGTGCCGCAGCGGTGGCACGCGCCGATGGGCTCGGCTCCTTCGGGCGCCACGGTCTCCCTCGCGTCGAAGACGGTGAGCGCACCCTTCCACCGCGACGATGCCCCGAACCGCTCCAGGTAGCGCACGATGCCGCCGTCGAGCTGGTAGACCTCCTCGAAGCCCCGGTCCTTCATCAGGGCGCTGAGGATCTCGCAGCGGACCCCGCCGGTGCAGTAGGTGACGACGGGGCGGCCCTTGAGGTGGTCGTACTTGCCTGAGTCGAGTTCGGCCACGAAATCGGGCGTGCTCACCACGTCGGGGACGACGGCGCCGTCGAACCGGCCCACCTCCGCCTCGATCTTGTTGCGACCATCGAAGAAGACGACGTCCGGTCGGTCCGCCGCCAGGGCGTCCACCTCGTCGGGCGTCAGCCGCACTCCCCCACCGACCACACCGTCGGTGGTGACTTCGAGGTCGGGTACGCCGAAGGCGACCAGTTCCGGGCGGGTCTTGACCGACAGCCGCGGGAAGTCGAGCGAGGCGCCGGCGTCGTCGACGCCGGTGCCGGCCGACCACTTCTCGTCGAGTTCTCTGAACGGCGCGAACTGCTTCGTCGCGCGGAGATAGGCCTTGCAGGCGTCGAGTTCCCCGCCGAGCGTGCCGTTGATGCCGTGCGGGGACACGATGATGCGGCCACGCAGCCCCAGACGGGTACACAGCTCGAACTGCCACAGCTTCACGGCCTCGGGGTCGGTCAGCGGCACGAACCGGTAGAACAGGAGGATCTTCGGCACGGACATGGCTGGGAGTGTACCGACGCACCACGGGGCCGCCCCCGAAGGAGCGGCCCCGTGTGTGCCGAGCGATGGATCAGTGGCTGTCGAGGACCTGACCGGAGCGGTCACGCGTCATCAGGACGGCGACGAACGAGATCGCGGCGCACACGGCCACGAAGACGCCCACGAGCCACCAGTTGTTGGTCGTGCCGACGAGCGCCGTGGCGATCAGCGGCGCCGGGCCGCCCACGATGGCGGCGCCCACCTGGTAGCCGAGCGAGATGCCGGTGTAGCGGACATCGGCGGTGAACGACTCTGCCAGGAAGGTGCCCATGAGGGCTCCGTAGATGGACCAGATGGCGCCGAAGCCGACGACGGTGGCCAGCGTGAGGAGGAGCACCGACTTCTGGTTGATCATCCAGAAGTAGGGGAAGATGTACGCCACAGCCAGCGCCGTGCCGATCAGGTACATCGGCTTGCGGCCGACACGGTCCGACAGCGCACCGAGGGCGAGCATGCAGGGCACCGCCACGACAGCCGCGAAGAGCACGGCGCCGAGAGCCTGACCACGGGTGAAGCCCAGACCCACCGCGTAGCTGACGGAGTACGTCGCGAAGATGAAGAACGTCGAGGTCTCAATGAACTTGGCGCCGATGGCCTTGAGCACCGAGGGCCACTGGGTCTTGAAGATCTCGACGATCGGGACCTTGACCTCTTTGCGCTCAGACTTGATCTTGCGGAACGCGGGGGTCTCGTCGACCTTGGCGCGGATCCAGAGGCCGAACATGACCAGCAGTGCCGACAGGAGGAACGGGATGCGCCAGCCCCAGCTGAGGAAGGCGTTCTCCGGCAGGAGCCAGTCCAGGAACCAGAGGGTCAGGTTGCCCAGGGCGAGGCCGAGGAGCGCGCCGGTCTGCGGGACCGCGCCGTAGAAGCCGCGCTTCTTGCGCGGGGAGTATTCGACCGCCAGCAGCACGCCGCCGCCCCATTCGCCGCCCAGCGCAAGGCCCTGCACGAGGCGCAGCAGCGTGAGCAGGACGCCTGCCCAGGCGCCGATGGCGGCGTGAGTGGGCAGCAGGCCCATCAGGGCCGTCGAGACGCCCATGAGGGAGAGCGTGAAGACGAGCGTCTTCTTGCGGCCGATGCGGTCGCCGATGTGGCTGAAGATGACGCCGCCGATGGGGCGAACCAGGAAGGCCAGCGCGAACGAGGCCAGCGAGAGCAGCGTCGAGGTGAGCTGGTCCTCCGAGGGGAAGAACAGGGGGCCGAACACGACCGAGGCCATGGTGCCGTAGAGGAAGAAGTCGTACCACTCCACGGTGGATCCGACCGCGGAGCCCATGAGGGCCTTGATCCGCGTTCCCTTGTCGATGTTCTCGACGTCGAATGAGTCTTCGTTGTTCTCATTGATGGGCTTGACGATATCGCCTTGTGCCAGTTTGCTCATGATGTGCTTCCTCCTTGAAGCAGGCGGGTCTTTTAGGGGGGTGGTGAGTTTCAGCTGGCCGCGCGCGACTTGGCGAGGTCCAGGGCGACGTCGACGATCATGTCCTCCTGGCCGCCGACCATGTTGCGGCGACCGAGTTCCATGAGGATCTGCGGCGTGGGGATGCCGTAGCGCTCCGAGGCCCGGCGGGCGTGCAGGAGGAAGCTGCCGTACACCCCGGCGTAACCGATGGAGAGCGTGTCGCGGTCGACGCGGACCGGCTGGTGCATGAGGGGGCGCACCAGGTCGTCGGCGGCGTCGGCGAGCTTGAACACGTCGCAGCCCGTCTCCCAGCCCATGCGGTCGGCGACCGCGATGAAGGCCTCGAGGGGTGTGTTGCCGGCAGCGGCGCCGAGACCGGCGAGGCTGGCGTCGACGCGGTAGGCGCCGTTCTGCACGGCGGCCACGGAGTTCGCGACGGAGACCGACAGGTTCTCGTGGGCGTGCACGCCCACCTCGGTCTCGGGCCTCAGGGCTGCGCGCACGGCCTTGATCTTGGCCGCGTACTGCTCGGGAACCATGGCGCCCGCAGAGTCAGTGACGTAGACGCACTGCGCGCCGTAGCCCTCCATGAGGAGGGCCTGCTCGACGAGCTTGTCCTCGTCGGCCATGTGGCTCATCATCAGGAAGCCGGCGGTGTTGAAGCCGAGCTCGCGGGCCTTGGCGATGTGCTGGGCGGACGTGTCGGCCTCGGTGCAGTGGGTGGCGACGCGGACGTAGCGCGCCCCTGCTTCGTAGGCCTCGCGGAGGTTCGGGATGACGCCGACGCCGGGCAGCAGCAGGATGGCGATCTTGGCGCGCTTGACCACTGCGGCGGCGGCCTCGATCTTCTCCAGGTCGGAGTGGGTGGCGAAGCCGTAGTTGACGGTGGAGCCGCCCATGCCGTCGCCGTGGGCGACCTCGATGGAGTCGACCCCGGCCTCGTCGAGCGCTGCGGCGACGGAGGCCACCTGCTCAGGCGTGAACGTGTGGCGCACGGCGTGCGAGCCGTCGCGCAGGGTCACGTCGGAGATGAAGAGCTTGCCTTCGGGGGTGCTCATGCGACGGCCTCCTCAGCCTTGTCGTTCAGGTGGGCGGCGATTTCGACGCCGGTGCGCAGCGCCGCGGCGGTCATGATGTCGAGGTTGCCCGAGTAGGCGGGGAGGTAGTCGCCGACGCCCTCCACCTCGAGGAACACGGACACCTTGAGGCCGTGGAACCGGCCGACGCCCGGGATGTTGACGCTCTGGTCCTCGGGGATCTCCTCGAACTGCACGTCCTGCTTCAGGCGGTAGCCCGGCACGTACTCGGCGACCTCGCCGATGCGGGCGTTGACCGCGGCGCGGATGTGGTCGCGGTCCCCGTCGGAGGTGAGGACGAACACGGTGTCGCGCATCAGGACGGGGGGCTCGGCGGGGTTCAGGATGATGATGGCCTTGCCCTTCTTGGCGCCGCCGATCTTCTCCAGCGCGTGGGCGGTGGTCTCCGTGAACTCGTCGATGTTGGCGCGGGTGCCGGGTCCGGCCGACTTCGAGCTGATCGACGCGACGATCTCGGCGTACTCAACGGTGGCACCGGTCGAGGAGATCGCGTGCACGATCGGCGCGGTGGCCTGGCCGCCGCAGGTGACCATGTTGACGTTCATGTCGGTGGTGATGGTGTCGAGGTTGGCCACCGGCACGCAGAACGGACCGATCGCGGCAGGGGTCAGGTCGACGAGGCGGATCTCGGGCCTGGCGGCCCGCAGCACCTTCTCGTCGTAGAGGTGGGCCTTGGCCGAGGTGGCGTCGAACACGATCTCGACGTCGGCGAACACCTCGTCGGCGACCAGACCGTCGACACCGGTGGCGATGGGCTTCACGCCCAGCCGTTCCGCCCGCTTCAGGCCGTCGGACTCGGGATCGATGCCGACCATGGCGACGATCTCCAACGCGGTCTGCTGCGGCTTCAGGATCTTCATCATCAGATCGGTACCGATGTTTCCGGAACCGATGATGGCGACTTTCGTGGTCACTAGGCTTCCTCCTCACACGTCTTCGTGTTCGAGATGTCGAAATCTTGTTCGAGATTTCGTTATAACTTTCTAAGTATCGAATACGTCTGACGTCGTGTCAAGACATATGCAAGAATCAATTTCGGAAGACCTGAGACGGTGAGACATGGCCCGATTGACCCCCGCACTGATGCGCGCACTCGACATCATGGAGTTGTTCGTCGAGCGCGGAGCGCGCTGGAACGCCGCCCAGATCGCCGAGGCAACCGGGCTCCCGCGCACGACGGTCCACGAACTGCTCACCACGCTGACCCACCGCGGTTACCTCACGCGCGACGAGATCGGGAACTTCGAGTTGGGCGTGCGCACCGTCCAACTGGGCAACGCCTACGCGGCGCGCTTCGACCTGCTGGGCGCTGCCACGGAAGTGGCCCGCGACGTCGGCCAGGCCACCGGCCACACCTGTTCGGTGGCCATCCGGGAGGGCGCGGAGGTCTTCTACCTGGCGAAGGTCGAGGGCAGCGAGTCCCTCTCGCTGATCTCCAGCGTCGGTAAGCGGGCCCCCGCCAGCTGCACCGGGCTCGGCAAGGCGCTGCTCTCCGAACTGGAACCGGCGGAGGTGGACCGCCTCTACCCCACCGGTCAGCTCCCGGCATTGTCCGAACACTCGATCACGGACCTTGGCCAGCTCAAGAAGGCGCTGGCCACGTCGCGGTTGCGCGGCTACGCCATCGAGCGGGAGGAATCCGGCCCGGGCGTGGCCTGTGCCGCCGCCGTCATCCGCGACGCGGCGGGCGCCGCCGTCGCCGCCCTCTCCATCTCCGTGCCCCTGGCCCGTTGGGATCAGCTGCCCGAGAAATACTGGGCGGACATCGCGCTGGAGGGCTCAGGCCGCCTGAGTGAACAGCTCGGGTGGATCGACCGCAACGCCGGTTGAGCGCGACGGCGGCCGACACCGGTCGCTCCGGCACGCCGATAGACTGGCGTCCATGACCAATGAGACCCGCACCGCCTGGGCCTGGGGCCTGGCCAGCGTCCACACCACCGGCGCCGTCCTCGACGCCTGGTACCCGGAGCCCAAGCTCGGCTCGGACCACACCGACGAGCCCAACTCGTTGCTGGCTGATGCCCAGTTCGTCGACGAGATCCGCCAGGTGGAGACCAAGGTGGTGCGCACCAGCATCAATCTGGACGAGGCGCCGGAGACGGTGGAGGATGCCTACCTGCGCCTCCACCTCCTGAGCGCCCGCCTCGTGCAGCCGCACCAGGTCAACCTGAACGGCATCTTCGGCGTGCTGCCCAACAACGCCTGGACGACGATGGGCCCCGTGCGGGTGGGCGACGTCGCCCGCGTGCGGGTGCTGCTGCGGGCCCGCGGTGAGCAGCTGACGGTCTACGGCATCGACAAGTTCCCCCGCATGGTGGACTACATCGTCCCCAGCGGCGTGCGGATCGCAGACGCAGACCGCGTCCGCCTAGGCGCCCACCTCGCCGAGGGCACCACCGTGATGCACGAGGGCTTCGTGAACTTCAACGCCGGCACGCTCGGCACCTCCATGGTCGAGGGACGCATCTCGGCCGGTGTCGTCGTGGGCGACGGCACCGACGTCGGCGGCGGCGCGTCCATCATGGGCACCCTCTCGGGCGGTGGCCAGGAGGTCATCCGGCTCGGCGAGCGGTGCCTGCTGGGCGCGAACTCCGGTGTGGGCATCTCCCTGGGTGACGACTGCGTGGTGGAGGCCGGCCTGTACATCACCGCCGGCACCAAGGTCACGCTCGACGACGGCGCCGTGGTGAAGGCCCGCGAGCTCAGCGGCCAGAACGACCTGCTGTTCCTCCGCGACTCGGTGCAGGGTAAGGTGATCGCCCGCCACCGCCGCGGCCAGAAGGTCGAGCTGAACTCGGCCCTCCACGCCAACGACTGATGAGGCGACCACTGATCGTGGCGCTCGTCACGATCCTCGTGGTCGGTGGCCTCGCCCTGGCCGGGTGGATGGGCTTCCGCTACCTCCAGAAACGCATCACCCCGGAGGTCTGCCACGTGCAGGTCACCGACGGCTCGCTCACGCTGTCCCCTGCCCAGGCCCGCAACGCCTCGATCATCGTGGCGGCCTCCGTGGAGCGCGACCTTCCTGAGCAGGCTGCGGTGATCGCCATCGCCACCGCCTACCAGGAATCCGGTTTGCGCAACCTCGATTACGGCGACCGCGACTCCCTCGGCCTGTTCCAGCAGCGCCCCTCCTTCGGGTGGGGCACGGAGGAGCAGATCATGGACCCGTGGTACTCGTCGGCCCGCTTCTACGAGGAGCTGGTGAAGTTCACCAACTGGGACACCACCGACGTCAACGACATCGCCCAGAAGGTGCAGCGCAGCGGCCATCCCGACGCGTATCGCAAGCACGTCGAGAACTCGAAGGCCGTCGTGGGGGCGCTGCGCGGCTCCGTGCCGGCGTCGCTGGGCTGCATCAGCTTCGAGCCGGACCCCAGCCCCGCGCGCGAGGGCCTCGACAGGGTGTTGGAGGCTTTCGGGTCTACGCTCACCGTCGAGGAGACCGACGACGGCCTGAGCATCACGGCCACGGACGGGACAACCGCGTGGGCCGCGGCCCAGCATGCCGTGGCCAACTCCTACGACGCCGCCGTCACCGGCGTTGCGCTGGGAGACCGGCAATGGCGGGCCGCGAGCCGGCAGTGGGAAACCCTGCAGACCCCCGGCCCCGAGCTCACCGTGACGGTCACCCTCGCCGGGTGACCCCTCAGCTGCGCCAGGTCCGCCACAGGTGGGCGTACTGGCCGTCGAGGCCCATCAGTTCGTCGTGCGAGCCGAGTTCCACGATGCGCCCGTTGTCCACCACCGCGATGCGGTCCGCGTCGTGCGCCGTGTGCAGCCGATGCGCGATCGCGATCACCGCACGGCCGTCGAGCAGCGCCGACATCGAGTCCTCCAGGTGGCGGGCCGACGACGGGTCGATCAGCGAGGTCGCCTCGTCGAGCACCAGCGTGTGCGGGTCCGCGACGATCAGCCGCGCGAGCGCAACCTGCTGCGCCTGAGCGGGCGTCAGGTTGTTCTTGCCGTGACCGAGTTGCGCGTTGATGCCTCCCGGCAGCCGCGACACCCAGCCCCAGGCGTCGACCGCCCGCAGCGCCTCCTCCACCTCGGCGTCCGAGGCCGTGGTCTCGCGGGCCAGCACGATGTTGTCGCGCACCGACCCGACGAACACGTGGTGCTCCTGCGTCACCAGCGCCACCTCCGTGCGGAGGCGGTCCAGCGGCAGGTCCATCACGTCGACACCACCGACGGTGACCCCACCCTGGCGCGGCCGGTTGACGCCGGCCACGAGCCGGGCCAGCGTCGACTTGCCGGAGCCCGAGGGCCCCACCACGGCGAGCCGCTCCCCCGGCACCAGGTCGACGTCGACGCCGTGCAGCACGTCCACGTCCGGCCGGTACCCGAAGCGCAGTTCGGAGCCGGTCAGCTTGACGCCGTCGGGCACCGCGTGGCCCGGGGTGCGGTCGTCGTCCACCTGCGCGACACCGATCAGCCTGGCGGTGGAGACCAGCCCGAGCTGCAGGTGGTCCAGCACCGCGATGACGCGGTCGAGCGGCCCCTGCAACTGCGACACGTACAGGGCTGCGGTGGTGATCTGGCCGATCGTCACCCAGCCCGACGTGTACCCCCAGGTGCCGAGCAGCACGATGCCCACCAGCGGCAGCTGGAACGAGACGTCCACCATCCCGAAGAGGATGTTGCGCAGCGTCATCGTGTAGCGCTCCACCTGGGCCGACGCCTCGGTGTCCTCATCGAGCTGGCCCACGCGCAGGTCGCCCAGGCCGAGGGCCTCGACGGTGCGCGCGCTCTCCACCGTCTCGGTGGTCGTGGTGTTGATGACCGAGTACGAGCGCGATTCAGCGATGTAGCCGGCCGGTGCCCGCGCGAGGTAATAGCGCCCGCCGAACCACATGATCAGGGCCGTCACCAGCATGGGCAGGGTGAGCAGCCACGAGTTCAGCAGCATCGCGATCAGGGTGGCGCCGATGAGCACCACCGACACGATGAGGGTGGGGATGGCCCAGCGGGCCGCGACTCCCATCTTCGCGACGTCGGAGGTGATGCGCGTCAGCAGGTCCCCCGAGCCGGACGACTCAACATGGCTCAGCGGCAGGCGCAGCACGATCCGCACCACCTCTTCGCGGGCGGCGGCGAGCAGGTCGTAGCCGAGCACCGCGGACACGCGACGCGCCGCGAAGGTGAACAGCGACTGCAGCACCACCACGCCGGCCACGATCATCACCAGCAAGGTGAGCCCCTCGAAGCTCAGCCGTCCGCCGGTGACGCGGTCCATCAGGACGCCGAGCAGGTACGGGGCGATGAGCCCCGCCCCGGCCGCAGCCAGGTTGCCGGCGATCGCCCAGCCGAGGAGGGCTCGGCGGTTCCGCATGAGGTCGCCGATGAAGCCGAAGGCGACCTTCGAGGAGGCCACCGGGAAGCCGTGCGCCGGGGCGCGCGAATCGAGATACACCGCCCGCGCGGTCGCGGTGCGGGCGTGGTGCCGGGTGACCAGCGCCTGCAGGCGACGCCGCGGCCCGACGCCCCGCGGGGGATGCATCTCCGGCGGGACGCGCGGCGCCGGCGCTTCAGCGCGCCAGGTACGGGCTGAGCCCGGAAGGTGTTCACTCATGGCTGTCCTCCATGCCGCGCGCGATGATGCGGCGGTAGTACGGGTTGTCATGCAGGTCGTCGTGGCTGCCGCGAACGACTTCGCGTCCGTCGACCAGCACGGCGATTTCGTCGGCGTGGCGCAGCATCAGCGGCGAGGCGGTCACCACGACCGTGGTGCGGCCACGCCGCAGTTCGGCCAACCGCTCGGCGATCCGCGCCTCGGTGTGCGCGTCGACGGCCGACGTGGGCTCCACCAGCACCAGGACGTCCGGGTCCAGGAGGAGCGCCCGTGCCAGGACGAGCCGCTGTCGCTGCCCGCCCGACAGACCGCGGCCCTTCTCGTCGATGCGCCCCTGCCACCCGCCGGGCAACGACTCGAAGATGTCCTCGGCCGAGGCCGCCACCAGCGCCGTGTCCGCGGCCTCCCTGGAATGCGTGCCCCACGGGTCGACGGCGGTCTGCAGCGTTCCCGCGAAGAGGCCGGCCCCGGTGTGGGACACGACGATGCGGCGTCGCAGGTCAGCCACGCTGAGGTCGCGGTAGTCGACGCCGTCGGCCGTCACCCCCCAGGGTTGCTGGGCGACGGTGGCGTCGACGGCGGCCTGACGGCGCCGGGCCTCGAACCGCTCCCGGCGGGCGCGGCGCAGCGCACGGCCGGAGAGTCCCTCGTCGTCGTCCTCCTCCTTCACCTCGTCAGGGAGGTAACGGCCCAGGCGGTCGGCCAGGGCGGCGGAGTCGTCCGGATCTGCGGACACGATGCCCAGCATCCGGCCGGGTTCGACCGTGACGCCCGAGGCCTCGTCGTGGAGGACAGGGTTGCTGCCGAGGCGGCTGTCCCCGTCGCGCCAGGGCACGTCGGTGCCCAGCAGCGCGCCGGTCTTCTGCGCGCTGACCAGGCCCTGCACCCACTTCTGGGCGAAGTCGAAGGCCATCTGCATGGGAGTCATCAGGAAGACGGCGTAGCCGAAGAAGCTGATCAACTGGCCTACGCTGAGCGTGCCCTCGATGAGTTGGCGGGAGCCGAGGTAGACCAGCGCCACGAGCAGCAGGCCGGACAGGAGCACGCTGATGGCCTCGACGACCGCCTGCCAGGTGCCGAGCCGCACGCCGAGCCCACGGACCTTCTGCGACTGGCGCGCGTAGTTGTCCGCGAACGTCTTCTCACCGCCGATCCCGCGCAGGATCCGCAGCCCGGTGGCGATGTCCGTGGCCATGGAGGTCAGCGTGGAGTTCTCGGTCCGCTCGGCAGCCTGCGCCGCGGTGAGCGGACGCAGCACCGGGGTGGAGGCTGCCAGCAGCAGCGGCGTGGCCACGAGCACGAGCAGGCCCAGCGGAACCGAGGTGGTGAGCATGAGGGCGGTGGCCACGAGGAAGCTGATGAGCGCGGCCAGCGCGCCGCCGAAGGCTTCGACGGTGGCGCCGAACTGGTTGCTGTCCGACGAGGCGACGCTCAGCACCTCGCCCGTCGGCACGCGGCGGTTGAGGACGTGCCCCAGCCGCACGGCCTTCCGCGAGACGCGGCGCTGCGTGCCGTAGATCCCGAGCAGCCACATGCGCACCGCGTAGGTGTGGAACAGGATGCCGCCCACGACGCCGAAGGCGATGACGCCCAGCAGCAGCGCCACCCAGCCGACCGTCGCTGGCAGGTCCTGACGAAGGACGCCCGCGTCGATGGCCCGCCCCAACAGCCACGGGGTGAGCGCGCCCGGCACCATCCAGGACGAGGCCGCCAATGTCATGGCGGGCACGACCCAGCCGAAGGAGCGGATGAGCCAGAAGAGGAAACGGCTGGGCGAGCGGGTGTCAGGCGCGTCGCCGGCGGAAATGGGCGGAGGGAAGTCGTAACGGCCGCGATGGGGCGAGAGCATGGGTGTTCCTTGACGCGTCAGGCGACGCAGAAAGATGATCCGAAAGGAGGGGTGGACGCAGGGGCGTCAGAGGGCGCAGTGGTGGCTCAGGCGGCAGCAGCGCGCGGACGGCCGAGGAGCGCGACGAACGCTGCCAGCACGGTTGTGTTCAACATTGCGGCACCTCCTATCGACGTCGCCGGTAACGCTACGCGCCGGTCTGAGACTCTGTCAACCCGCCACGGACATCACGCCGGGAAGGGGCCAGGGGCTTTTCGCTCAGGCGCTCAGACGCTCCGCGGCAGCGAGGATCCGCTCATCCGTGGCTGTCAGCGCGACGCGGACGTGCTGGGCCGCGGCGGTGCCGTAGAAGTCTCCGGGGGCTGCGAGGATGCCGCGTTCGGCCAGCCAGTTGATGGTGTCGCGGCAGTTCTCGCCGCGGGTTGCCCACAGGTACAGCGAGCCTTCGGAGTGGTCGATGCGGAAGCCGGCCGCCTCGAGCGCGGGCTTCAACACGGCCCTGCGCGCCAGGTATCGCCGGCGCTGTTCCTCAACGTGGCCCTGGTCCCCCAGCATCGCGGCCATCGCGGCCTGGATGGGGGCCGGCACCATCATGCCGAGGTGCTTGCGCACGCCGATGAGCGGCTGGACCACGGCCGGATCGCCCGCGACGAAACCGCCGCGGTAACCGGCTGCGTTGGAGCGTTTGGAGACGGAGTGGACGGCCAGGAGGCCGGTGAGGTCTCCGTCGTTGACCCGCGGGTCGAGCACCGAGACGGCCTCTGCGTCCCAGGCGAACTCGCCGTAGCACTCGTCGCTGGCGAGCACGGCGCCCACCCTGCGGGCTGCGGCGACGAAGGCGCGGAGCTCCTCGAGTGACAGGATGCGGCCCGTCGGGTTGGCCGGGGAATTGATCCAGATCACGCGCGCGTTGGCCGGAAGGCCCTCAGGATCGTCCAGTGGCACCGGTCGGGCGTTCGCTACCAGCGCACCCACTTCGTACGTCGGATAGGCGCATTCGGGGAAAACGACGGCGTCTGACGGCCCCAGCCCCAGGAGGAGGGGCAGCCAGGCGACGAGTTCCTTGGTGCCGACGACGGGCAGGATGCCCTCGTCGACGAGTGGGACGGAGGCCCAGCGCCGCTCGAGGTAGGCGCGGATGGACGAGCGCGTCTCCGCAGCGCCCCACACCGTCGGGTAGCCGTGGGCGTCACCCGCCGCGGTCAAGGCATCGATCGCGAGCTGCGGGGCGGGGTCGACGGGCGTGCCGACCGACAGGTCGACGAGGCCGCCCGGGTGGGCGCTGGCGACGCGCTTCGCGTCAGCCAGCGTGTCCCAGGGGAAATCCGGCAGCCGGGCCCCCAGGCCCATCAGTTGCCCTGCGGCGGCAGCGCCTCAACTACCGGATGGTCCTTGTCGATGGTGCCGAGCTTGGCGGCGCCACCGGGTGAGCCGATCTCGTCGAAGAACTGGACGTTGACATCGTAGAACTCGGCCTGCTCCTCCGGCACGTCATCTTCGTAGTAGATGGCCTCGACGGGGCACACCGGTTCGCAGGCGCCACAGTCGACACACTCCTCGGGGTGGATGTAGAGCATCCGGTTGCCCTCGTAGATGCAGTCGACGGGGCACTCTTCAACGCAGGCGCGGTCCTTCACATCAACACACGGCAGTCCGATGATGTACGTCACAGTTTCTCCTCACAAGCGGGCGTCCCCCAGCTTAGCGCTACCTGGCTGGAGGGCCCACCCGTCAGGGCTGGCAGATGATGCGATCGCCCGCGCTGTACTTCCAGCTGTAGGGCTCCCTCTTGACAACCTTGCCGTCCTTGTGGAAAAGGCGTTCCCAGTTGACGGTGAAGCCCTGGATGGGCGCCTGCGGCTCACAGGCCGGGTCCCCCGTGACGGTGCGTTCCTTGCCGGTGTAGAAGCCGGACTTCGTCAGCTCTGTGGAGGTGACCTTGTCCCAGGTGGGCTTGGACCAGATCTTGAAGGTGATCGAGCCGCGCTTCGACGACGAGGAGGGGCTGATGTAGCCCTGGATGATCGCCGGGAACTCAGTGTTGTTCTGGAAACGCATGTCCAGGGAGCCGTAGTAGACCGTGGCCTCGCGGCCGGCCGGGTAGCGGTCGAAGTAGAGGCTGTGCGGCTTGTGCTCGACGTCCTTGAACCCGGCGAAGAAGCCGGCGTTGAAGAGGGTCGTGGCGGCCTGCGAGATGCCGCCGCCGGATTCCTTGACCAGGCGACCCTTGTTGATCACGTAGCCGTCCACGTAGCCGTTGGCCGTCGTCCGCTCGCCCAGGGTGTCGTTGAGCGAGAAGGTCTCGCCCGGCATCAGCACGGTGCCGTTGACGCTCTTGGCGGCCTGTCCCAGGTTGTTGTTGCGGTAGGCGGCGTGGGGGTAGGTGGTGGTGAATTCGCCGATCACGGTGAACGCACCGAGTGCAGTGGCCTTCGCCGTCGGGTACTCGGGCTCGACCGTTTCCACCTCGACGGGCACCGTGCGGGCCTCACCGGTGGCCGTGGCGGCCTTCTCGACGGCGGCCGCGAAGGCCTCTTCCGTGAGCTCCTGGCCGGTGACGGCGGGCACGACGACGACCTTGCCGCCCTCGAACGTGAAGGTGGCGTCCTGGGCCTCGGTGAGCTTCAACGCGCGCCGCGCCTCAGCGGTCTGTTCGAACAATGTCGCAGTGTCGAGGGTGCCCACGATCTCGTCGTCCTGCACCTCGAGCGTCGCGGCCTCCGCCAGCGAGCCGGGGGCGATCTCCATCTGCACGTCCCCGTGGGTGAGGATGACCGGTCCGCTGATGAGCGGCTCCGCGAAGTTCTTCACCACGTCGTCGACCATGGCGTCGGTGACCTTCGCGGGGGTGTTGACGAGGGTGACCGCCACGTTGCCCTTGCCCTCTTCGAACGCGGCACGGGCGGTCTCCACGGTGGCGTCGACGTCCATGGCCTGCGCGTCCGTGGCAGGAGTGCGCACGATCTTGCCCCCGTCGAATGCGACGGTGGCGTCGACGCCCTCGACGGCGAACTCAGGCGCCTTGGCCTCGATCGCCGAGCGGAGCGCGGCCTCGTCCACGGTGCGCTGCACGGCGACCTCGCTGCCGCCGGTGAGGGTCTCGTAGATGTCCGCCGGGTTCCAGCTGTGGCCGCCTCCGGCCGCCTGGACGGTGGCCTCGTAGTCGAAGCCCAGCCCTGCCTCCGAGGGGACGATCTCCGTCGACACGCTGCCCGCGCTGAGAGTGACCGGTTCAGTGAGCTTGGGCGCGATCTCGGTCTCGAGCTTCGCCCTGGCCTGCTCGGGTGACATCCCGCCGATGGGCACGCCGTCGACGGCGGCCTGCGCCGGCACCTGGTTGCCCGCCACGAAATAGGCGGCCACATAGGCGCCGCCCACGAGGATCAGTACCCCGATGATGCAACCGATGACAATCTTGCTGGCTCTACTCACGTCCACCCCTCGTGTACCGCGGCGGTACAAGCGGGTCCATCGTACGTTTAAAGGTCAAGCGCTCCCAAAACAACGTCACGAGATCCGCAGGTTCCAGGGCATGCTGAGTGCGCCCTGACTACGGATGCCGAGACTGCCGGCCAAGGAGACGAGCATCTGTTCAGGCCCTGCCAGGCTCGCTCCCCCTGCGACGGCTTCCGAGGAGGTGGCCGGCTTGATGAGGTCGAAGATGCCGGAGTCGCCGACGTGGCTGATCTTCACGGCCTCCGGATCGAGGCCGGCGAGGTCGCAGGCACGTTCGACGGCGAGCCGCTGCCCACCGAGATGGTCCACCAGGCCACGCTCCTTCGCGTCGGCGCCCGTCCAGACACGGCCCCGCGCCAGGCGCTCGAGGTCGTCGTAGGCCATGCCGCGGTCTGCCGCCGCGAAGGTGGTGAAGTCCAGGTAGATGCGGTCCAACCAGCGGTCGAGTCGCTCCCAGTCCTCCTGCGAGAACTCGTGCGCGCTGGAGAACGTGCCGGCCGCTGCCCCGACCGGGATGGTCTCGCGGACCAGGCCGAGCTTGTCGTACAGCCTCTCGGTCACCATCTTGCCGGCGAGTACGCCGATGGACCCCGTCAAGGTGGACGACTGCGCCACGATCTCATTGCACGGCATCGACACGTAGTAGCCGCCCGAGGCCGCATACGCGCCCATGTGGGCGACGACCGGCTTGTCGGCCTCCCGCAGGCGCAGGACCGAGCGCCGGATGAAGTCTGAGGCGACGGCTGAGCCACCCGGCGAGTCCACCTCGAAGACGACGGCCTTCACCTCGTCGTCGCGCAGCGCGGCCCGGAAGTGCTCGTCGACGACGTCTGCCCCGGCCTGTTCGCCGCCCATCGGAGAGCGGACGCCGCGGCCGGTGACGATGGAGCCGCGGAGGCTGACGACGGCGACCTTCGGCTGCTTGGGGCGCAGCTTCTTCAGCAGTGCGGCGCGCGAGGTGTAGCGGTGGGCGAACAGCAGGTTCTCCGGCTCGGCACCCCATTCCTTGAGCGTGTGGGCGTAGGCCTCGTCGCGGTACCCGACGTGGTCGATGAGACCGAGGGTGAGGGCACGCTGTGGCTCGACGGGCGAGGAGTTCACCGCCTCCCACACGGTGTCGGCCGTCAGCCCACGCAGCCGGGCGACGTCGTCGACCACTCGGTCGACGATGGACTGGCCGATGCGCTGCATCATCTCGCGGTGCGGTTCGGTGACCGTGTCTGCGGCGAACGTGTTCGCGGCGCTCTTGTACTCGTGGCGCTGGCCGAACTGCGGCTCGACGCCCACCTTGTTCAGCAGCCCCTTGAGCAGGGTGATCGACAACTCCACGCCCTCGATCGAGAGCATGCCGGTGGGCTGCACCCAGACCTTCTGCGCGGCCGCGGCGAGGCGGTAGCCGCCCAGGCCCTGCACGAGCTCCCCGAAGGACTCGGCCCAGGCCATCGTCTTCTTCTTCTCCCCGAACTCCTCGATCAGCCCCGCAACCTCCTCGAGGTTCGCGAGCTGGAGTTGGGTGGGGTTGGCGTGCACGATCAGCCCCAGCACGCGGTCATCGTCCGCGGCGGCGTGGAGGTGTTCACGTAGGGCGGAGATGGTGGGGCTGTTGATCAGTTGGATGGCCTGCAGCGGATTGGTCGGCTTCGCGACCAGCACCCCCCGCGCCATGTCCAGTTCGAGTACCACCGGCTTGTCGCCGACGATCTTGCCAAGCACGTCCTTGAGGCTCATGGGCCAAGGATACTTGCGGGCTCCAGCTGCCACCGTGGATCCGGCGAGGCCCCCCGACGCGGCCGGAAACGCGGGCAGCCCCGCCCACTTCCGTGGACGGGGCTGCCCGCGTGCCTGCCGGGGGCGCGGGTCAGAGCGGGCTGGGCGTCAGAGGATGCCCTTGGCGGTGGCGGCCACGTTCTCGGCGGTGAAGCCGAACTCCTCGAAGCACTTGGCACCCGACGCCGAGGCGCCGTAATGCTCGATGCTCACCGAGGCGCCCTTGGCGCCGACGTACTTGCCCCAGCCCATCTCGATGCCGGCCTCGACGCTCACGCGTGCGGTGACCGCCGCGGGCAGCACCGATTCCTTGTACTCGTCGGACTGCTCCTCGAACCATTCCTGGCACGGCATCGACACGACCCGGGTGGGCACGCCGTCGGCCTCGAGGAGGTCCTGCGCATCGAGCGCCACGGCGACCTCGGAGCCGGTGGCGATGAGGATCAGCTTCGGCTCTGCGGAGGCCTCGCTCAGCACGTAGGCACCGTTGGCGACACCCTCTGCGGAGGCGTACTTGTCACCGCGGGCGACGGTACGCAGGTCCTGACGCGACAGGATGAGCCCGGCCGGACGGTCCGTACGACGCAGCAGCTCGCCCCAGGCGACGGAGGTCTCGTTCGCGTCTGCGGGGCGCACGACGTCAAGCTTCGGGATGGCGCGCAGCGCGGCGAGGTGCTCGATGGGCTGGTGGGTGGGGCCGTCCTCGCCCACGCCGACGGAGTCATGCGTCCAGACGAACACCGAAGGCAGGTTCATGATGGCTGCCAGCCTGACTGCGGGGCGCATGTAATCCGAGAAGACCAGGAACGTGCCCCCGTAGGCCCGCGTGAGGCCCGAAAGGTTGATGCCGTTGACGATGCCGCCCATGGCGTGCTCGCGGATGCCGAAGTGCAGGGTGCGGCCGTACTGGTTGCCGGCCCACTCCTTGGTGGCGCGCTCCTTGGGCAGGAACGAGGGCTCGCCCTTCATGGTGGTGTTGTTGGAGCCGGCCAGATCGGCGGAACCGCCCCACAGCTCCGGCAACTGGTCTGCCAACGCGGCGAGCACCTCACCGGAGGCGGCGCGCGTGGACTTCTTGCCCTCCTCGAAGACCGGCAGGGAGAAGTCCTCGGGCAGCTTGCGTGCCGACACCCGCTCCAGCAGAGCGTTGCGCTCCGGGTTGGCCTGCTTCCAGGCCTCGAACTTTGCGTCCCATGCCTCGCGGGCGGCCTTGCCGCGTGCAGCCGCGTTCTCACGGGCGTGCTTGACGGCCTCGAGGTCGACGGCGAACGGCTCGTGCTCGAAACCGAGCACGTCCTTGAGTGCCTTGATCTCCTCGCCACCGATCTTCGAACCATGCACTGCTGCCATGCCCTGCTTGGTGGGCATCGGCCAGCCGATGACGGTGGTCAGCTTGATGAACGACGGCTTGTCCGTGACCGCCTTGGCGGCCTCGATGGCGTCGTACAGCGCCTGGAGGTCTTCGGTGTACTCGGTGCCCCCGTTGGTCCAGTCGACGTGCTGGACGTGCCAGCCGTAGGCCGCGTAGCGGGCGCTGACGTCCTCGGTGAAGGCGATGTCCGTCTGGCCTTCGATGGTGATGCGGTTGTCGTCGTAGATCAGGACGAGGTTGCCCAGGTTCTGGGTGGCGGCCAGCGACGAGGCCTCGGACGCGACGCCCTCCTGGAGGCAGCCGTCACCCGCGATCGTGTAGATCATGCGGTCGAACACCGATTCGCCCTCAGGGGCGTCCGGGTCGAACAGGCCACGCTCGCGGCGGGCGGCCATGGCCATGCCGACGGCGTTGGAGATGCCGGCGCCCAAGGGGCCCGTGGTGCACTCCACGAACTTGGTGTGCATGTACTCCGGGTGGCCCGGCGTCTTGGCACCCCAGGTGCGCAGAGCGGCGATGTCGTCGAGCTCCATGTCCATGCCGGCCAGGTACAGCTGCGTGTACTGGGTCAGCGACGCGTGGCCGGCCGACAGGATGAAGCGGTCACGGCCCAGCCACAGGTGATCCGTGGGGTCGCTGTTCATCACCTTCTGGTACAGCAGGTAGGCAGCAGGGGCGAGGGACACTGGCGTCCCGGGGTGGCCGTTGCCGACCTTCTCGACGGCGTCGACGGCGAGGATGCGGGCCGTATCGACAGCGCGGGCATCCTTCTCGGTCCACTCAAGAGTCACAGTTGTTCCTAACTCGTAGCTGTGCAGCGCAGCGCATGCTTCCTTGCTGCGGCGGTCATGCGCGCAAGCCTATCTTGCACTTCCCCGGAACCCCGTCCTCGGGTGGGGTAACAGGTGCAACATTGGGCAACTGCCCAACTTCACCAGGACCCGCCGCCACCCCCGGTGTTGCCGGAATCAGGGAGGAGCAGGTGACCGGGCACGCGGGCCGCGTCGAGGGCCTCCTGATCGGGGGCCTCCTGCTCCGTATTCTCATCGGATTCCCGGGTCTGGCCGGGCGCGACGGGGCGGACAGTCTCGCCGAGCGCCTCGCGCACCAGCTTCTGGATCCCCTCGCCGCTGGAGGGGTCGAACTTGCGGATCTCAGCCATTCATCGCTCCTCAGTGACAGGCGGCTCAGCCGACCAGGGGAACACGATCCACTTGTCGGTGGCCTTCCAGACGTAGTCCGGCTCCACAATGGTACGCGGCTTGGAGAACAACACGGCCGAGCGGACGTCGGCGCCGAAGCCACGCAGCAACTTGATGACGAGCTGCAGGGTGCGGCCGGAGTCAGCCACGTCGTCGACGACGAGGATCCTGCGCTCAGCGATGGATTCGGTGTCCAGCATGGGCGCGAGCAGGATGGGGTCTGGCAGCGTCTCGTTCACGTCGGTGTAGAACTCGACGTTGATCGCATCCGAGAGTTTGACGCCCAGGGAGTAGCTCATGGCACCGGCCAGGGTGAGCCCGCCCCGTGCGACGGCGATGATGATCTCGGGGAGGAACTCCGATGCGGCCACCGCGGACGACAACTCGCGCTGGGCGTCACCGAAACCTTCCCAGGTGAGAACTTCCTTGTCAGTGAGGTCCCGAGCGTCCGCGTGATAAGCCATGGGGCAATGTTAATGGGTAGGACTTGAGGCCCGTCCCCACCCTTGCGCTCAGCTCGGCTCGTTGCTCTCGAAGATCATCGTCATGAACACCACGTCGAGCCAACGGCCGAACTTGCGGCCCACCTGCGGGAGCCGCCCGGCCACCTCGAAGCCCAGCCTGCGGTGGAACGCGATCGAATCCTCGTTCGAGCCGTCCACGACGCCCAGCATGACGTGCACGCCGCGGCCCTGCGCGTAGTCGATGAGTGCCGTCATCAACATGCGACCCGCCCCCGCCGTCCGGTGCCCGGACCGGATGTAGACGCTGTGCTCGACCGTGTGGCGGTAGCCCTCCAGGGGGCGGAACTGGCCGTAGCTGGCGTACCCGATGATGAGCCCGTCGGGGTCCTCCATGACGAGCACCGGGTAACCGGTGGCGGTGAGCCGTTCGAACCACTTCTGGCGGTCGGCGACCGACACGGGCTCGAGGGCATAGGACGCCGTCGTACCCACTCCGGCCTCGTTGTAGATGTCGGTGATAGCCGGGATGTCGCGGAGATGGGCAGGGCGAATGGTCGGCATGGCTCCATCGTAGGGCGCTCGCCCGGTGGGCCACTACGCTCGACGCCATGAGGATCCACGAACTGAGCGGCGCCTGGGGCACCGCACGCGTCGCCGAGTTGGGGGGCTGTGTGCTGTCCTGGCGTCCGCGCGGCGGCGACGACGTGCTCCTCCTGTCGAAGGACGCGCAACTGGTCCCTGGCACCATGTGGCACGGCGGCATCCCGGTCTGCGCGCCCTGGTTCGGCACCGGGCAGGGCGACTGGGACGTGCCCCACGGCCACGGGCTCGTCAGCCGGGTGCCGTGGCGGACGGATCTCCTCGAGCAGAACGACGACGGGGCCAAGCTTGTGCTGACGCTCACCTCGGCAGACGTCGCCCACCTGCCGGGCGCCCAGCGTTACCCCGACGACCTCACCTACCGCCTCGACCTCACCATCGACGTTGCCGCGCTCACCGTCGCGCTGACGATCGGCTCCCCCACCCGCGAGGTCTCCGTCGACCAGGCCTTCCATCCCTACCTGCGCATCGACGCCACGCGGGCCACGGTGACCGGGCTCGAGGACGTGGACTTCCAGGACGTGCCGCACGGGTGGCGGCCCGGGCGCGACGCGGATCCGCTCACCTTCGGAGAACACACCGATCGTGTCTATGCCGAGGCCCCGCCCCTGTTCCTCAGCGACGGCCGGCGCACCCGCCGGCTCAGCAGTCACGGTGCGAGCCGCACAGTGGTGTGGAATCCGGGCCCGACGAACACCGATGTGGGCGAGGAATGGCGCGAATTCGTCTGCCTCGAGTACGGCACTGTGCGCGACGGCGCAGTCACCATCCCGGCCGGCGGCGACCACCGGTTGGCGATGACGATCGAGGTGTGATTCAGCCCCGGTAGACGGTGGTTTCGGCGGGCAGACCCATGCCTCCCTCGAGAGGTGCATCGCCCGTGAAGACGCAGCCCAGCGTGGGCGAGTACAGGCAGACACCGGCATGTCCGTTCGGCGCCCGGACCGCCTGCAGCGTCACCGCCCCGACGGTGAACTCCTGGCCGACATGGGGCGTGGCCCAGACGGGCGCACCGGTGCGCTCCTCCAGCCTGCGCACGGCGTCGTTGCCGGCGGGGTCCGTGGTGTACACGACGGCGACCACGCGCCGCCCGTCGACGATGTCGAGGATCGTGTCGGGATCAGCCACGGCATTGACGGCGATCACCTCACGCTCGTCGCCCACCAGCCACGTGTTGCGTCCACCCTCGGTGGCCGCCAACATGACTGGAGGCATACTGTCGTCCCCCATATTTGACTGCATACGGGTCAGCGTAACCCCGGTCCCCACCCTTGGGGGAGGGTTTGGCAGGTCCCGCAATGCGAATCCGCATCTCTGGCCCCCGGGCCGCCCCTACAGTGGAATCCACAGTCAGGGAGGGGTCTCGAGATGGCACGTGCACTGATCGTCGTCGACTGCCAGGTCGACTTCTGCGAGGGCGGCGCGCTGGCCGTCGAGGGCGGCAACGCGGTGGCGGAGGGGATTGCGGAACTCCTGGCGTTGCGACACGGCTACGACTACGTCGTGGCCACCCGGGACCACCACATCGACCCCGGCGCCCATTTCTCACCCACGCCGGACTTCGTCGACTCCTGGCCCCCGCACTGCGTCGTCGGGACGGCGGGGCAGCAACTCCACGAGGCGCTGCGCCCCTATCCTTTCGACGCCGTCTTCGACAAGGGCTCGTACCGCGCCGCCTACTCCGGCTTCGAGGGCACGATCGGCGCGCACGACGACGGCGTCGGGCTGGCGCAGTGGCTCGGCGAGCAGGGCGTCACCCGCGTGGATGTGGTGGGCATCGCCACGGATTACTGCGTGCGGGCCACGTCCCTCGACGCCGCTCGCGAGGGTTTCGACACCACGGTGCTCAGCCGGCTCACGGCCGCGGTGCACCCGGCGAACGTCCCGGCGGTTGCGGAAGAGGCCGCCGGGGAACGCATCACCTGGGCTTGAGCGGTTCGACGGGGTGCCCGGCCTCTGCCCATGCGCTGAACCCGCCGTCGAGATGGGTCACGTCCGTGCGGCCCATCTCGTGCAGCGCCGCCGCGGCCAGCGCTGAGCGCCAGGCCGAGCCGCAGTAGAGGACCAGCCTGCGCCCGTCGTCGAGGGACTTACGGTAGTAGGGCGACGCCGGGTCCACCCAGAATTCGAGCATCCCGCGCGGCGCCCGGTAGGCACCGGGGATGACGCCGAGCTTCTCCAGTTCGCCCTGCTCGCGGATGTCGACGAACAGCACCGAGGTGTCGTCGAGCAGGGGGAGGGCGTCCTCGATCGCCACGGGTGGCACGACGCTGTTGGCTTCGGCCACGAGATCCTGCGCCGTGCGGCGCAGCGGTTGTCCGGGGGCCCGCGTCATCCGTGCAGGTACTTGACGAGATGTTCCTGTTCCGTCTGCAGTTGGTCGATCCGGCTCTTGACGATGTCGCCGATGGAGACGATCGCGGCGAGGTGCCCGTCGACCATGACCGGCAGGTGCCGCGCGCGGAACCTGGTCATGTCCGTGGCCACAGCGGCCAGTTCGTCGTCCATGCCGCAGGTGTGCACGTCGGAATCCATGACGTCGGAGATGGGCCTGTCGAGGAGGTCCGGACCGAATCTGCGGAGGCCCTGCACGATGTCACGCTCGCCGACGATGCCGGTGACCGTGTCGTCGTCGTCCGTGATGACCACCGCGCCGATGCGATGTTCGGCCAGGAGGTCGACGAGGTGCCGCACGTCCTGGTCAGCACGCGCGGTGATGACCGAGCTGCCCTTGTTGTGAATGACTTCGTTGATCCGCATGCCCCAAACTAACGCGTCCGCGGGGCGTGCGCAGCACTTCGTCGGTGTTATTCGCGGACTTCCCCGGTGTCCGAGGGCTTTGCGTCGCCATCGCCGTTGCCGTTCCCCTTGCCGTTGCCGTTGCCCAGGGTTTGGATCATGTCGAACGCGGGGAGCGAGGCCGGCGGCACGTTGACCACCTTCGCGGGCACACCGGCGACGGTGGTGTGTGGTTCGACGTCCTTCAGCACCACGGAACCGGCACCGATCTTGGCGCACTCCCCCACCCGGATGTTGCCCAGCACCTTCGCGCCGGCGCCGATCATCACGCCGCGGCCGATCTTGGGGTGGCGGTCGCCACCCTCCTTGCCGGACCCGCCCAAAGTCACCTCGTGCAGCATGGAGAAGTCGTCCTCCACGACGGCGGTCTCGCCGATAACGACCGACGTGGCGTGGTCGAACATGATCGACTTGCCGATCCGGGCGCCGGGGTGGATGTCGACGGCGAACGCCTCGGAGATGCGGCTCTGGAGGTACAGCGCCAGGGGCTTGCGGTCATGCGTCCAGTAGAAGTGGGCCACGCGGTAGGCCTGGATGGACTGGAAGCCCTTGAAGTACAGCAGCGGGTTCGCGTAGCCGGGGCAGGCCGGGTCCCGCGTCACGACGGCCTGCAGGTCCGCCCGGATGGCCTCCTGGATGCATTCCTGTTCGTGCAGCACGTCGTGGAAGATGTCGCGCAGGCCCAGCGCCGGCAGGGTGGGGCTGTCGAGCTTGCTGGCCAGGATGTAGGCCAGCGACTCCTCGACGTCAGGCTGGCTGAGGATGGTGGCGTGCAGGAACCCGGCCAGCAGCGGCTCGCTGTCCGCAGCCTCGCGGCATTCGCGCTTGATCGCGTCCCAGATCTGGTCATCGGGCACGAGGCGGGCGGGATCCATGACGGCCTCCTGAAGTCGGGTCGTCCCACAGGTTACCCGCAGCGCAGGCTGGGCTGAGCGTTGTTCGCCGTGGGCAGTGGCTACAGGAGGCCGCGGTCGAAGGCGACCCGCACCGCCGCGGCGCGGTCCCCCACCCCGAGTTTGCCGAACACCCGCGAGAGGTGGGTCTTCAACGTCGCCTCACTGATGAACAGTCGCGCGGCAGCCTCCCTGTTCGTGCCCCCTGCCGCGACCTCCCGCAACACCTCCAGTTCGCGCTCCGTCAACGACGTCCCGCAGCCCCTGCCACTCAGCACGCTCAGGGCTCTGGGTGTCAGCACCGGATGGCCCGCGGCGAGTTGGCGCACGGCGTCGACGAGGTCGTCGCGCGGGGTGTCCTTGAGGAGGTACCCGTCCGCGCCGGCCTCCAGGGCATGCCGGATGTCCTGGTCCGTGTCGTAGGTGATCAGCACGAGGATCCGCGGCCGGCTGGGATGCCGGCAACTGGCACTGCTGGAGTTGCATGCCGACGAGGCTGCGGAACCCCCGGGGGTCGTCCGCAGGGTCCATGCCGTCGACAGAGATGGACCCACCGTCGCGGCTGCGGAGGCCGCCGATGCATTCGACGGTGGTGGTCTTACCGGCGCCGTTGGGACCGAGGATGCCGACGATCTCGCCCTCGTCCACGCTGAGGTTGATGCCGTTCAACACGCGGTGCGCGCCGTACCTCTTGGTCAGTCCGGAGACATGGATCAGTGCCATGTCTCCATCATTCCGCGGCTGGAGCCCCGGCGGATCAGCCAGGAGGATCGACGCGGGGTCATCCGATCGGATGATTCGGGCCCGGCGTCAGTCTTCGGAGCTCGGGCCGTAGCGGCTGTCGCGCTCCTCGTCCAGGGACTCCTTGAACTCGGTTTCGACGTCGAGTTCCACCCCGTCGAGCGCGGCCATGTAGTCCATGTCAGGATCCGGGATGTCCTCGCCGTCCATGAATCCGATCACGTCCGGGTGCCAGGACAGGTCGCGTCGCTCGTCGCCCGTGATGGGCTCGGTGTCGACGTCCGGGACACCGTCGAGGTTCATGTCCGCCCGGCGCGCCATCCGAGCGTCCCGCGACAGCGCGATGGCGCCCGCGATGGCCGAGACCGCGGTGCCCAGCAGCACGCCGATCTTGGCGCCGGCGGTGTGGGTGCCGTCGGCGAACGAGAGATCCGCGATCAGCAGCGACACCGTGAAGCCCATGCCGCACACTAGACCGATGGGCAGGAGGTCCCTCAGCCCGATGGCGTCCGGGAGTCGCAGCGGGGTCAGTTTCGTCACCAGGGTGGTGGTGAGTAGGACGCCGGCGATCTTGCCGACGAACAGGCCCGCGACGATGGCCAGCACCACCGGCTGCAGGACGATGTCGCCGATGCCCTCGCCGGTGATGAACGTCACGCCGGCCGCGAAGAAGGCGAAGATCGGCAGCACGAGGCCGGCGGAGTAGGGCTGGAGCGCATTGTTGATCGTGTGCGTGCGCGCCTCCTCCTCGCCGTGGACGGGGTGGGCCGGCACGCAGAAGCCGAGGATGACCCCGGCGATGGTGGCGTGCACGCCGGAGGAGTGCATGAACCACCAGGCGGCCAGGCCCAGCAGCACCAGCACCCAGCGCGGCCAGCGCCGGGTGCGCACCACGAACCAGAAGGCGACTGCGGCGGCGGCGGTGCCCAGCAGCATCAGGATGTTGAGGTCGCTGGTGTAGAACACGGCGATCACGATGATGGCCAGCAGGTCGTCCACCACCGCCAACGTCATGAGGAACATGCGCAGCGCGCGCGGCAGGCCCCGTCCGAAGACGGCCAGCACGGCAAGCGCGAAGGCGATGTCGGTGGCGGTGGGGATGGCCCAGCCGTGCGCGGCGCTGGAGTCGCCGGTCAGGAGGATGACCAGCGAGAAGATGATGGCGGGCATCGCCATGCCGCCCACCGCCGCGAGGACGGGGACAGCCGCTTCCTTGAGGTTGCGCAGCGAGCCGACCACGAGGTCGTGCTTGAGTTCGACGCCGACGAGGAAGAAGAAGAGGGCGAGCAGCCCGTCAGAGGCCCAGGCCGCGAGGGGCAGGTCGAGGTGCCAGGCTTCGGGGCCGACGCGCAACTCCGACAACGCGTGATAGGCATCGGCCCACGGGGTGTTGGCCCAGATGAGCGCCACCATCGCCGCAGCGAGGAGCAGCGCTCCGCCGGTGGTCTCCCGGGTCACCCAGAGGCGGAGCCTCTCGGCCGTGGGGGGCCGTTCCATCACGTCGGTCGTCATTGATTCTCCAGTCCGTGGCGCTGGGTGATGTGCGCCAAATTACGCTGCTCACCCTGGCGGTCCTCCGGGTTGCCAATTGTTGCAGGGGGCCGCAACGGTGAGAATCTACCGTCCACGCCAGATGGGGGGACGGGTGCCCCGACGACGGAAACACCCGGCGCGCCGACGCACACCGGGTGTTCTGGTTGTCGAGTTGAGGCTCGGCTGAGCCTCAGGCTGCGAGCCGCTCCTCAGCGCCGCTGAAGGTGATGAAGGCCCCGACGAAGCCCTCGATGATCGCGCGGAGGTTCTCCGACTGGATGGTGCCGTCCTCGCGCAGGTCGCCGTCGCGGAACTGGACGAACGCCTCGGGCTGGCCCATGACCTGCATGTCGAGGTGGGCGAGCACGTTGCGCAGGTGCTGCTGCGCCATGGCGGTACCGGCGCCGCCGGGCGAGGTGCCGATGACGGCGGCGGGCTTGCCGCCCCACACCGAGGTGCCCCAGGGACGGCCGCCCCATTCGAGGGCGTTCTTGAGCGCGGCGGGCACGGTGCGGGAGTACTCGGGGGTGACGAAGATCACGGCATCGACGTCGGCGACGGCCGCCTTGAAGTCGAGGGCGACCTGGGGGTAGTCGACATCCGCGTCACGGTTGTACAACGGCAGGTCCGCGATGGCGACCTCGACGTATTCGACACCGGCCGGCAGCACGGTGCCGATCGCCTTGGCGAGGGAGCGGTTGATGGAGGTCGACGAGAGAGAGCCGACGATGTAGCCGATGCGCATGGAAAACCTTTCGAAGTTCATTGCTAGTTGAAATGTTAACCATTCGCCGGAGGTATGCCAAATCGGTTCGGTGGGCGCGCGGCTCAGGCCTCGTCGAAGGCGTCGGGTTCCTCCGCGTACTTCGCCTCGAGCGCCTCCTGGAGCCCGGCGTCGTCGGGGATGAGGGCGTAGTAGTCGTTGTCCGCACTCTGCTCGAGGTCCTCGAGGGCTTCCACGTCGCCGACGACCTCAGCGGACTCGGCCTCGATGCGCTTGATGAGCTCAGCCACCTGGTCCAGCCCCAGCCAGCGATATCCCTCCTTGGCCTCGGAGAGTTCCTCGGGGTCGATCGTCTCCACGGCGTGGAGGGCGCCCCCGTTCATCACCATGCCGTGGAAGACCAGAGCAGCGGCGAGCGCGATGTCCCCGTCGCCCTCTCCCCCGCCGTCGAGTGCGCGGTTCCAGATTCCGTCCAGGTTGCTCATGCGCGGAATTCTAGGCGGTTGTTCCGTGGTGTCCATTCCGCCGTCGGCGCCGAAGAGTGGCCCGGGTGCTGACTACGCTTGATTCATGACGGCGATCGAGTTGACCGAGCACGACCTCCCCACCAGGGAGGAGCTCGTGACGCTCTACGACAGCGTCGGATGGAGTGTGTACACCACGGATCCCGAACGCCTGTACGACGCGGTGAGCCGCTCGCTGCGGGTCGTGTGTGCCCGCGAGGACGGCCAACTCGTCGGCCTTGCTCGCGTCGTCGGCGACGGCCTGACCATCGTCTACCTGCAGGACATCCTCGTAGATCCCGCGCACCAGCGCACGGGCATCGGCAGGCGCCTGTTCGAGCGCATCCTGGAGCCGTTCGGCGACGTGCGCCGGCAGGTGCTCATCACCGATGACCAGCCGGGGCAGCGGAACTTCTACGAGTCGCTCGGCCTCACTGAGATCGCGGACGTGGCGCACCCGATCAAGGCCTTCGTCCGCTTCGCGTGAGTCACGAGCACTCTCCCCGGGCGCGCCGTGCACCCCGGGACGGAGCCTGTCGAACCCTTCTCCCGGGTCTGGATCGGTGTTAGTTTGAGCGCATCGCCGGCCCGCGGGCGGGCGTCGACTCCCCCGGAAGGAACGCTCATGGCCAGCATCTCCATCATCGGTCCGGGCGGCGTGGGCCGAGGATCGCGTCCTGGAGCCGGGTGACGCCACAAGATGAAGTTGCTGATCCTCGGAGGCACCGGATTCCTCGGCCGCGCCGTCGTGGCGGAAGCGCTACTGAAGGGCTGCGACGTGACCTGCCTGGCCCGCGGCAACGGACCGGTGCCCCGCGGGGCCGAACTGGTGCGTGAGGATCGGAACGACGACGACGCGCTGTCGGTCGTGTCCCCCACAGGCTGGGACGCCGTGATCGATCTGGCGAGCGACCCGGGGCACGCCCGCCGGGCAGCCCGCGACCTGGACGCCCGCCGCTGGGTGTTCGTCTCGACGGGCAGCGTCTACACGCGGTTCGACTCGCCCGAGCAGGACGAGGCGGCGGAGGTCCACGCGCCCCTCGAGGCGGACCGGATGACAGAGATGACGCAGTACGGGCCGGCGAAGGTCACCTGCGAGGAGGCCTACCGACGACGCTCGCCCAACCACACCATCATCAGGGCCGGCCTCATCGGCGGCGAGGGCGACGTGTCCGGCCGCTCGGGCTACTACCCGTGGCGCTTCGCCCACCCCACCGGCCCAGACGTGCTCGTGCCGGATCCCACTTTCCCGACGGCACTCATCGACGTGCGCGACCTTGCCGACTGGATCGTGCACTGCGCCGCCCACCCTGTGAACGGCACGTTCAACGCCGCAGGGGTGAGCACGACCCTGGCTGAGGTGTACGAACTGTCCCGCGACATCTCAGGCAGCCCCGCGGTCCCGCGGATGGTGGACGACGCCACCCTCGTCGAAGCCGGCATCGCACCGTGGGCCGGTCCCCGATCGCTCCCTCTCTGGGTGGACGACCCGGCCTGGCGCTACGCGGCGACGCTCGACAGCGAGAAGGCCCGTGGACAGGGCCTGCGCACACGCCCCCTCCGCGAGACGCTCGCGGCCGCCCTCGCCTATGAGGACATCCGAACCGAGCCCCGACGCGCCGGGTTGACCGACGAGGAGGAGCTCGCGCTTCGCGCGTTCGTCGAGGCGACGAGTCAGGGCTCCACCCACCGAGACGCGGAAGGAACGCAGACATGAGTGGCCGATTGCCCGACATGCCCCTCCACACCCCCGTGAACCTCCAGGACTGGCAGGACACGACGTTCCTGCACTGGGACTACCCGCCGGATCTGGTGCAGCGGCTCCTGCCCCCCGGGCTCCGCGTCCAACAGTGGGGCGGCGTCACCTGGATTGGCGTCATCCCGTTCCGGATGGCCAACGTGCGCGGGCCCGGCATGCCCGTGGTTCCCGGATGGAAGGCCTTCGCCGAACTCAACGTCCGCGCCTACGTGACCGCGCCCGACGGCAGCGAGGGCATCTGGTTCCTCGGGATGCTGGTGGCACGGTCCTCGTTCGCGTTGGCGCTGCGCACGATCGGCCTGCCCTACTGGGTGTCGAACTCGGAGGTGCGGACGGCGTGGCCCCGGATCGACTACCGCTTCGGCGCCCCGGGGCTCCTCGGCCCGCGGGTCAAGGACTGGTTCACCGCCACCGTCGAGGTGGGAGCACCGCTGACGGAAAAGGAGCGCACCCCGCTGGTGGACACGCTCACGGGGCGGTTCACCGCGTTCCACCGCCGCGGCATCATGTGGCAGACGCCCGTGGAGCACCAGCCGTGGCCGCTGCACCGCGCCACCGTCGACGGCGAGCTCACCGCGCCACTGCGCTGGGTGGGGCTGCCGGAACCGGACAGCGCACCCATGATCCAGTCGTCGCCCGGGGTCAACGTGAAGCTGGCGAGCCTGCGGCCCGCTCCCATGCTTCGACTCCCCCATGCACCACCCGGAAGAGCCTATGCACCGTCGGCTGCACGTCAGTGAGGCTGCGGTGCACCTCCGGGCTGCGGGCGGCGAGCTTCGCCAGTAGGTGCTGCCATTCGAACGCCACCTGGCCGTCTGTGACGTCGATCACGTCCGCCGTGCGGGGCACGTTGAGGATCCGCGTGCGGTCAAAGGTGTAGCCGCGCTCAGTGGCGGCGTCGGCGATGCCGTCGAGAAAGGCCGCCATCGCCGACAACGGTTCGGCGGTGGACCGGAACCGCACGAGTTGTGGATGGTGCACGTAGCCCTTCGTGCCGCCGGCCAGCACCTTCTGCGCGAGGAGCGCCTCCCGCCACGCGGCGGTGAGGCCCTGCCTGTCGAGCAGCGAGGGGGTGAGGGACCAGAGTCGCATCGCCGGGCGTCAGTTTCGCATCGCGAGGAACGCTGCGGTCGCCAGGACCGTGAGGGCTGCGGCCACCGCCGCGACGTTCCGCAGGGCGTGGTCCGCCGGGGCCTCCACCATGGCGGCGCGCACGGCGTCGTCGAAGTCGGTGAGGCCACCGTCGGGTGCCGGCACGTAGCGGTCGATGTCGTTCTCCCGGCAGAAGACCTCATGGACGAGACTGCCGATCAGGGGTTTGGCCACCCCCACATCGAGGGGGGTCACCAGCCCGATCCACAGGCTGGCGAGGTGCGGGGTCAGGACCGGCAGCGTCACGATGAGTCGGTGCCGGAGGCCCGTCACCGCGGAGAACCGCTGCAGCATGTCGGCGTAGGTGAGTACCTCGGGGCCGCCGACATCGAAGGTGCGGTTCACGTCATCGGGCAGATCGGCGGCGCCCACGAGGTAGTGGAGGACGTCGTCGATGGCGATCGGCTGGATGCGGTTGTTCAGCCACTTCGGCGCCACCATCACCGGGAGACGTTCCGCGAGATAGCGGAGCATGTCGAAGGACACCGACCCGTTGCCGACGACGACGGCGGCCTGGATGACGGCCGTGGGCACTCCGGACGCCAGGAGGATGTCGCCCACCTCCACGCGGGACGCGAGGTGCGGTGACAGTTCACCGTCGGGGTGGAGACCGCTGAGGTAGACGATGCGGCGCACGCCCGCCCGGGCCGCCGCGTCGCCGAACGTCTGGGCCAGGGCCCGGTCGCGCGCCGCGAAGTCGTCGGCCTGACCCATCGAGTGGATGAGGTAGTAGGCCGTCTGCACTCCCTCGAACGCGGTGGCGAGGTCGTCGGGAGAGTCCGCGTTGCCTTCGGCGATCTCCACGCGTTGTCCCCACGTCTGCCGTTCGATGCCTTCCTTGTGGCGGGTGAGCACACGTACCCGCCACCCCTCGTCGAGGAGGCGTTGGGTGAGGAGGCCGCCGATGTAGCCGGTGGCGCCGGTCACGAGCGCGGTGCGGTCTGCGGGTGGGGACGCTTCGGTGGTCATGTCGGGTTACCTCGAGATCTGTAGAACGGTGGGGAGCAGCAGGAGCATGCCGGTGGACCAGGTGATGTGCGTGATGATGGGCGCGAGCACGCCGCCGGTGACGCGGCGTTGCAGCGCGGTCACGAACCCGAGCACCGCGGCCGCCAGCACGAGCAACGGCACGCCGGAGCCGATGGTGGTCAGGGTGCAGAGCACGGTTGTGCCCGCGACGGCATGGCGCGGGGCGAAGGCCGAGAAGAGGGCGCCGCGGAAGTACAACTCCTCCACGACCCCGTTGAGCAGTGTGAGGGCGAGCACGATGGGCAGCGACCCGTAGCGGGCGTGGTCGAGGAGGTCGTCCACGGGCTCCCGCAGTAGGGGGATGCCCGCCACGACCGCTGCGCCGGCGAGGAAGAGGACCACGAGCAGCGCCCCGAGCGCGAAGGGTTGGATGACGGGGGTGGTCACGCCCCCCGCACGGGTACGGGCCGAGCCGAGCCGCAGCGGCCCCGCCACCAGGGCCCCCACCCCCCAGACTGCCGCGAGCCCGAGCGCCGCCGGGTAGAAAAGGTCGTCGCCGGCCTCAATGCGCAAAGTTGCCGCCAACGCGATGGTGCCGACGGCGTAGCCGAGCCCGGCGACGATGCGGCGGCGCCGTAGCACGCGCGGTTCTTCGGGGACGTGGGCCGTGACCGGCTCTGCCAGGGAGGCGCGCAGGAAGTCGCGCAGTTCGGTGATGACTGCTGCGTGCCACATGAGCGCCAGTCTGCCATGCACCCCGGCGCGCGACAGCACGTCGGGCGGGCCGGCATCGGCGGCTGCGGTCAATCCTCGACGGCAGCCGGCAGGGTGAGCGTGAACGTCGACCCTTGTCCGGGCCCAGCACTGGTCGCGGTCAGCGACCCGCCGTGCGCCAGGGCCAGGCTCCGGGCGATGGTGAGCCCGATGCCGGAGCCGGCCGCATCGCGGCTCCGGGCCGTGTCCGTCCGGTAGAAACGGTCGAACACCTTGGCCAACTGGTCGGGCGTGAGCCCGTCTCCGGTGTCGGTGACCCGGATCTGGACATTGCCGGGGAGCGCGGCCGTCGAGATGGTGACGTGCCCGCCGGCTGCGGTGTGCCGCAGTGCGTTGCCCAGCAGGTTGGCGAGGATCTGTCCCACCCGCTGCGCATCGGCCAGGACGACGGCGGTCGTGTCGTCAGCGGTCAGGGCGACTCCCTTCTCCTCGAACCTGTGCGCCAGTGAAACGACGGCGGCGGCCACCAGGTCCCGGACCGCCTGGGGCTGCGTCTCGAGGGTGAAGCGACCCTCCTCGGCACGGGACACATCGTCGAGATCGGCTGCGATCTGCCGCAGGCGCGACGCCTGCAGCGCGAGGAGGTCCTGGCTCGCGCCGTCCCACGGGACCACGCCGTCGGTGAGCGCCTCCAACTCGGCCGTCAGCGTCGCCAACGGCGTCCGGAGTTCGTGGGCGACATCGGACAGGAGCCGTCGTCGGCTGCTTTCGACGGAGTCCAGGCGTCCGGCCATCGCGTTGAAGGCCTCAGCCACGGCGTCGAACTCGCGGCTGGTGCCGCCGATGGGGACCCGGGCGTGGTAGTCCCCCACCTCCAGGCGTTCGCTGGCCGCGGTGAGTTCGTCCAAGGGGCGCCGCAGCCTGCGCGTCTCCAGCCAGGCCAGGCCGGTCGCCACGCCCAGCGCAACCAGGAACCCGGCCCCCAGGGATGTGAGCCCAGCTTCCATGAACGCCTGCTCGACGTGCCTCATCTCGGGGGATCCCTCGGTGTGTCCGAGCTGGAGGAGGTGTCCGTGGAAGAGGGGCGGCCCGACGACCCCGGCCACGAGTGCCGCGGCGAGGAGCCCCGCTGTGACCACCATCGCCTGAGTGAGGAAGGCACGGGTTCCCCACCGCAGACGCCCGAGCACCGCGGCCCGGCTCATCCCTGCCCCATCCGGTAGCCGACGCCGCGGATGGTGAGGAGGTAGCGGGGCTCGCCCGGTGGATCAGCGAGCTTCTTGCGCAGGTTCGCCACGTGGACGTCGACCACATGCTCATCGCCCACCCACGAGGGGCCCCACACCTCATCGATGATCTGACGGCGACTCATGGCCAGGTGGGGTCGCGCCGAAAGGGCATCGAGGATGTCGAATTCCGTGCGGGTCAGGGGCACCTCCTCACCCGCCACCGACGCCTCCCGGCCGTCACTGTCGATTCGGAGCGCACCGAAGGTCCGGGTCTCGGATGCTTCCGCCGTCGGCGCCGGGGCACGACGCGGTCTGCGGAGCACGGCGTTGACCCTGGCCACCACTTCGCGGGGGCTGAACGGCTTGGTGACGTAGTCGTCGGCACCCACCGAGAGACCGATCAACTTGTCCACCTCGTCGGTGCGGGCCGTGAGCATCAGGATGTAGCAGTCAGAGAAGGTACGTACCTCGCGGCACACCTCGATGCCGTCCAGCCCGGGCAGCCCGAGGTCGAGGATGATGACGTCCGGGTCCAGCGCCCGCGCCCTCGACACCGCCTCAGGCCCGGTGTGGGCGAGAAACGTCGCGAAGCCGGCACGGTCGAGGTAGGACGCGACGATGCCGGCGAGCGCACGTTCGTCGTCCACGATCAGGATCTGCGGGGTTCCCGGGTTCGTCATGCGGCCATTATCCGGGTCATGCTCCTCCCGCCACGTGATTGAGCGCACCCACCGGTTTCCTTGATCGGACCTTGACCTCTCCTGAACCGATTCCTGACCTCGTGAGGCGACTCTGGAGGGGTGAGAGAGACAGCACTGACCGCAGCGCCGCGAGCCGGCACCGAACCGGCCGAGGTGATCCTGGTCACGGCCCCCGCCTGCCACTTCTGCGACGACGCCCACGCGCGGCTCCGGGACCTGCAGGATGTGGGCCTCGTGCGCCTGAGGACGGTGGCCGCCGATTCCGACGAAGGTGCCGCGCTCATCGCCGCGCACAGGCCGGCGATGTTCCCGCTCACGCTGGTCGAGGGGCGGCGGTTCCACGACGGGCGGATCCCGCGCGGCAAACTGGCGCGCCTCGTCAGTGAACTAGAGGCCCGCTGATGGGCGCCGATCTCCTGGGTGCCGGGGGCATCCTTGCCGCGTTCCTCGCCGGGGGTGTGGCTCTGTTCGCTCCCTGCTGCATCGTCTTCCTCGCCCCCAGTTACCTCGCCGCGGCGGCGAAGAACCGACGGTGGCGTCTACTCCCCCTCACGTTCGTGTTCGCGGCGGGCCTGGCCGCCGTGTTGGTGCCCATCACGATGGGCGTCAGCATCATCGCCGGCGCCATCGCGAAATACCACGTGGTGCTCTACTGGGCGGGCGGCCTCCTGATGATCGGGCTGGGCGCGCTGGCCCTGTCAGGTGCCATGTGGTCGATGCCCTCGTTCCTGCGCGCGCCGGACACCGCACGCGGCGACACCGGCACCTTCTTCAGTCTCGGCGTCTTCTCCGGCATCGCCTCGAGTTGTTGCGCCCCGGTTCTCGCCGGCGTCATGACGCTGTCGGCCCTCTCCGGCTCGGCTGCCGGAGGGCTCCTGCTGGGCGCCGCCTACGTGTTCGGCATGGTCATCCCCCTCTTCGTCATGGCGTTGCTGTGGGACAAGCGACCGGAGGCCATGCGTCGCCTCCGGGCGCGGCCGGTGAAGCTGTCGCTCGGTCGGTTCAGCTACTCCACGAACACGGTGAATCTGCTCGTGGCGACCGGTTTCGTCATCATGGGCGTCCTGGTCATCGGGCAGGCCGGCGCGGACGACATGACCGGCGGAGATGCACCGCTTCTCGGGTTCGGCGCCTGGCTGAGCGACAGCTTCGCATGGCTGGTCGCAGTCACCGCGCCCGTTCCGGAGGCGATCCTCGGCCTCGGCCTGCTCGCGCTCGTGTCCCTCTTCGTGGTCGCCACGCTGCGCGACCGCACCCGGCGCCGCGACACCGTCGCGGCGGCCCATGACTGCTGCCCGGCCGAACCCGCCACGTCTTCGAAGGAGCTTCGATGAAGGACCCCAGGCTCGTCTGGATCAGGGCGCTCGGCGCGCTGACGACCGTCGTCATCCTCGCCGTCACCGGCTACGGCCTGTGGACCGCCGTCCCGGAATCCGGCGACACGGAGCACCGGGCGCCGGACTTCACCCTCACCACCACAACGGGCGAGAGCGTCACGCTCAGCGAGCTGCGCCCCAGCCCCGTGATCCTGTACTTCAACGAGGGGGCGGGCTGCGGGTCCTGCACGATGCAGATGGCGGAGATCGAAAAGCATGCGGGCTTCGCCGAGGCCGGCATCAAGGTGCTGCCCATCGTGATGAACACGGCTGAGCAGATCCAGGCCGACATGGACCAGTTCGGCGTGACAACGCCGTTCCTCCTGGATGACGGGAAGGTGTCGAAGGCCTACGACGTCCTCGACAAGGGCATGCATCCGGGCCTGCCCGGCCACGGCTTCGTGCTCATCGACGGCGACGGGGTCCAGCGGTGGTACGGAAACTACCCGTCGATGTGGCTCCCTCCCCAGGACCTGCTCGACGAGGCCCTCGGACGGCTCAAGAGCTGAGCCGTCCGAACAGCGGGCCGGTCACGAACCGCGCGTCGCCCGATCCGTCTTGGCCTGCAGGAACGCGTTGATCCGGTCCCGCGCCTCGTCCGTACCGAAGCTGGCGGCTATGGTGCGGGCCTCCTCGTCCAGTTGATCCGCGAAGGACCGCGAGCACGATGACCGGATGAGTCGCTTCGCCTCGCCGTAGGCACTGGCCGCGCCGTCCAGCCAGCTCCGGGCGACGGCGTGCGCGCGGGTGGCGTATCCCTCGCCCCGCACCACTTCGGCGACCAGGCCCCAGCACTGCGCTTCTTCGGCGGTGAGCATGCGGTCTGACAACACGAGTTGCAGCGCGCGACGGGTGCCGACGGCGCGGGACAACTGCGCGGTGACGGATAGGTCAGGCGTGAGGCCGATGTTCGCGTAGCGGCTTCCGATCCGGGCTCCGGCGGCGGCCACCACGTAGTCAGAGCTGAGCAGCACGCCCAGCCCGCCGCCTGCCGTCACGCCGTGGACGGCAGCCACCACAGGGATGCTCGACTCCGTCAGGGCCCGGATCCCCCGGTTGATGGTGTGCGCCAACTCCTCCAGATCCGACGGCGAGCCCATGGTCGTGGCCATGTCGACGACGTCCCCGCCCGCGCAGAAGCCCGGGCCGGCCCCGTCGATCAGGATGGCCCCGACGTCGCTGCGCGAGGTTATGTCGACCGTCGCCTTCTCCCAGGCGCGGGCGAGATCAGCGTTGAAGGCGTTGAGCCGCTCAGGGCGGTTGAGGGTGAGATGGGCCAGGCCATCGTCGATTGAGACCAGGAGAGGATCTGTCACGGCACGCTCCTTTGCGTCGGATCCTGGATCAACCCTAGACCCACGCGGGTCAAGGGAGTTTGAGGCGGTGTCGCAACCTTCCGGTGGGGAGACTGGCGGAATAACAAAGGGCCGCTGCCTCCATTCCTGGAGGCAACGGCCCTTTGAGCTCTAAGCGTCAGCGAAGGACGGTGACGTTCGAGGCCTGGAGACCCTTGGGACCCTGCTCGACGTCGTACTCGACCTTCTCTCCTTCTTCTACCGACCGGTAGCCCGTGGACTTGATGGCCGAGAAGTGCACGAATACATCTTCCGACTTGTCGTCGGGTGCAATGAACCCGAAGCCCTTCTCACCGTTGAACCACTTGACCGTACCTGTAGCCATGACTTAAGCCCTTCTGGCTTTGTGTGGCCGACTTTCGACCACAACTGGTGTCTGCTCGTCACACTTCTCAGAGGGAACCGCGTGGCCTGACGACCATTGCCTAATGGCTGTACAACACCTACTGCCGAGCAGGTCTCCAGCTTAGCCTCATTCGGGCCCAAACGGCGAGTCGGGCGTCAAAATCGAGGATTTTGATTCCTGGCACTTCTCTGCATGGCCGCCAGAACGGGTCAGGACGCGCCCTCCGCCCGGGCCTGCCCGGCGTCGAGGCCGGCGGTCTCGTCGAGCTGGTGGACGCCGAAGACGCTGCCCTGCGTGTCCACGAAGTAGCCCTGCCAGGCCATTCCCGGGTTCATTGCTGCTCCTCGTGCGCGTGTGACGCACGCCGCGTGCGCCAATCACGATTCTCCTCGCCGACCGTGGCTTAGCGTGTGGGTATGGAGAACAAGACCCGACCCACCACCACTCCGGTGCCGGACTTCCTCGACGGCCTGGACGCGCGTCGTCGCGGGGAGGCTGAGGATCTCATCGCCATGATGCGGGAGGTCTCAGGGGAGGAACCGGTGATGTGGGGACCCAGCATCATCGGCTTCGGCAGCACCTCCTACCGGCTCGCGTCCGGGCGCGAGGGCGAGATGGGGCTACTGTCCTTCAGCCCACGGAGATCCGCCATCACGGTCTACATCCCCGAGGGTTTCGAGCGGCACGGAGACCTGCTCGACCGCCTGGGCAAGCACCGCACCAGCGTCAGTTGCCTGTATCTCAACAAGCTCGCCGATGTCGACGCGGAGGTCCTGCGCGAGTTGGTGCAACGCTCGTTCCAGCACCACACCGGACCCCCGCCGGCCAAACCCACCACCGTCGACGAATACCTGGCCTCGGTGCCGAACGCCGCCCGTCCCCATCTGGATGAGTTGAGGGCACTGGTCCGCGAGGTTGCCCCTGAGGCGCAGGAGGTGCTCAGCTACGACATCATCGGCTACCGCCCGGCGGGCACGAAACGGGCCCACGGATTCATCTCGGGGTGGCGCGATCACATCGGCGTCTACCCCGTGCCGAAGGACAGTGCCCTGGAGGCGGAGCTGAAGCCCTACCGCCGGGGCAAGGGCACGCTCTGGTTCCCGCTGGACGAGCCCCTCCCCCGGGAACTGCTGGCCCGGGTCTTCGCGGCCCTGCTGACGACGGGAGGCTGAGCCCGTTCGACGGGGTCAGCGTCGACGGAATTGTCCCTGCAGCGTGCGCACGAGCAACACCGCGCCGATGACGACGGTGATGAGACCCAGCCCGCCCAGGCCGGGTGAGTCGTCGGCCTGGCCAGCCATGACCACGAGACCGCCGAACGCCACGAGGAACACCCCTGCCGCAATCGAGAGAACCATCCACCAGCGATCCACGCCGCACCTCCGAGGACGAAATCTACTCCCCGTTCCCGCAGGGCCGCGGCCGGGAAGCCGACGGCAATCCCCCGCCCCGGGTGGCCAGTTGGCAGCGCCAGCCACAGGTTGCCAATTCTGCCAACGCGGGAGACGCGGGACGCTAGCGTGTCGACATGGAGAAGGTGTTCGGTGGTGCACGCCTGAGGAGACTGCGCGAGGAGCGCGGGCTGTCCCAGGTGGAGCTCGCGCGCGTGCTGGTGATCTCCCCCAGCTACCTCAACCAGATCGAGCACGACACCCGGCCGCTGACCGTCACGGTCCTCGTCCGTCTGACGGAACTGTTCGGCATCGATCCGTCGTACTTCTCCCCGCGTGACACTGCGCGCCAGTTGGCGCAACTGCGGGAGGCGCTGCGCGAATCCTCCGACGACGAGGCACGCACCCTCCCGTTGAGCGACCTGCAGCAGATCGCCCGCACCATGCCTGAGGTCACCGAGGCCATCGTCCGTCTCCACCGCGGGTACCGCGATGCCGTCACCCTCGTGGAATCGGACACGGCGCGCGCCGGCGGGCGGCTGGCGCTGATGCCGCACGAGAGGGTCTTGGAGTTCTTCGACAAGCACCTCAACTACTTCAACGCGCTCGACCGTACCGCCGAGCGACTCGCGAAGGCTGTGGGGCACCGAGGCGGCGACCTGATGCACCAACTCCGCTCCCACCTGGAGACGGTCCATGGGGTGCAGGTCACCATCGACCGTGGCGGGCTCGCCCAGGACATGCACGCCTACGACGAGCGGCACCGCACGCTCGTCCTGGCCCCGGATCTGCGCCAAGGGCAACAGGCCTTCCGGATGGCGACGCAACTGGCCTACCTCGAGGCCGAGCACCTGCTGGACGAGGCGCTGACCACCGTCGAGTGGCCCGACGAAACGAGCCGGACCCTCGCGCGGATCGGTCTGGCGCACTACTTCGCGGCGGCACTGGTGCTGCCGTACACGGAGTTCTTCAGGCGCGCGGAGAGGCTCCGCTACGACGTCGAGGAACTGGCCGAGCACTTCGACGTGGGCTACGAGACCGCCGCGCACCGTCTCAGCACGCTGCAGCGACCCGGGATGCGCGGCGTCCCCCTGATCTTCATCCGCGTCGACCGGGCCGGGAACGTCTCTAAGCGCCAGTCGGCCACGGGCTTCCATTTCTCGCGCGACGGCGGTACCTGCCCCCTGTGGAACATCTACGAAGCGTTCAGTTCGCCTGGCCAGGTCAAGGTGCAGGTGGCGGAGATGCCCGACGGTCAGCGCTACCTGTGGATCGCCCGCACGGTCACCCACCGTCGGGGTGGCTACGGTAGCCCCGCCAAGACCTTCGTGATCGGGCTCGGCTGCGAACTGCGGCAGGCGGGCAGGCTCATCTACAGCCTCGGCCTCGACCTCATCGAGCCGGACGTGGTGCCCATCGGCCCCGGCTGCCGGACGTGCGACCGGCCCCGCTGCATCCAGCGGGCCACCCCTCCCGTCGGGCTGGCGCTGCGCGTCGACGAGTCACGCAGTAGCTTCGCTCCGTACCCACTGTCAACCTGAGGCGTCGCTTCCCGCTTGGCGGTTCTTCGCACGTGGAGGTGTGGGCAGGACCTAGCCAGAGCTGATTGCGCAGGCGGTGTGAGCGTTCTCAACCTCCGACGCAGCGGTGCGTGCGTTCACTGGCTTCACAGACACGTCATTTGTGGTTTTCGATACTTGGCAAATCGGCACCCTTGTGGCCTCCTCGCGGCGCACCGGATGCTTATCGACATGTTCACGAACCCATCCCAGACAAACCGTCTCCAGGCAACGACGCCCTCCGCGGGATACCACCTGTCGGTGGTCGGGGATCCGGTCCCCGGAGACGAAACCCTTCTCACCCCCGAGGCGCTGGAATTCATCCGTGCCCTCCACCGCAAGTTCAGCAAGCGCCGCCTAGCTCTTCTGGATGCCCGCTTCCGCCGCACCACCCGCCGCGACACCCTCGGCTTCCTGCCCGAGACCACCGCGATCCGCAACGACGACTGGTCGGTCCCGGCGCCGGCCCCCGGCCTCGAGCGTCGCGTCGTCGAGTTGAGCGGCCCGGTGGATGCAGCCTCCTGCATCGAGGCGGTCAACTCGGACGCCGACGTCTGGATCGCCGACTTCGAGGATTCCACGAGCCCCACCTGGGCCAACATCATCACCGGCCACCTCAACCTCAAGGCCACGGTGGCGGGCGGCCTGCCCGGGATCCGGGCCGAGGGTGGCCCCACCGTCGTCCTGCGCCCGCGGGGCTGGCACCTCCTCGAGCGCCACATCAAGGTCGACTCCGAGCCCGTCCCCGCCAGCCTCGTGGACTTCGCACTGCACTGCTTCCACAACGCGGCCCCGCTGCTCGAGCAGGACCGTGGCCCGTACTTCTACCTGCCGAAGCTCGAAACCCACCAGGAGGCCCGCCTCTGGAACGACGTCTTCGACTTCGCCGAGGCCTCACTGGGGCTGCCGGCCAACTGCATCCGGGCGACAGTCCTCATCGAGACCATCACCGCAGCCTTCGAGATGGACGAGATCCTCTTCGAACTGCGCGGGCACGCGGCGGGCCTCGCTGCGGGCCGCTGGGATTACATCTTCAGCATCATCAAGCAGCTCGGCGGGGATGCCAGCTTCCAGCTGCCGGACCGCCGGGACATCACCTTCGACGCCGGTCACCTGCAGGCCTTCTTCGACCTGCTGGTCCACACGGCGCACCGACGCGGGGCCCATGCCCTCGGCGGGCTCACCGCCACGACCACGGACGAGGTGGATTCCTCGGAGCAGGTCCGAGCCGCCAAGGAGAGCGACGCCCGCCGCGGTTTCGACGGCTCCTGGGTCGCGCAGGTGGACCTGATCGGCACGTGCCGCGAGGCCTACGCCGGTGTCCTGGCCAGCCGGCCCCACCAGCTCGAGGCCAAGCTCGACGACCCCGGCGTCACCTCGGAGCACCTGCTCACCCTGGAGGAGCCCGGCCCCGTCACGGCCGATGGGATCGCGGCGAACATGGCCGTCCTGGTCCGGTTCCTCGACGCCTGGCTCGACGGCCGCGGCGAGATCGCCGTCGACGGCCTGCTGCAGGAGACCTCCACCACCGAGATCGCGCGGGCCCAACTGTGGCAGTGGTCCCGGACCGGGGTCACCAGCGACGGCGGACTGCCCGTCACCCGGCACGTGCTGGTCGACGCCCTGGACCGGGAACTCGAGGCGCTCAGCGCCGACGACGATTCCCGCCACGACGGCCGGCTCGCGGCGATCCGCCACCTCGTCGAGTTCGGAGCCCTGGGCGAGGTCCTGCCCCCGTCGGTCACCGAACACGCCTACCGGCGCTACCTCCTCGACGCCTGACCTCCCCCATCACCCCGTCCAGAAAAGAAGGAGCACCCGTCAATGTCGACCGCGCAGACCACCATTCGCATCAACCCCGCGGCTCTTGCCGCCTACCCGGACGTCTACACCCCGGAAGCCGTGGCCGCCCTCGAGGCGCTCGCCGGGCTGGACACCCAGCGCGCTGAGCTCATGGACCGCCGCATCCAGCGCCGGACCACACGCGCCAACGAGCGGCAACCCCTCGAGTTCCTGGCTGAGGACTCCGTCATCGAGGGCACCGGGATCACCGTCGCCGATGCGCGCGCCGGCCGCTTCACCGGCCCGGTGATTCCCGCGGACCTGCGTCGGCAGTGGATCCAAGGCACAGGGCCGAGCACGAAGCCGCAGGCGAGCGTCGCGTCCGGGCTGCGCAACGTCGCCTACGCCCTGCTGTCCGGCGCCGACGGCTGGATGTTCGACGGCGAGGACGCCCTCGGCCAGACCGGGTTCATGTCTCTCGACGCCCAGCGCAACCTGCGCCTCATGGTGGCCAACGATCCGCAGTTCCTCGCCGTGGCCGAGCAGGTCGCCGGCGAGATGAATGAGTGGGCGCGCGGCTTCCTCGGCCGAGAGATCATCGGCGACTGGCGGGAGCAGTTGGAGTTCACCACGCGGATCTTCCGCTGCCGCGGACTCCACCTGGACGACCGCCACCTCACACACGACGACGCCCGGGGCTTCTCGGCCAGCATCACCGATCTGGTGCTCTACGTCGTGCACAACCACCGCAACCTGGCTGAGCAGGGTCGCTCGATCGTGCTGTACCTGCCCAAGATCCAGACCGCTGCCGAGGCCGCCCACTGGGGCCGGTTGATGGACGCGCTCGAGGACCATCTGGGCCTCACCCGGGGCACCATCCTCGGCTACGTGCTGGTGGAGCAGGTGGAGGCCTCCTTCCAGCTGATGGAGATCCGGGCGGCGCTCGGCCTCCACTTCGTCGGCTTCAACACCGGCCGCTGGGACTACATCAACTCAGTCTCCGACGCCATGGCCTGGGATCCCGAGTTCACCAACCCCAACATCGACGCCATCACCATGACGTACGCCTACATGCGCGCCTACGAGGACCGCGTCCGCAGGGCCGTCAACACGCCCGACGCGGCAGGCAACTTCTCGCTCTGGCAGGGCGGGATGGAGCCCAACATCCCCGTCGGCAGCGAGGAGGGGGTCGCCACGGCCATGACCAGGGCGGTGGCCGGCGGCGAGCGCGAGCAGCGCGAGGGCGCCTCGGGCAAGTGGGTGGCCCACTGGAAGATGGTGCACATCATGCGGCCGGTCTGGGAACGCGTCGGCGACGACAACCAGCTCGGGCGCGAGTTCCCGGCGCTGACCTACACCGCCGAGGACGCCCGTGCCCTGACCCAGCTGGAGGACGCGCCCCGCACCGTCCGCGGCGCCCGCGACCTCCTGAGCGTGGGGCTCCAGTACGGCAACGCGTTCGGCCAGGGGTTCCAGGCCGCGGCGCTTAAGCCTGCGGATTTCTTCGGCGACGACAGCGTGCTCTACCTGATGGAGGACGCGGCCACGGGCGAGATCCGCCTCTCGGTGCTGTGGGAGTGGTTGCACAAGCGCGCCACGTTCACCACCGACGACGACGAGACCGGCGTCAGGGCCGGGGATCCGATGACCGCGGAACTGTTCGAACGGCTGCTCGACGAGGAGTATCGCAAGCTCGTCGCCGCGGATGCCAGAGACGTCCACGAGGTGTCGAAGACCACGACCCTGCCCATCGCGCGGGAGATCGTGCGCGCCTACGTCACGTACCCGGTCAAGGCGCCCTGGTACATCGATCTGCTCAACCTCAACCTCAACAACCACGGCCTGCGCGAGGCCGAGGCCCGGATCGAGCGGTACCTCACCGCGTTCGCCGACGACGGCACCCGCATCACCTGGAACCTCGATCTGGCCGCAGCGCCGACGCCCACCGACCATCCCATCACGTCAACCAACGAGGGACCTGACATGACCATCGATCAGACCGCCACCGACATCCAGCAGTACATGGACGGCGACCGCTTCGCCGGAATCAAGCGGCTCTACTCGGCCCGCCAGGTGGCGGAGCAGCGCGGCACCATCCCCACGGCGTACCCGATCGCCCGCGACAACGCCGCCGCCTTCCACACGCGGCTGCGCGAGCTGTTCTCGGAGAAGAAGTCGATCACCACATTCGGCCCCTACTCCCCCAGCCAGGCCGTGACCATGAAGCGCATGGGCATGGAGGGCATCTACCTGGGCGGGTGGGCCACCTCGGCCAAGGGATCGGTCACCGAGGACCCAGGCGCGGACCTGGCCAGTTACCCCCTCTCGCAGGTTCCCGACGAGGCGGCCGGCATCGTGCGCGCGCTGCTGACCGCTGACCGCAACCAGACCTACCTACGGGCCCGCATGCGCCCAGAGGACCTCGCGGTGGCCCCCGCCCCCGTCGACTACCGGCCGTTCATCATCGCCGATGCCGACACCGGCCACGGTGGCGACGCCCACGTGCGCAACCTCATCCGCCGCTTCGTCGAGGTGGGCGTGACGGGCTACCACATCGAGGACCAGCGCCCCGGCACGAAGAAGTGCGGCCACCAGGGCGGCAAGGTGCTCGTGGGGGTCGACGAGCAGATCAAGCGTCTCAACGCGGCGCGGTTCCAGCTCGACATCATGGGTGTGCCGGGCCTCATCGTCGCCCGCACCGACGCCGAAGCGGCCACCCTCCTCGACAACAACGGTGACGAGCGCGACCACCCCTTCGTCCTGGGCGCGACCAATCCGTCCATCCCGTCGTACAAGCTCGTCACCCTTGCGCTCATGCGCGCCATGCACACGGCGGGCACGAAGGTGTTGTCCGGCTTCCAGCTCTACACGATCACCGACGAGGAGTACGCCGCGGCCGACGAGTGGCTGGAGCACAACGGCCTGATGGCCAAGGCAGGGCAGGCGGCCACCCGGCTCGTGGGCGCAGCCGAGCCCATCGTCGATGAGACCTACGACGGCCTGGTCAACGACATGGTGGGCCTGTGGGAGGCCGCAGCCGGCCTGATGACCATCGGGGAGGCCGTGGCGAACCGGCTCCAACTGCTGGCCGCCGACGACGCAGACCTGCCGATCAGCGAGGAGGAGTGGCGCGAGTTCGCGGCGGATGCCTCCTTCTGGATGGTGCGTGACAAGGCGCGCGAGCTAGGCATCGACTTCTACTGGAACGCCGACGTCGCCCGCACCCCCGAAGGCTTCTACCAGGTGCGCGGGGGTATCGAGTACGCCATCCGCAAGTCGCTGAGCGTGGCGCCCTACGCGGACATCATCTGGATGGAGACGGCTTCGGCCGACATCAGGGAGGCCGAGCACTTCGCCAGGGCGATGCACGAGGTGTTCCCCGACAAGATGCTCGCCTACAACCTGTCACCATCGTTCAACTGGGACTCCACCGGCATGACCGACGACGAGATGCGCGAGTTCCCGGCGAAACTGGGAGCTGCGGGCTTCGTGTTCAACTTCATCACCTACGGCGGGCACCAGATCGACGGTGTGGCCGGCGAGGAGTTCGCCTCCGCGCTCATGCACGACGGCATGCTGGCCCTCGCCAAGGTGCAGCGCCGGATCAGGCTGCTGGAGTCGCCGTACCGAACGCCGCAGACCCATGTCGGCGGCCCGCGTCTCGACGCGGCGCTGGCCGCCTGCTCGGCACGCACCGCCACCACCAAGGCGATGGGCAAGGGCTCCACCCAGACCCAGCACCTGGTGCAGACCGAACTGCCGAAGAAGGTCCTCGAAGACTGGCTGGCCGAGTGGGCTGAGTTCAACGGGCTCGGGGCACCGCTGCAGGCGAGCCTGCGGCCCAGCCGGGAGGCGCCCGAACTGCTGGAACTGGCGGTCTACCGCGGGCCGGACGACAAGGTGCACAACATCGTGTTCGCCCCCATCAACGACCGCCACGGACGCACCTTCATCTCGGTGCGCGACCAGAACACCTTCGACGACAACCTCCGCAAGAAGCGCCTCTCGATGCTGGTGCACCTGTACATGATCCAGCGCTTCAAGGCCGACGCTGTGCACTACGTCTCGCCCACGGAAGCCAACGCCGCCCAATGCGAGCGGATGAAGGCCCAGGGCCTGTACTCCGACGTCGCCACTGAACTGGGCAACATCATCGTCGCGCGGGTCAGCAAGGAGCGGATGGCTGACCTGACCGCGCCGAACAGCGGCGAGATGTCGGACCTGATCTCCCGGGCCGACGTGAACGCCTGATTACCCGTTCCAACGGGGAGGGCCGTGCGGCACGTGTCGCACGGCCCCTCCTGTGGATAACTTTGACGGCCTGGCCCCGCCCGCAGCGAAGATCAGGGCATGTCGATGAGCAATCTGCATCCAGTTCCTCCACCATCCGCACCCGACCGCCGGGGTGAGCCCTGGACCGACGACGACTACCGCACCATGGTCACGCTCTGCCGACAGGGCGCCGTGATCGACGAGCTCTGCCAGGCACTCGGGCGAACGAGTCAGGCCGTCCTGGGCAGGGCCAAACGGCTGCTCCCCATGGCGGAGCGTGGCGCCCCCGGCGAGCGCGTGCTCGCGCAACTGCACAAGCACCTCGTCTCAGACGACCATTACGACTGGGAATCTCACCTGGCCGCACTCCCCCCTCCGCGTCCCGTGATCAACCACGTCCACCCGCCGGACCAGCTCACGGGCATTCCGGGACTCCACGACAATGAACTGCTCCTGGTGGCCGCCGCTCTTTTCCAGGCCGGGAAACATACACCGACCGGTCGGCTGATGGATGAGTGCGCCAGCGCTATCCGGCGAAGAAATCTCGTGGACCGCTTCATACAGGAGATGGTGGATCAGGCCCACGATGTCGTGAACCGCTCCGGCTACGGTTTCTACCCGGGATACCGCTGATCGGCGGCGCCGTGTCCTGAGCGGGTCGCTCTGGGGCCGGCCGAAGGGCCGACGACCCAATTTCGCGCCCCGGTCAGGATGGAACGGGAAGCGGGTCGCTCCGGTCTCGGTGCCAGACGGCCGCGCTGCGTTCGAGGAGTTCGTCGAGCCGGCGGAAGTCAGGTTCCTCCACATCAGCTTGGGTGCTGACCTGTTCAGCGATTCCGGACTCATCTGGGCAGGGTGGTGCCTTGGCTGACGGGGTGAGTTCGCGCAGCAGGTGTCGTGGGTGTTGCCTGGGTCTGCGCGCCGGATCGACATGTCGGGGTGGGGTGAACCATGCCCTTCCGGTGTCCGGGTCGAGGTGGACTTGCCACTGCGATTCGGGTGACTGTTGTGGGTCTGGCTCGACCAGCCGGTGATGGTGCGGGCAGAGGAGAACGCCGTTGGCGAGTGAGGATTCTCCGCCTGCCCACCAGGGGACGATGTGGTGCGCGTCACACGAGGCCGGTGTGGCGGTGCAGTGGGGGAACGCGCAGCCCCCGTCCCGCAGCATCAGGGCAGCGCGGATGGCGGGGGTGAACAGCCGATGTTCGCGGCCGACGTCCAAGGGCTGGGAGTCGCTGCCGAGCACCATCGGGATCACGCCCGCGTCGCAGGAGAGGCGACGGGCTTCGCCTGCGGTGAGGCCGTCGACGTCGAGGCCCGGCAACCCGACCGCTCCCAGCCCGGTGGTGAGGGTGTCGAGGTTCATGGTGATGTGGACCCGCGGCCGGTCCCCGCCATGAGCAGGCAGGTCACCGGCAGCGGCGGCGGCCTGAGCCAGCAGCACCAGGGCGTCGGCGCGTCGAACGTCCGGCCCCGGAGTTTCGCCCGCGTCCGCGTAGGAGGAGGCCGACGGCAGCAACGCCTCCAGCTGCGCGGCCAACAACGCGGCATCTGCCACCGGCAGCAGGCCAGTGATCCGGATCGAGCCGTGATGGTCCGGAGAAAGACGCAGAAACCTTCCCCTGCGAGCGGCCCGCTCTTCGGCTGCCAGACGCTTCGCGTCGTCAGCCTCCGCCAGGTCAGGATCAATCACCTCGACCAGCCGCGACGCCAACTCCCGCAACTCCGAAGGCCCCAGCGTGTCCACGTGTTCAAGCACCGACCTCTGGCACTCCACCAGATCTGCGCGGGTCAACCGGCCGGGCAGCTTCCGCAGCCCGGAGACGATCGCCTCGGCCTGCGCCAACGAAATTTCCCCGTCGTTCAACGCCGCAGCGATCAGCGAGAACCGCTCCCCGAGATCCATCGCCAGTTTCAACGACGCGGTGGCCTGGGAGGTGGTGGTGCGCACCGATTGACGGACCTCGTCGACGACACTGTCTGCGGCGGAGAGGCGGGCCTCGTGCAGGAGGTGGAGACGCAGGCCGGCCAGTTGGGCCTCGGCCTCGGTGACGGTGTGCACCATGTGGGCCAACCGTTCTGCGGCCGGTGAATCAGTGCGGAGTGAGCCTGCGGCGTCCCAGAGCGCAGCGATACCCTGCTGCATCAGTTCCCGCGCTTCGCTCATGTGAACTATTCTAAAGGAACGCACGGTCTAAAACAAGGGAAAACACCTTGTCAGAGGCAACTTGTGCTAGCAGGTACCCCTGACAATTCGCCGTCAACACATCGCCGATGAGCGGGGTGGGCGTCACGACCGGCGTCGATCCTTCGACCACAGGCCGCTGGCTCAGGAAACCGCGGAGCAGCCGCAGGGGGTAGCCCAGGAATCGCGCTCGACCGGCCGCCAGCCGCGCACGATCGATATGGAGAGTTATCCACAGCCCGCCAACGGAGCCGCTAGTGCCACGGGTACTCCCACACGATGGACCCATGAGCTTTCACGATCTCCCCCAAGAATGGTCCGCGCTTCCGCTGACGGACACCACCCTCGCCGTCGACGTTGTCGACCTTTTCCTCAAGGATTCCGACCGGCGGCAGAACTCCGCATTGCTCCTCATCTGCGATGAAGAGGGGCATGCCCTGCAACCCGTGGTGATAGGCGACATCGACTGGTACATGACTGCCGATGAACGGGTAGGGCTGTTCCGTCTGTTCGAGCACCTGGCGGTGCCGGGCGTGGTGGTGGCCGTATCTGCGGGCAGACCCATCGAACCCGAGGTCGCCGACCGGTGGCTCCAGACCGCACGCGCCGAACTGGCGAAGCATCACGTTCAACTGTTCGGCTTCTACAGTGCAGACCTGCGCGAGGTCTGGGAGCACCGGCCGGCGGCCTGAGCCGCCTCGCCGTGCCTCAGGCGAGGGTTGCTTCGAGGGTGATCTCGACGGCCTTCAGCGCCTGGCTGATGGGGCAGTTCTCCTTCGCACCGTTCGCGATCGTCTGGAAGGTCTCCTCATCCAGGCCTTCGGCCTGCACGTTCGTGATGAGGTGAATCCCGGTGACGCCGGTGCCGGCCACGAAGCTGACTTCGGCGTTCGTCGTGATCTCCGTGGGCGGGGTGCCGTTCTTCTTCAGTTCGTTGGAGAACGCCATGGAGAAACAGGTGGCGTGCGCTGCGGCCAAGAGTTCCTCGGGCGTCGTGGTGACATCCGAACCTTCGGCGCGGGCGTTCCACTCCACCGGGAAGCTGCCGGAGCCGGAGCTGTCCAGGGTGGTGGTTCCCTTGCCGGTGAACAGGTCACCGTTCCAGACGGTGCTGGCCTTGCTGACGACGGGGTTGGGCATGATCGCTCCTCTTTCGTTGATCGGCGGCCGGTTGACCCGGTTTGCCTGCCACGCTACCCCGTCGATGCGCTCACTGTGGCGGTCCGGCTGATGCCACTAGTCAGGCTGATCTGCCCCCAGCAGGATCAGGCAGTGGCGCATCATCCGACGCCGGATCGGGACCGCCAGGGTGAGCACGAGGCCGTCGTCTTGCCATTGCCATGCCTCGAGGAGTACGGAGCGTCCCTCAAGGATGGCATGCATGACTGCGGCACTACTGCCGGAACGTTGGGAGCGCACCAGCAGCGTGGCGCCGTCGGCGAACTGGAGCCTGGCCGTCCGCTGCACCGGGCCCGGGGACACGTTGCGAACCGGGATCCGACGCTGGATCAACCGGTCCAGACGGATCATGAGCAGGGCGAAGATCCGCTCCTGCACCTCATAGATTTCCCGGTCCATACTCCAGTGTGAACCGGTTGTCCGGGGAAGTCACGGACTTGTCGTGGCAAAGGCCGCTGTTGACATCGCCTCAGACCCCCGTCGTATCGTCGGCGAAAGTCGGTGCGGCACCGCGCCACTGACATAGGGAGCCACGATGAGCCACTACATCATCTACTTCAACCAGCAATGGGTGGGCGACCACAGCGAGGAGTGGTTCGCCAGCCGCGGACCCCTCGCCAACGCGGTCGTGGACGAGATGAAGGACGCCGGCGTCTACGTGTTCGCCGGCGGGCTCGAGGAGAACATCAACGAGGGGTGGAGCGCAGACGCGACGAGCGGCACGGTCGAGATCAACGACGGGCCATACGGGTCGTCCAGCGAGTTTCTCGGCGGACTGACGATCATTGATGTCGCGGACGACGAGGCTGCGAAAATGTGGGCCGGCAAGGTCGCTGTTGCCTGTGGCTGGCCCCAGGAGGTCCGGCAGATCAAGTGAGTCAGTCGTTGCCCTATGGCCCGCAGTGAACGGTCGAACCGGTAGCGGTCAGGCCCGTTCGGCCATGATCTGTTCGACGAGGATCTCAGCGTGCCCGGCGTGCTGGGCCAACTCGCGGATGCAGTGGTTCAGCACCCAGCGGAGCGAGAGCTCCCCCATGACGGGGTGCGTGCAGCGGTCGTCGAGTCCCCATTGAGCGATGACCTCGTCAGCTGCGGCAACAGCCAGCTCGTGATTGCGCGCAAGTCGCGCAAGCGTGTCATCCGGCTCCAGGGTGAAGCTCTCGTCCACCGTCTCCGGAATTCCCGCTTCTGCGCGAGTCAGGCCACCGAAGCGACAAGGGAACCAGGCCGTTTCGACGAAAGCTGCATGCTTGAGCAGGCCCATCGGCGTCGTCAGCGACGGCACCAACCTTCGCCTCGCCTCCTCGTCGGTCAGCACGAGGACCGTCTCGCGGACGAGTCGGCGATGCTCACCGAGGAAGGCGAGAAGGACCTCGCGCTCGGTACCGGCACTCGCATCCAGGGCAGTGATGCCAGCCATATCACCCTCCTTCACCTCAGAGCGTCACACACCCGCTGCCGCACGGCACTGCTACGCCACAATCACGGTAGACGCTCACCCGGATCTCCACCGAGTTCCGGCGCGCGCACGTGTCCGATCAGTTGATGATCTCCGCGTCCGACTCCCGCATCTCCCTCAACCGCTCGCGCCACACGTCGAGCTCATCGGGCCCCAGACGGGTCCAGCTGGCGATCTCCTCGATGACGCGCAACGGAGCCGCGCTGCGGTAGGACAGCGTCGGGTTGCCGGGGAACTTCTTGTCGGTGACGTTCGGATCGTCCTCGAAAGGACCGGTCGGCTCCACGAGATACACGTGCGGTTCGGCGCCCACGGGACCGAGCATCGCGGCGATTTCGGCCGCCAGGCCACCGCCGTCGAGCCGCGCGGTGAAGTAGACGTGGTTCATGGTCACTTCGGCCCGGTAGTTCGAGGGGCGCCCCGGGGTGACCAAGTCACCGGGAGACAGCACCGCTCGGGTGCCGTGGTAGTACCGGGTGGGTTGCGACTCCTCCGACGTATCCACAACCTGAGTGTGCCACGACGCCACCGTGCCAAGAGCCGGCTCTTGGGCGCTCGTCACCTCCGCGAAGAATCCCCCGAGCCATTCCGCGGTGGAAGCTGGTCGACGGCGCGGCGCACGTCATCGAGTCGCGAATGCCAGCGGGCCAAGGCCACTTCGTCAGCACTCCCGGTCGCCCGCTCCCTGGTCATATCTGGGAGTCATGGCGAATCAGACGTTGAAGCGGAACTCCACCACATCCCGCCACGAAAAGGCCTCAGAGGTCCAGCTCTGCGTTCGCCCCGTCGGACGCAGCGCCCGCACTGTAGATTTCCGCCATGAAGCGTGTGAACGAGTTCCGCGATGCCGCGGCGCAGTGCAACGCGTCCGAGGATCGGCTGAACCAGGCGTGGAAGGGCGTCCCGCGCGCCCTCGAGGAAGTCCTTGCCCACGACAAGTTCGTCGAGGCCTTCCACGAGGCTTGGGATGCGGCCGTCCCAGAGTCCTCCCTCCATGGTGGCGATCCCAAGGCCGTGGAGGAGGCGATCCGCTTCCTTGAGGCCGACGCTCGATTTTTCCGGTCCGGCTACATCAAGGCCGACCTCTGCAACCAACTCAAGCGTCTCTCCTTGAGCGAGGAGGATCGGCAGCGCCTGCGCCGCGTGATCCTCGCCGTCGTCCAGGACCGCCGGCCCGGCATACGTCGCGAGACCCGCCACTTCGGCAGGCTCGCCGCCGTGGTCGCGGACGCTGCCCTGATCGCTGCACTGGTCGCGTACATCCGCTCCGGTGTTGCACCTCAGGATCGCCGTGCGTGGCTCATCCTCGATTCTTACCACTCGGCAGTCGGCGCCCCCGCTCGCGACCGAGAGCCTCTCGGCAAGCCACGTCGACGCTCGTAGACAGACCGAAATCGTCACAGGCACCAAGCACGTGCTGGTAGGCATCCGCGATGACCAAGACGCCGCGCTGAGCTGAGCTACGCCACGGCGCCTAGGAAAAGAACTGCGGCCAAGAGTCAGACGTTAAACCGGAACTCCACGACGTCACGTGACATATAGGCATGATCGGTCTACTGTGGACCCATGACGACGAACACCGCCCCGCGAGCCGCTATCTACCTCCGCGTGTCGCTCGACGCGACCGGTGAGGGGCTAGCCGTTGACCGGCAGCGCGAGGACTGCCACAAGCTGGCCAAGGCCCGGGGCTGGCGCGTCGTCGGTGAGTTCGTGGACAACTCCATCAGCGCGAGCGACGCCAAGAAGAACCGCCCCGGCTACAACGCCCTGGTGAACGCCTACGACGCCGAACAGTTCGACACCCTGGTGTGCTGGGACCTGGACCGGCTGACCCGCCAACCCCGCCAGCTAGAGGACTGGATCGACCGCGCCGAGTCGCGCGGGCTCGTGCTGGTGACCGCGAACGGTGAGGCCGACTTGGGCACCGACGGCGGGCGCATGTACGCACGCATCAAGGCCGCTGTTGCCCGCGCCGAGATTGAGCGCAAGGGGGCACGTCAGAGTCGCGCGCAACGGCAGCGCGCCGAGCTAGGCCGTCCCCCCGCTGGTGTCCGTCTGACCGGCTACACCCGCCACGGGGAGATTGTGCCCGAGGAAGCCGAGCTAGTCCGGCGCATCTTCGACCGCTTCACCGCTGGCGACACGCTGCAAGGCATCGCGCGCGGGCTTGCCGCTGAGGGGCACACCGCGCGCCGGGGCGGGCGCTGGTCCCCGTCGTCGGTGTCCAGCATCCTGAAGAACGCACGCTACGCCGGGCGCTCGATCATCTCCGGTGAAGTCGTGGGCGAAGCCAACTGGCCCGCCATCGTGCCCGCCGAACAGTTCGACGCCGTACAGGTGAAGCTCAGCGACCCCCGCCGCAAGTCGAACCACGGCGACACGGCGCGAAAGTTCATCGGCAGCGGCGTCTACTGGTGCACGTGCGGGCTTCGTATCCGCACATCGGGCGGCATGAAGTCGTCGCACCGGTACACGTGCCGCCACGCCTGCTACTACCGCACGGGCGTTGACGTTGACGCGTACGTCTTGGCAGTGGTGCGCGAGCGGCTGAGCCGCCCCGACCTCATGGAACTACTGAGCCGCCCCGGCGACGCCGAGAAGCTGGCCGCGCTCGCCGCCCGGCGCACCGCGCTACAGGCCCGCCTTGTCACCATTGAAGCTGACTACGACGCCGGGCTCATCGACGGGCGACGCTTCGCCACGGCAAGCGACAAGGTGCGGGCCGAACTGGCCGACGTGGCCCGCGACCAAGCCGCCCTGGTGGCGACCGAAGCCGGTACGGGCGTCTTGGTGTCGGCTGACCCGGTGGCCGCGTTCGACGCCGCCCCGCTGGGCATCCAACAACGCCTAATCGACATGCTCATGAAGGTGACCCTGCTACCCGGGCAACGGGGACGTAAGGGCTTTGACCCCGAGAGCGTGCGGATTGAGTGGAGGAACGGACGATGACCGCACACAAGCGCCGTTTGCGGCTGTCGTGTGAGTGCGGGCGCAACCTGGCCGTTGTGTCGTGGGACGACGTGGCGCGCCGGTTCACGCTCGACGCCGTGAGTGGGGCCACCGTCGAAACGTATTGGCCCGGGCGTGGCGCGCGCCTTGTGGTGGGGCCGTCGCGTTCGTCCCTGGTGGCACGGCGCAACGCCCCGTCGGATGCTTCGCTACCCGTGGCCGACGACGCCCCCGGCCCCGACGCGGTGACCTACACGCTTCGTTGCCGTTGTGGCCGCGTCGTCGGTGTCAAAGGCGAGCGCGTGGCCGCGTGGTGGCACAAAGCGAACGACGATTGGGAGACCAACCATGACGCGGCGGCGTGGCGGCGGCTAGTTCAAAGCTAAGCACGCGCTACGCTGTAGCTAACTGAATCGCCACGGTTGGCGGCGGGACGCACCGAGGACACCCGCAATAAGCCTTGGGCACGACTGGGCCACTCTCACCGGAGAGGCTGGCAGGAGCGTGCCCAAATGGCAGCATCACCGGAGACAAGGCGACTGATTGGCCTTGTTGGTAGCGCGAGGCGCTACGGCCATCCTCACCAAGGCGAAGCTGAGCGCGACCTACGCGCGAGCCAGCTACGCGACCACATCAAGGCAGTTGTTGACGCCGCCCCACCCCTGACGACGACGCAACGCGCCGAGCTTGCGGCCATGCTGACGGCGGGGGGTGCGAAGTGAGTACCCAGAACAGCCCGGACAATGTGAATGGCGGTCCGGGTCATCACTCCGGACCGCCCCCTCACCAAGACGTCATCCCCGGCAGCGTTCGTCTACCTGAACCTCACGGCCCGTTCCCGGACCATTGGTTTTTGTCGAATGACACCACTAACGGTACGCGAGCTGACGGGGCTATGGGCGTAGCGGAAGCCGCAGCGTTGGCCGTCGCGCTCGACCTGGTGGCCGCTGGCGTGCCGGTGTTCGCGGCCCCACCCAACACCCACGGTCCGGGCGGCGCGCCCGACTGGGGCCGGATGGAGGGCTACGCACTCCCCCACGGCTGGCAGAACACGGAACCCGACCCGGCACACGTGGCCGCGTGGCGTCCCGGCTGGGCGTTGTGCGCTGTCATGGGCCGCACCGTGGACGGGCTCGACGTGGACACCCACAAGGGCGGCGCGGCGTCGCTGGCCGCGCTGGCCGAGGCGGGCGCGCTCCCGACGGCGTACGGCGTGGCGTGCACCCCGTCGGGCGGGCGTCACTTGCTCATCGCCCCGACGGGGTGCAACTCGCGCGACGGCTTCGCCCACGGGCTCGACCTGAAGGCCGGTGCCCCCGACGGCAACGGGCGCGGATTCTTGTTCATCGCGCCGACCGTGAAGCCGTCGAAGGTGAGCGGCGAACTGGTGCCGTACTCGTGGGAGCAACGCCCCGCGCTGGCCAGTATCGCTCCCGACGCCGCAACCGCCGCCCTGGCAGCGACGGTAGCCGCCGCACGCGCCACGCGGCCCGCTGACGGCCCCGCGCCCGTCGGGGGGACCAACGACCCCCAGCGCGCTCAGGCATACGCCCTGGCGACGCTGGAGGGGCTACGGCGCGAGCTTGACGCCGCCGCCGAGTGGCCCGAGGGCGAGACCGACGACCACGGCAGGGGCTGGGAAAAGCTGGTGGCCGACGCCGCGCACACCGTCGGACGGCTGGCACGCACCGACGGCACCGGCATTACCCCGGAAACTGGGCTGGCCGTGCTGCTCGACCTGGTGCCCGACGGAATGGCCGTGGACGTGGACCCCGCCACGAAGTGGGCGAGCCAGTGGCGGCGCGGCGAGCCGTTCACCCTGCCCCCGTCGGGGCCGGACCTGTTCGGGCTGACTGGCCCGGCCCCCGTGCAGACGGCGACAACGGGGACCGTCGTGGACCCCCGCCGCGTCATGGGGGCCATGCACGCCCAAGCTCAGTTTGCCGACGGCCTGGCCACGTCGTCGTCGGGGCGGCACTGTTTCGTGCCCGGCATCGGCTGGCACTACTTCGACGGCAAGCGCTGGCGCGAGGACACCGACAACGCCCGGGCATTGCGCGCGCTTCGTGACCTGCTGGAGCGCACCGCCGCCGCCAACATCGACAACGGCGACGTGCTGAAGCACGTTCGGGCCACGTCGTCGGCTACGCAGATGGAAGGCGTTCTACGCATCGCGCGGGCGTCGTCGGAACTGGTGCGCGACGTTGACCAGCTCGACGCCGACCCGTACGCGCTCAACGTCGCCAACGGCACGCTGGATCTCCGAACCCTGGAGCTACGCCCCCACGACGCGGGCGACGGCATCACGAAGGTGTGCCGGGCCGCATGGACGCCGGGCACCGACTGGCAGGCGTCACGCTGGGGCACGTTCCTGGCCGAGGTACTGCCCGACGCCGAGGTGCGCGCCTACCTTCAGCGCTACGTCGGCTTGGCGCTGCTGGGCGAAGTGATCGAACACAAGTTGGTAGTGCTCACCGGCACGGGTCGCAACGGTAAGGGCGTGTTCTACGGGGCCGTGTCGTGGGCGCTGGGCGACTACGCGGTGAGCGCTGAGCCGGACCTGTTCATGCACCGGGAAGGCGCACACCCCACGGGGCAGATGGACCTACGCGGGGCGCGTTGGGTCATCGTCTCCGAGACCGAGAGCGGGCGACGCCTGGCCGACGCCACGGTGAAGCGGCTCACGGGCGGCGACGCCATCCGCGCCCGTCGGATGGGCAAGGACTTCGTACAGTTCGAACCCAGCCACACCGCCGCCATGGTGACCAATCACCTGCCCCGCGTGAGCGCCGAGGACGCGGCAATCTGGGCGCGGTTGCGCGTCGTGCCGTTCAACGTCGTCGTGCCCGACGGCGACCAAGACGCGACGCTACCTTCCAAGCTGAAGGGCGAAGCCAACGCCGTTCTGGCGTGGGCCGTCGAAGGGTTGCGCGACTACTACACCCGGGGCATGGCCGAACCCGAAGCCGTCACCCTGGCGACCGGGGCATACCGCGACGACAACGACGACCTAGCCGAGTTCCTAGAAGAACGCACCGAAGCGACCACCGGGGCGGGCGTCCTGGTGTCCGAACTGCACGACGCCTACACGTCATGGTGCCAGTCTCGACGGCTCGACCCGGAGGGCCGGAAGCGCTTCGCTGAACTCCTTCGCGGACGAGGGTTCAACACCGTCAAGACGAACAAAGGCATGACTTTCCGGGGGGTGAAGCTGTTGGGATTCCAGATGCAACACCCCTTGTCAGAACCGGAAAGTGCAGTTAGTGCAGTTTGCCCGGTTCCTCCAACAATTCCTAGCTACGCGGAAGGAACAAGTGAAAGTGCACAAACTGCACTGCACCCCACATTTGCCCCCCTGGCGACTCCCACCCCGCCCGGCCTGACGACCGCTCAGGCCGACATCTTGAACCGGCTCAGCGCCGCCGCCCGAGAGGACAACTGACCATGTACGAACACGGCCCAACCTGCCCTTGTATCGACTGCGCCGAGGACCGCGAGCGGACGACCCGACGCCCGGCACTGTGGGAGCAACTGCGCGACGCCGCCGAGGGACGAACCCACGACGTGGCCGACGTTGTGGAGTGGGCGCTGGAGACCCACGGCGCGCCCGAGGTCATCGACGCCGCCCGCGACGCCTACCGCTGGCTGACCGACGACGGCCAACCGGACGCCGCCGCCGCACTAGCGGAGGAGGTGAACGCGCAATGCTGAACCACGCCCCCCGCCCCGCCGGACCCACCCGGGCCGACCGGGACGCACAACGCCCCCGTGAAGCCCTGGCCCGGGCGCTGAGGGGGGCCGTTGACCGGGGGCAGGGGGTGCCCTGCCTGGACCCCACCCGGGGGGCTATGTGGACTTCCGACGACCCCGAGGCCCTGGCCGACGCCGCAGAGGCTTGCGGCACGTGCCCCGTGCTCGACGTGTGCCGCGACGCCGGGCGGGGCGAGCGCTGGGGCGCGTGGGGCGGCGTGGTCCGGGGCACCCCCCGGGCGCGCCGCCTGCCGGTGCAGCAAGCCGCGCTGCTGGCGCTGGCGACGGCACCGCGCCCGCTCACGCTGGACGAAGCAACCGCCGAGGTTGCCGCGCTGCTTGGCGACGACGTGGCGCGACGGGACCGGATAGCCGACGCGCTGGCCCGGTGCATGTCCCGGGGCCAAGCCGCACGGCACCCGACCACGCCGCGCACCTTCACCGCCACGCCCCACGGTGAAGCCGCCGCCGCCGAGTGGCTCAACGCCGACGGGGTAGGGGGCGTTCGCGCCTCAAGCCGTGACACGCCGATGACTCCTCGCCGGAGAGTCACGGACACATCGCGCACGAATACCCCGTGACTAGGGCTAACGCTGACGCGACGTTGTAGCCCTAGTCACACAACCACAACCACAGTCACACAAGGAGAAGAACCCATGAACGAAGACATGAAACGACACGACGCCATGACGCTGGCCGCTGGCCTGGTCATCGACTGCACCGAGACCGACACCATGACCGCCACCGCCAAAGTCCTGGCATCGTCGGACCTGGACGAAGCCCGGCTACTGGTCATCTCGCTGGTCCGGCTGGCATCGGCCATGTTCGAAGCCGAAGCCGACGCTTGGGCCGACGGCGACTACGGCGACCCGGGCGACGAGGAACTACCGCCAGCGGCCACGGTGCTGGGGCTGTTCCGACGGGCGAACCGGTAATGACCGGGCGGGAGCGCACCGCCGCACGCGGCTACGGCGGGCGACACCAGAAGACCCGGGCCAAGTTCGCGCGGCTGTTGAAGCGGGAAGGGCGGGTGCCGTGCGCGCGGTGCCGCCTTCCGGTGTTCCACGTCTGGCCGCTTGACCCGCCGTCGGCGCACGTCCCGGCGTGCCGGTCCACGGCGTGCGAAGGGCAGTGTTGGACCGCCTGGGACGCGGGCCACACCGACGACCGGGAGGGCTACAACGGCATTGAACATGCCGCCTGTAACCGTCGGGCTGGTGGCAAGGCCAACGCGGCCAAGCCCCCGGCATCGACCACGCCGCGACGGCATGGCGTCGATTACGGCTGGTGACCGACGGCGGGCGCGGCTCCCACCAACACCGCGCCCGCCACGGTACGATGAAGGCACAACTTCAGAGGTGCGCGCGAGGCGGACACCGCCACTAAGTCAACGAGGAACCCCCGGGTCAAGTTGCACGAGAGTGGACCACGGATAGGCAGACGCGCACGACAACAGCACGACGGCGAAGGCAAGTAGCCCGCGAGGCAGTAGCCCGGAGAACGCTCCCGGTGAACCCGCCAGCACGAGGACCCGAACCGCTGAGCCCCTGAAGCTGCACACCTGGCACCGGTTGAGCCAGCGGCCCCTAGGCCGTCCGTTCCCGGCCCGCGAGGAACCCCCATTGACACCGCGCCCGTTGTGGCGCATTCCTCCAAGGAGACAACATCATGAACGCCAAAGAACTGGCCCGCGAAGCGCTGGCCATCATCGACGGGGCGAAGGCCCGTGACGGGAAGCTGACCGACGCTGAGCGCGCCCGGCTGAAGACCATTGACAACCTGTTGGCGGGCGTACCGTCGCCGGACGACCCCGGCGTGAAGGCCGACGAAGAACTCTGGGCGCGGATGCAGGCCGCAACCCGCCTCAACGCGGTGAAGTCGGGCAAGGGCAAGCACCTGAGCCTTGCCCTGGACGCCGAGGGCACCAAGGCGGCGCTGACCACGCCGAGCGGCGGCGTCGGGCTGAAGGCCCTGCTGGCCGAAGGCGTGTCCGTCGCGCCGGTGTCCATCGACGCCGACCCGGTGGCCGAGGGCAGGCCCGCCGCCAGCCTGCTGGACCTGCTGCCGGTCATCCGGCAGGAGAGCCCCGTCTACGCCTACCTCCGCCAGACCCAGCGGACCGAGACCGCCAAGCCGGTGGCCCGTGGCGAACTGAAGCCAACGAGCGTCTACGGGCTCACTCGCGTTGACGGGCGGCTTCGTGTCGTCGCGCACCTGTCCGAACCCGTGTCGAAGTTCGACCTGTCCGACTACCCGAGCTTGGAGACGTTCCTGAAGTCCGAGCTGCTGGGCGGGCTCAACGCCGCCCTGGTGACTCAGGCGCTCAACGGCGACGGGGTGGGCGAGAACTTCACCGGCCTGAACACCACGTCGGGGATTCTGACTCAGGCGTTCAGTGGCGACACGTTCACCACCGTCAGGAAGTCGCTCACCGCCCTGGAAGTGGCCGGGCACGTGCCCAACGGCATCGCCATGCACCCCACCGACTGGGAAGCGTTCGAACTGGCCCGCGAGAACGGCGCAACCGGCGCGTTCATCATGAGCGCGGCCCCGGTGGACGTGGCCCGCCGCCTGCTGTTCGGTGTCCCGGTGGCCGCAACCGCCGCCGTGCCCGTCGGCACCGCGTGGGTGCTGTCCGAGGGGTCCGCCCACATCCGCATCGACGCCGACGCACCCGGCGCGGTGCTCGAATGGGGAATGGTCGGAGACGACTTCGCCCGCAACCAGATTCGCGCCCGCGCCGAGCTTCGCGCTGACCTGTCGGTTGAGCGCCCGGGCGGCATCGTCAAGGTGTCCCTGACGGCGTAGCCCTAAAGACCGCCGCGCCCCACGGTCGGGGCGGGCGCGGCACCCCGAAGCCCCGTCGCTCACTCCCGAGCGGCGGGGTTTCGTCGCGTCAAATTGTCGGTACGCGTTGCTAGGGTGCGGCCAACCGACGAACGAGGGGAAGACCGATGAACGATCCCAGAATGACCATGGCCCAGCGGGCCACCTACAAGGCCCCGGCGTGCCCGAAGTGTGGCAACGCCATGTCCACGACCTGGACCGAGGACACGCGAGGGAGCGACGCCGAACCCATGTGGGACCACGCGGACGCCTGCCGCCATTGCGGCCCATGCCAGACGTGTGGATCGTCCGTGCGCTTGGTCTCTCAACGCAGCGAAGCGACCTTCGCGGGTACCCGGGACGTGCACACCGTCCGGCGCTGCACGAACCCACAGTGCCGGACAAACGGGCGTGATCGCACGTTCGGAGACATCGTTTAGGTTCCGAGACTGAAGCCCCGTCGCCAATCGCTGGCGGCGGGGCTTCATCTCGCCCACTAATGCCTAACTGTGGCGGAACTCTACGACGTCGCCGTCGGCCATGATGTAGTCCTTGCCCTCGAGGCGGACCTTGCCGGCGGCCTTGGCCGCGTTCATCGAGCCGGCGGCCATCAGGTCGTCGAAGCTGACCACCTCGGCCTTGATGAAGCCCTTCTGGAAGTCGGTGTGGATCACACCGGCAGCCTCGGGCGCGGTGGCGCCCTTCTTGATCGTCCAGCCGCGGGCCTCCTTGGGGCCGGCGGTCAGGTAGCTCTGCAGGCCGAGGGTGTCGTAGCCCACGCGGGCCAGCACGTCGAGGCCCGGCTCTTCCACGCCCATCTCGGCGAGGAACTCGCGAGCTTCGTCCTCTTCCATCTCGACCAGCTCGGACTCGAACTTGGCGTCGAGGAAGATCGCCTCGGACGGGGCGACGATGGCGCGCATCCTGGCCTTGAGTTCCTCGTCGCCCAGTTCGTCCTGGTCGCAGTTGAAGACGTAGAGGTACGGCTTCGCGGTGAGGAGGTGGAGTTCGTAGAGGTCCTCGGTGTCGAGGCCCGCGGCGCGGACGCCCTGGCCCGACTCGAGGGCATCCTTCGCGGCCCTGAAGGCCTCGAGCTTCGGCTGCGCATCCTTCTTGATCCGCGCCTCCTTCTCGATGCGCGGCAGGGCCTTCTCGACCGTGGCGAGGTCGGCGAGGATCAGCTCGGTGGAGATGGTGTCGATGTCGGAGGCGGGGTCCACCTTGCCGTCGACATGGGTGACGTCCACGTCGTCGAACACGCGGGTGACCTGGCAGATCGCGTCGGCCTCGCGGATGTTGGCGAGGAACGCGTTGCCCATGCCTTCACCTTGCGAGGCACCCTTCACGATGCCGGCGATGTCGACGAAGCTGACGACAGCCGGCACGAGCCGCTCGGAGCCGAACACCTTCGCCAACTCCGCGAGCCGCGGATCCGGGACGCCGACCATGCCGACGTTGGGCTCGATCGTCGCGAACGGGTAGTTCGCCGCGAGCACCTCCGCGCGGGTCAGTGCGTTGAACAGGGTCGACTTGCCGGCGTTGGGGAGACCGACGATTCCAATGGTGAGTGCCACGAGAGCGCAGCTTACCGCTCCGCGCTGAGGCGACCGAATGCCGCGCACCGCTGGAGCCCCGTCTCGGGCAGCCCGGGCGCGAGACGGACCCCCAGCAGAGTTGAGTTGTGCAGCAAGTCCGCTGCACAACTTCACAATGCCGCCGCACCACGTGTCCGCATTTTGGCCACGTTTGCGTAGCGTTAATAGCTTGGTTAGGGTTGCCTAAGTCGCGACACCGACAGCTACTACTGAAAGACACAGATGAAGCAGACTCTGCGCCTCCTCGCCGCCACCGCAGCCGCCGGCGCCCTCGCCCTCACGGCGTGCGGCACCCCCGATACAGCCCCCGCCGCAGACGAGACCTCCGGTCAGGCGATCTCCGTGGCCCACACCCAGGGCACCGCTGAACTCGACGGCACGCCCAGCAAGATCGTCGTCCTCGACTTCGGCGCCCTCGACACCCTGGACGCGCTCGGCGTCAGCGGCTCGGTCGTGGGCGTTCCCAAGGGCGGGGCCTTCCCCGACGCTGTGAGCTCCTTCAACACCGACTCCACCACGGACGTCGGCACGCTCCAGGAGCCCAACTTCGAGGTCATCGCCTCCCTGCAGCCGGACCTCATCGTCGCGGGCTTCCGCTCCGCGAAGCAGGTACCTGAGCTGAGCAAGATCGCGCCGACGATCGACATCACCTACGACTACTCCAAGAGCTTCTACGACGGCGTCGCCTACGCCACCGACATCCTCGCCGAGGCCACCGGCACCCAGGAGCAGGCCGAGGCCGAGCTCAAGGAGCTCGAGGAGGCCATCGCCGCCGCCAAGGACAAGGTGCCCGCGGGCAAGAACGCCATGGTTCTCATGACCTCCGGCGGCAAGGTGTCGGCGCACGGCACCCAGTCGCGCTACAACGCCCTGTTCAACGACCTGGGCATCGAGCCCACCATCTCCGACGTCGAGGCCGAGGCCCACGGCGACGCCATCTCCTTCGAGGCCATCCAGCAGGCCAACCCCGATCTGCTGTTCGTCGTGGACCGCGACGCCGCCATCGGTGAAGAGGGTGCCGCCGCCGAACAGGTGCTCGACAACGAACTGGTGGCCACCACCTCTGCCTGGAGCAACGACGACGTCGTGTACCTCGAGGGCCAGCGCTGGTACATCCTGATCCACGGCGCCAACAACGCCGTCGAAATGATCAACCAGGTGGCTGCCGAGCTGTGAGCGTCGCCGCCCTGCGCACCACGCGTCAGCCCGCCACCCGTCCCCTGAACCGGGGATGGGTCGGCGGGCTCGCCGCGCTTCTCGTGCTGGCGGCGGTCTCGCTGTTCGTCGGCGTCGCTGACCTCTCCCCCTGGGATTTCGTCTCGGGGCAGGCCACAGACCAACAGGTGCTGAACCTGTTCGCGTCTCGCATTCCCCGCACCGTCGCCGTGCTGCTGGCCGGCGCCTCCCTCGCACTCTCCGGCCTGCTGATGCAGTTGCTGGTGCGCAACCGGTTCGTCGAACCCACAACGGTGGGCACCTCCGAGTCGGCGGGCGTGGGCATCCTCATCGCGGTGATGCTGTTCCCCTCCGCGCCGCTGTGGGTGAAGATGCTCATCGCCGTGGTCACCGCGCTGGCCGGCACCGCCGTGTTCGTCCGCCTCGTCCGGGCCCTGCCGCCCCGCGCGCCCATCGTCGCGGTGCCGCTCGTCGGCATCATGCTCGCCGGCGTCATCTCCGCCGGCACCACATTCGTCGCCTACCACTTCGACCTCCTCCAGAGCCTCGGCATCTGGATGCAGGGGGACTTCTCCGGCGTGCTACGCGGCCGCTACGAACTGCTGTGGCTGCTGGCCATCGTCGGCGTCGTGTTGTGGGTCTTCTCGGACCGCTTCACCGTCGCGTCGCTCGGGGAGGAGCAGGCGACCTCGCTGGGCCTGTCCTACAAGACCACCCTCAACCTCGGCCTGGGCATCGTCGCCGTGGCGTCCGCGGTGACCCTGGTGGTGGTCGGGGCCATCGGCTTCGTGGGCCTGATCATCCCCAACCTCATCGCCATGTGGCGCGGCGACAACCTGCGCCTCAACATCGCCTGGACGGCCCTCGCAGGCTCCGGTTTCGTGCTGGTCTGCGACCTCCTCGCGCGCACCATCAACTACCCCTACGAGATCCCCGTAGGCACCATCTCCGGCGTGCTGGGCGGCACCGTCTTCCTGGCGCTGCTGCTCACCGGCAAGATGAGGACCGCCAGATGACCACCGTCGCCTTCGTCCCGGACACCAAGGTCCGACGCCAGGTCGGCCCCGGCGCCCGCCTCTGGCTCGCCGTCGCCTTCTGCCTGGTGGCGGCCGTCGCTTTCGTCACGATCAACGCGGCCGGCAACCTCGAGTTCATCCTGCCGTTCCGCGGCCGAAAGCTGGCCGCGATGGTGCTCGTGGGCTGGGCCACAGGGGTGGCGACGGTGGCCTTCCAGACGGTGACCAACAACCGGCTGCTCACCCCGTCGATCCTGGGCCTCGACGCCCTGTACGCCTTCATCCAGACGCTGCTGATCTTCCTGCTGGGGGTCACCTTCGTCTCTGCCGTCGGGCCGTACACGATGTTCGCCATCACGCTGGTGCTCATGCTGGCGTCAGCCATGGCGCTCACGGGCCTGCTGTTCGGCCGCAAGGGCCGCTCCGTCTACCTCGTGGTGCTCGCCGGTCTGGTACTGGGCGCGATCCTGCGCTCGTTCTCCTCGCTGATCAGCCGGATGCTGGACCCCACGAGCTACCTGGTGCTGCAGGGCAACCTGTTCGCCTCCTTCAACGCCGTCAACCCGGAACTGATCTGGGTGGGCTTCGCCGTCGTCGCTGCCTGCACCTGGTGGCTGTGGCGCGCACGCAACACGCTCGACGTCCTCACGCTCGGCCGCGAAGCCGCCGTGTCGCTGGGTGTCCCGTACCACCGCACCGTCCGCACGGTTCTCCTCGTCGCCACCCTGCTGGTGTCGGTGTCGACGGCGCTGGTCGGGCCCATCACGTTCCTCGGCCTTATCGTGGCGGCCGTGGCCTATCAGGTCGCCGGCACCGGCAAGCACGCCTACACCATGCCGATGGCGGGGCTGCTCGGAGTGGGCGTCATCGTGGCCGGCCAGGCCATTTTGGAGCAGGTGTTCGGGCTGGGCACCGTGCTCTCCGTCATCATCGAATTCGCCGGTGGCATCGCGTTCATCTGGCTCGTCATCAGGAAGGCTGCACAGTCATGATCGAGGTCAAGGACGTCACCAAGCGCTACGGCAAGTCGGTCGTCGTCGACGACGTGTCGGTGTCGCTGCCCAGCGGCGGTCTGACCGCCATCGTGGGCGCCAACGGTGCGGGCAAGTCCACCCTGCTGTCGATGGTCGCCCGCCTGCTCGGCGCAGACACGGGCGAGATCACCGTGGGGAACCTCGACGTGGCGAAGGCCGACTCAAGGGAATTGGCTAAGCGGCTGGCCATCCTGCGGCAGAACAACGACGTGCAGTCGCGGCTCACCGTCACGGACCTCGTCGGATTCGGGCGCTACCCCCACAGCGGCGGTCGGCACACGAAGGCCGACCACGAGGCCATCGACCTGGCCATCCGCTGGATGGGCCTCGAGGACCTCCGGAACCGTTTCCTCGACGAGATGAGCGGAGGCCAGCGGCAGCGCGCGTTCGTCGCGATGGTGCTGGCGCAGGACACCGAGTACGTGCTGCTCGACGAGCCCCTCAACAACCTGGACGTGTCCCACGCGCACGGCATGCTGCAGACGCTGCGCCGCGCCGCTGACGAGTTGGGCAAGACCGTCGTCATCGTCCTGCACGACATCAACTACGCCAGCTGCTGGGCGGACCAGATCGTCGCCATGAAGCATGGCCGGATCCATGCCGTGGGCACGCCGGCCGAGATCGTGCGCCCCGGGCTCCTGCGTGAGGTGTTCGACCTGGACATCGAGGTGGGCGAGTTCCAGGGCCGGCCCATCGCGCACTTCTACCTGCCCATCCCGACGTGCAACAACTGCCACCGGTCCCAACGGGAGGGCTGCTGCCTGGACCGCCAGGTGGGCGCCCCGGTGCCGCTGGTGCTCAACGCGGGCTGAGCTGCTCGGCTCCGGAGGGACAGGCCGAGCGGACCGCCGGGCTGACGTCGCCCGGCGCCACCCGAGACCTCAGGCCGCAGCACCGCCCGCGTAGTACGACTCCATCGCGCGGGCCAGGAACCAGGCGTCCTCGACGCCGCACAGCTCGCGCGCCGAATGCATGCTCAGCAGGCCGATACCCACGTCGACGGTGGTGATGCCCAGCCGGGTGGCCGTGATGGGCCCGATGGTGGAGCCGCAGGGCATCGAGTTGTTGGACACGAACGGCTGCGTCGGCACGTCGGCCCGGGCGCAGGCGTCCAGCCAGAGTGCCGCGCCCACCGCATCCGTGGCGTAGCGCTGGTTCGCGTTGATCTTCAGCAGCGGGCCGCCGTTGGCCTGCGGGTGGTTGATCGGGTCGTGGTGGCCCACATAGTTGGGGTGGACCAGATGCCCCGAATCCGCCGAGACACAGCTGGACCGAGCGAACATGGCGCGGGTGGCGTCCAGGCCCAGCCCGTAGCCGGCCGCGATCCGCTCCAGGACGTCCTGCAGGAGGGGCCCGCCGGCGCCGGTGGTGGTGGCGGAGCCCACCTCCTCGTGGTCGAAGGCGACGAGGACGGACACGTCGGAGCCCACCTCCAGCGACTCGAAGGCCGTGAGGCCCGCGTGGGTGGAGGACAGGTTGTCCAGGCGTCCCGAGGCGAAGAACTCCTCCTCAGCCCCGATCACGGCGGGCCGCTGGGTATCGAACAGGTACAGGTCGTGGTAGGCGACCTCCTCGGCCTCGACGCCCGCCAGCACCGCGAGATGCTCCTTCACGGGCTGCTTCAGGTCGACGGCGACCACGGGCTGCATGTGCTGCTGCTTGTCCAGCTTGAGCGCGTCGTTGACGCCGCGGTCCAGGTGGATGGCCAACTGTGGGATCCGGGCGATGGGTCCGCTCTTCACGAGGTGGCTCTGCCCATCACGGGTGACGAGGCGGCCGGCGATGCCGAGGTCGCGGTCCAGCCACGAATTGAGCAGCGGCCCGCCGTACACCTCCACGCCCACCTGGACCCAGCCCGCCGAACGGACCAGGTCACCCGGCTTGATCTTGAACGACGGCGAATCCGTGTGGGTGCCGACGATGCGGAACCCGGCGCCCTCGGCCACCTCATCGGGGGCGACCCAGGCGACAACGGCGCCGTCGCGCTGGATGAACCGCTTGCCGGCGACGCCGTCGAAAGGCCGACGCGGGTCCAACTGCTCGAAGCCCGCCTCCCGCAGCCGCACTGCCATCGTGCTGGCCGCGTGATAGCTGGTGGGCGATGCGGTGACGAACTCCGCGAGATCTGCGATGTGGTCCTGGGCGGTGCTGAGCATGGCGTCAAACATAGCCCCAGCCCGATGGGCGTGCGACCAAGGGTGGCGCCGGGCCTCAGCCGGCATCCGTGCGACGGGGAAGCTGGCGAACCGGCGGGTCCAGCAGGGTCTGCTCAGACGAGAGCAGCGTGCGCTCCCGCTCGCGTAGGTCTTCGTAGTCGAGCATTTCCGTGACCGTCACCTGGCGGGTGGTCAACTCCACGCCCTTCAGCTCCGTGAGGTCTTCGGAGGCGACCTCGTAGTCGCGGAACCGGCGGGCCGACACCATGACGCGGCTCTCCAGCGCACCGACGGCGCTGTTGTAGTTCGTCACGGCGCTGCGCAGCGAATTGCCGAGCTTGTCGAAGTGCTTTCCGAGGGTGGCGAGCCGCTCGTAGAGTTCGCGGCCGAGTTTCGAGATCTCCCCGGCCGTCTCCGCGAGAGCCACCTGCTTCCAGCCGTTCGCCACGATCTGCAGCTGCGGGATGAGCAGCCCCGGCGAGGCGAGCACGACGTGCTTGCGCGTGGCGTAGTCATGCAGGTCAGGCAGCTGCTCCATGGCCAAGCGGTAGAACTCGTCCGAGGGCAGGTACAGCACGACGAACTCCGGCGAGCCCAGATCCAGCTGCCAGTAGTTCTTGCCGGCGAGTTGGTCGATGTGGGTCTTGACGTGCCGGGCGAAGGAGGCGAAGTGCCCCTTCTGGGCCTCTGGGTCTTCGGTGTTGTACGCCTCGAGCACCGCAGACAGCGGCACCTTTGCGTCGACGAAGATCACCTTGCCGGCGGGGAGGTTCACCCGCAGGTCAGGGCGGAACAGGCCGTCGTCGGAGGTGTAGCTCTGCTGGGTGTCGAAATCGCAGCGCTCCACGAGGCCGGAGATCTCGACGATGCGCTTGAGGCTGCTCTCCCCCCACGCTCCGCGCACCTGGGGGGTCCGCAGGGCCTGGCTGAGGCTGGTGGTCTCCTTGCGGATGGCCTCCCCCGACATGCGCACGGTGTTGACCTGCTCAGCCAGCTCAGCGGCCATCCGCACGCGGTCCTTCTCCACCGCCTGCAACTTTTCCTGCATCTGGCGCAGCCCGTCGGCCAGCGGGGCGACGAGTTGCTCCGTGGCCTTCATCCGCTGGTCCGCCACGACATCTGCGGCCTTGCCGTGCTTCTCCAGCGACTCCGAGGACAGCACCTTGAACTGGTTGAGGAGCACCTCGCGGTCTGCCGCCTGTTCCTTGGCCTTCTGGACCGCGGCGTCGCGCTCCGCCTCTGCCGCCGCCACGAGCGCCTGCACCCTGGCGGTCTCGCCCCGGGCCTCGGCCACCAACCGCTGGGCGTCCGCGGCGACGGCGCGCAGCTCGGCCTTGCCGGCGAGGACCTGGGCGATCTCCGCCTTGGCCATGGCAGCCTCCTCGCGGGCGCGGCTGGCGTCTGCCCGGGCCTGCGCGGAATCATCGCGGGCCTGCATCAACTGGCGCTGCTCCTGCTCACGGGCGGCCGCGTCTGAGGCGCCTGCGGCCGCGGTACTGCGGCGGCCCAGCAGAAATCCGCCGACCAGGCCGAGGACGAGGGCGAAGAGACCGAAAAGGATGGCGAGTGCTTCCATGCCTCACAGCTAATCAGCCGCCTCAGACAAAACCTGAGTCCCACTCCGGGTATGCCCCAAAGGCCCCGCGATCCGGCCCTCCGGCGACGTCACCCACGTCCACGGCGACCGCAGAGTGACACAATGGTCCGGGTGAGCACACTGGCCGACCTTGCCGAGTCCATTCCCGACGCCGTCGAACGGCTGTCGGCCATCGTCACGCACACCCCCGTGCAGCTCAATGAGCGGCTGTCAGCCGCCACCGGCTCCGAGATCTGGCTCAAGCGAGAAGACCTGCAGCCCGTGCGCTCCTACAAGCTGCGCGGCGCCTACAACCTCATGAGCCAGCTCAACGAGGAGGAGAAGGCCGCCGGAGTCGTCTGCGCCTCGGCCGGTAACCACGGCCAGGGCGTCGCGTTCTCCGCCGCGGCCCTCGGCATCCATGCCACCGTCGTGGTGCCCCACCCCACGCCGCGCCAGAAGCGTGACCGGATCCAGAAGATCGGTGGCCAGTACGTGGACCTGGTGCTGCACGGCGCCACCTACGACGAGGCCTCGGAGGAAGCCGTCCGGCTCGCCAGCCAGGGCATGGTGCTCGTCCCCGCGTTCAACGACCCGCGCACCGCCGCGGGCCAGGCGACACTGATGGTCGAGGCGTTCGACCAGCTCGGCTTCGTCCCGGACGTCGTGGTGCTGCCCATCGGCGGCGGCGGCCTCGTCGCCGGCTGCTCGGCGTGGCTGCGCGCGGTACACCCGGACGTGCGGATCATCGGCGTCGAACCGGAGGGGGCGCCCTGCATGGCGGCCGCGATCTCTGCCGGGCGGCCCGTCACCCTCAACAACATCGACACCTTCGTCGACGGCGCGGCCGTGCGGCGGGCCGGCGACTTCACCTTCCAGGCCATCCGCGAGGCCCGCATCGAGCTGGCGCGCGTCCCCGAGGGCCAGATCTGCACCGAGATGCTGGACATGTACCAGACCGACGGCATCATCGCGGAGCCGGCCGGCGCCCTCGCCGCGGCCGCCCTCCCCACCGGCGGGGTGGGCCCGCGGGTGCAGATCCCGACGGGTTCCCGGGTGCTGGTGCTGGTCAGCGGCGGCAACAACGACGTCTCGCGCTACGCAGACGTGGTGGAGCGCTCGCTCATCCACGAGGGCCGCAAGCGCTACTTCCTGGTGGAGTTCCCGCAGCAGCCGGGCGCGCTGCGCATGTTCCTCGACTCCGTGCTGGGGCCCGAGGACGACATCGCCTACTTCGAGTACGTCAAGCGCAACAACAAGGAGACAGGGCCCGCGCTGGTGGGCGTCGAGCTGGGCAGCCCGGGCGACTACCGCTTCCTCCTCCAGCGCATCGACGAGTGCGGCATGAAGACCGAGGAGATCGCCTACGACTCCCCCTACTTCACCTTCCTGGTCTGACCAGACGGTCGTCCGGGCATGGAAAGGGCCGCCGGTCTCCCGGCGGCCCCCATCCTCAGCGTCAGTGCTTGACTGCGCGGCGCAGGTCCTTGCGTAGTTCCGGCGGCAGCGCGAACTGCAGCGTCTCCTCGGTCAGGCGCTCCTCGACAGCGACGGGGTAGCCCTGCTCCTCGAGGAACGTGAGCACGCCCTGCACCAGGTTGTCGGGTACGGAGGCGCCGGACGTGACGCCCACCGTCTCCACGCCGTCGAGCCATTCGGGCTTGATCTCGCTGTAGTTGTCGACGCGGTGCGAGGCCTTCGCCCCGGCCTCGAGCGCGACCTCCACGAGGCGCACGGAGTTCGACGAGTTGGCCGACCCCACCACGATCATCAGGTCGCAGCCGCCGCCGGCGATCTGCTTCACTGCGAGCTGGCGGTTCTGCGTGGCGTAACAGATGTCGTCCGACGGGGGGTCCATCAGGAGCGGGAACTTCTCCCGCAGCCGGCCCACCGTCTCCATGGTCTCGTCGACGGACAGGGTGGTCTGCGACAACCAGGCGACATTCGCGTCATCCGGCAGGTCCAGCCCGGCGACATCGTCGGGGTGCTGCACCAGGATGGTCTGCTCGGGCGCGTGGCCCATGGTGCCGTCCACCTCTTCATGGCCCTGGTGGCCGATGAGCAGGATGGTCTTGCCGTCCGTCGCGAAGCGCTTGGCCTCGTGGTGCACCTTGGTGACCAGCGGGCACGTGGCGTCGATGGTTTTCAGACCGCGCTCGGCCGCCTCCGACTTCACCGCCGGGGAGACGCCGTGCGCAGAGAACACCACGGTGGAACCCGGCGGCACCTCTTCGAGTTCCTCGACGAAGATCGCGCCGCGCGCCTGGAGGTCCTCAACGACGTGGCGGTTGTGCACGATCTCCTTGCGCACGTAGACGGGTGAGCCGTACAGGTCGAGGGCCTTCTCAACGGTGATCACGGCGCGGTCCACGCCCGCGCAGTAACCACGGGGCGCAGCGACAACGACTCGTTTGGTGGCAGTCATGCCTCTTAGTCTAGGTGAAATAGGAAATACCCCCGCTTCGGTAGCCTGGGCCCATGAAATCGCCTCAGCTGCACGCCGTCGGATTCGACTTCACCTCCATGGAGGCGCTCACCAAGGCTGCGTTCGACGGTGGGGTCAGGGGCGTCAACAAGGCCCCCGGCTTCGCACTGATCGGCGCCTACACCGACCCGAGCGGCGCCCGCGTGGCCTTCGTGCAGCGCAAGGGGCAGGCGGTCAACGTGTCCGCAGGGCTCCGCTCGGACACGCGGTACCGGGCCCAGGTGATCCGGTTCACGGACCTCCTGGCGCGCGTCGCCGTGTACTCGCAGGGCGAGGACGGCGAGCTGCTCACCCAGTTCCTCGCCATGGTCGACGACCCCATCGCCTACGAGCAGCACGACCTCGCCCCCGGCGGCGGCTTCTCGATCATCCAGGAACTGCAGGTGGGCGCGCTGGCCATGGACGTGCTGGTGTTCGCCGACGAAGAGGCGTTCAAGGCCTCCGACGCCGCCCGCGTCGGCTCGATGCTGATGGAGCCCCGCTCCATGGTGTCGCCGTCGCTCCTGGGGTTGCAGGCCTCCTCCATCACCACCGAGGAGGCGGGGCCGACGCTGCTGATGGGCGCCGTCGTCGAGGACGTGCAGGTGCGTCGCAACGAACTCACCAAGACCGACTTCCAGTACGTGCGGGCGGCGAGTGTCATCGACCTCACGGTCGCCGTCCCCATGGAGCACCCCGTCGAGCCGGGCAACGTCATTCACGGCACGTTCTACGCCACCGTCAACGCCGGCACGTGGGACCGCAACGCCGGCGCCCACTAGGGTTGCCCGCATGGCACTGACCAGCTCCCCGGAACAACCGCAGCCGCTCGGCCGCGTGATCGGGGCGGTCAAGGACTGGGTGAACCGGTGCGGTGAGATCTGGGTCGACGCCCAGGTGGTGGAGATCAAGCGCCGCAACGCCCCCACCCAGTTCATGACGTTCCGCGACCGGATCGCCGACATGTCCTGCCAGGTCACCGCCTCCACGCTGGTCCTCGACGCTGCCGGTCCTATCCCGGAGGGCTCCCGCGTGACGGCCCGGATCCGGCCGCGCGTCTGGGACCGCAACTCGACACTGAGCTACGAATGCCTGGAGCTCCGTGTCGCCGGCGAGGGTCGCCTGCTGGCGCAGCTCGAACAACTCAAGCGCAAGCTCCAGGCTGAGGGCCTGTTCGAGGCCCACCGCAAACGCCGCCTCCCGCTGCTGCCACGCGTGATCGGGCTGGTCACCGGCAAGAACTCCGACGCGGAGCGCGACGTCATCACCAACGTTGAGCGGCGCTGGCCCGGCGCCCACCTCCGGGTGCGGCACGCGCTGGTGCAGGGCGTCAGCTCGGCGGAATCCGTCATGACGGCGTTGGCCGCCCTGGACGCCGACCAGGAGGTCGACGTCATCATCATCGCCCGCGGGGGCGGCTCCCTGGAAGACCTGTTGAGCTTCTCCGACGAGGGGCTCGTGCGGGCGGTCCACGCGGCCCGCACCCCGGTGATCACGGCGATCGGGCACGAGCGCGACTTCCCGCTCGTCGACTTCGTGGCGGACTACCGGGCCTCCACCCCCACGGACGCGGCCAAGCACGTGGTGCCGGACCACGCGGCGGAGCAGGCCGGTGTCGCCCAGGCTCTCCAGCGGCTGCACCGCGCCGTCGACGGCGTGCTCACCCGCCAGCAGCAGGTGCTGGACGCGCTGCGCTCGCGCCCCGTCATGGTGGACCCCACCAGTGCGTTCGACGCCCACGTCGAGCGGGTGTCGCTGCTGCGCCACCGTCTGGAATCCGCCATCGGCCGCCGGCTCCGCGACGAGGAATCAGACCTCCGGGCAGCCGTCAGCACCATCCGGGCGCTCTCCCCCAAGCGGACGCTGGAGCGCGGGTACGCCGTTCTGGTGGACGAGGCCCACGCCTCGGTGTCCAGCATCGCCGACACCACCGTCGGCGCCCGCATCCACGCCTACCTGGCCGACGGGGAACTGGCCCTCGATGTCGCCCGGGTCACGCCCGAACCGACGTCCTGAATGTATCGAAGGGAGCCAGACGATGGCTGACGAGAAGCTGACCTATGAGCAGGCCCGCGACGAACTGGTCGCCGTGGTCGGCAAGCTGGAATCCGGCGGCGCGTCGCTCGCCGATTCGATGGCGCTGTGGAAGCGCGGCGAGGAACTGGCGAAGATCTGTCAGGAGTTCCTCGACGGCGCCAAGGAGCAGGTGGCGAAGGCCCGCGAGGCCGACTGAGGGGCTATCGCTCCACGAGGGTCGAGGCGAAGGCCTCGAGTTCCGGGAAGTCGGTGTCCGCCGAGACCACCGTCGTCACGCCGTCCTGCTCGTTGACGAGGCTGCGCGTGCGGCCGTCCTTGCTCTCGTAGCGGGACCAGTCGCGGCCGGCGAGCCTCGTCTCCTCGCCGATCTCGTTGCCCTCGCGGGTGCCGCTGCGCACCAGTTCCCGGGCGGACTCGTCGCGCTGCAGGACGCCGTAGTAGATCTCGTCCGGCGAGAGGTAGCCGACCTGCCACGAGTAACCCACCGCGGGCTCCGTGGTAATCCACGGCTGGCCCTTCTGGGCCCAGGCGGCGCGGACCGGGAGCCACCCCTCCCCCGGGTTGTCGGCCACCAGCACCGGGAACGGCGACTCCGCCTCCGCCCGGGTGATGAAGGGGCCCAGATCGATGGGGTCGACCTCCTCCTTGGGCGTGGAGGTGAAGAAGATGATGACCAGCAGCACCGGAACAGCGATGACCGCCAAGGAGATGATCATGTCCCTGCCGCGGGCCTTCGGGTTGCGAGCCATGCGCGCCACCCTACCCAGCAGCCGCCTCCGACAGCCACCTGCGCCCAGCCGCACGCGGGTTCAGCGCCCGAAGCGACGCTCACGCTGAGCGTAGGCCCGCAGCGCGCGGACGAAGTCGACGCGGCGGAAATCCGGCCACAACGCCTCGCAGAAGTAGAACTCGCTGTGCGCCGACTGCCACAACAGGAAGCCCGAGAGCCTCTGCTCACCGGAGGTACGGATGATCAGATCGGGATCCGGCTGACCCTTCGTGTAGAGGTGTTCGGAGATCTCGTCGATCTCCAGCGTCTGCGCCACCTCTTCCAGCGTGGCGCCCTGTGAAGCCTTCTCGGCGAGCAGGGAGCGCACGGCGTCGCGCAGTTCGTGGCGGCCGCCGTAGGCGACGGCTACGTTGACCACCATGCCGGCGATGTCCTCCGTCGACGCGGAGGCCGCGCGCAACGACTGGGCGCACTCGTCATCCAACAGGTCAAGGGCTCCCACCACCTGCACGCGCCAGCGCTTCCGGGCGGCGAGGCCGCGCACGAGGTCCTGGATGACCTGCAGCAGCGGGGCGAGCTCCGCCTCCTCACCACGGCTGAGGTTTTCGGTGCTGAGCACCCACAGCGTGATGACCTTGATGCCGGCGTCCTCGCACCACTCCACGAACTCGCGGAGCTTGGCCGCGCCCGCCCGGTAACCGGCGACGAGGGGCTCACCGGGTGCGTTCATCCGGGCCCACCGACGGTTACCGTCGGCGAGGACGGCCACGTGTTGGGGGAGCGACGCCTTGTCCAGCTTGTCCAGCACGCCGCGCTCGTAGGTGGCGTACAGCCATTTGGGCGGCCACCACCGCTCGCTGAGCGGGCGCGCAAGTGACATGCGAGAAGCCTAGGGCATCGCGTCAAGGGCCCGGCAGGTACGCCTCCCCCAACCAACCCGGCAGGTGTCCTACAGATGACGTGACCCCGCCAAAGGAGGGGGCGACCCCATCTGGAGGACGGCCAGCGCGTCTGCCGGGCGACGCCGACGCTCGAGTGATGGAATCGTGTTGGAAATGGGCGCGCAACGCGTTAACCTACGGTTGCGTAAGTTACGGAAGCGTAGGTCTGACCATGAACGACTCCTCCACCGTCGAAGCAGGCACCGGAACCACCCCGCAGCCGAGCGAACGGCCCAGGGCGGAAGCCCCCATCCAGGGCGGCGAGCCGCCGAGGATGGCGGGCACGAAGCCGAAGCTGCGGGGATGGCTGCATCTGGGGATGTCGCCCATCGTCTTCATCGTCGGCCTGGCGTTCACCACCTTCGCACCGGACCTCACGGCCCGTATCGGCGCCGCCGTCTACACGCTGGCCGCAGTGCAGCTCTTCGGCACCAGCGCCGTGTACCACCGCGGGAACTGGTCCGACAGGACCAACGCGATCTTCCGCCGCATCGACCACTCCAACATCTTCGTCTTCATCGCCGGCACCTACACCCCCCTGACGCTCGCGCTGTTGGACGGCAGCTCCCGCTGGGCCCTGCTGATCCTGATCTGGTCGATCGCCGTGCTCGGGGTGCTCTTCCGCGTCACCTGGTTGTCGGCGCCCCGCTGGCTCTACACGCTGCTCTACGTGGCCATGGGGTGGGCAGCCGTCGGGTGGCTCAACCAGTTCTGGGCGGAGGGCGGCCCCGCGGTGGTGCTACTGCTGTTGGGCGGCGGGCTCGTCTACTCGGTGGGGGCCCTCGCGTACGGGACGAAGCGGCCGCAGTTGTCGCCCACCTGGTTCGGCTTCCACGAGGTGTTCCATGCCTGCACGATCGTCGCCGCAGTGCTCCACGCGATCGCCATCGGGCTGGCCATTTTCTGATCCCCATGCCACGTGCCGCCGGTAGATTGGCTCCATGACGGACCTCTTTCCCACCAGCTGGAATCATGCAGTGGTCGTCGTCGCGCATCCCGACGACCCGGAGTACGGCATCGCAGCTGCCGTGGCCAGGTGGACGCGCGAGGGGAAGCAGGTCACCTACCTCCTGGCCACCAGCGGCGAGGCCGGCATCCAGGGGATGTCGCCGGCCGAGGCCGGCCCGCTCCGCGAGGAGGAGCAGCGCCGCGCGGCCGCCCATGTGGGCGTCAGCAGGTTGATCTGGCTCGACCTCCCAGACGGCAGGCTGGCAGACACCCCAGGCCTCGCCGACGCCATCCGCCACGCCACCGAATCCCACCCCATCGACGTCGTCGTCTCCACCTACCGGGGCCCACAGTGGGAACCCGGCATGCCCAACCAGGCGGACCACATGGCCGTCGGCGAAGCGACCATCGAGGCGCTCGCGGGCAGGAACGTCTGGCACTTCGAGAACGGCCCCGGCCCGACGCACCACCTGGTGGTGACGGACGACGACGTGCAGGCCGCCGTCCGGTCGCTCGCGGAGCACCAGGTCTACCTGGCGGTGCTCGACCCGACCACTGACGTGTGGTCGCAGGCGGAAGCGGTGGTGAACCGCAGCATCGACACGGCGCACGGCGACAACCGCGTCCAGTTCAGGCTGGTCTCGGCACCGGCGCGGGATTCCTAATCACACCATTGTCATTCAGGTCTTCCCGTTGCCCCGCCGGCGCGTTACTGTCTAGGCATGGAGAATCGCTCCATCACTGAAGATCCGGTCCCCTGACCTCAGGACGGGGGCAGGCAAGAGCGTCGCCCCCGCGAAGGGAGCAAACGTGCTCAACCTGTCAGACCAGCAGACTTCCCCCACCGCTGCGCAGCCCATCACGGCCATCAAGACCTACGTCGTCGACACCTCCGTCCTCCTTTCAGACCCGAAGGCGATGTTGCGCTTCAAGGAGCACAACGTCATCCTGCCGATCGTGGTCATCACGGAGCTCGAAGCCAAACGCCACCACCCCGAACTGGGCTTCTTCGCCCGTTCAGCACTTCGCCTCCTCGACGACCTCCGCGTCGAACACGGCCGTCTCGACACCCCGCTGCCCACCAACGACCAGGGCGGAAACCTGCGGGTCGAGTTGAACCACAGCAACGAGGAAGCGCTCCCGCCCGGTTTCCGCCTCGGCGACAACGACACCCGCATCCTCGCCGTCGCGCTCAACTACGCCAACGAGGGCCACGACGTGGTGCTGGTCACCAAGGACGTGCCGCTGCGGGTGAAGGCAGCGGCCGTGGGGCTCGCCGCCGAGGAGTACCGCAACGACCTGGCGGTCCACACCGGGCACACGGGCATGGCGGAGGTCGCCGTCACCTCTGAGGACGTCGATTCCCTCTACTCCGGCGGCGTGCTCACCACAGCGGCCGCAGACGACATCTGCGTCCACTCCGGCGTGGTGGTCAATGCCCCTGGTTCGTCGGCGCTGGCCCGCAAGTTGCCCAACGGGGACCTGAAGCTCATCAAGCACGACCGCGAGGTCTTCGGCCTCCGCGGCCGCTCCGCAGAGCAGCGGGTGGCACTCGAGATCCTCATGGACGACTCCATCGGCATCGTCTCCCTGGGCGGCCGGGCGGGCACCGGCAAGTCGGCGCTGGCGCTCTGCGCGGGCCTGGACGCCGTGCTGGAGCAGCGCAAGTACACCAAGGTGATGATCTTCCGGCCGCTCTACGCGGTGGGTGGTCAGGAGCTCGGCTACCTCCCGGGCAGCGCGGAAGAGAAGATGCAGCCCTGGGGTCAGGCGGTGTTCGACACCTTGTCTGCGGTCACCAACAAGTACGTCATCGACGAGTTGCTCGAACAGGACATGATCGAGGTGCTGCCGCTGACGCACATCCGCGGCCGGTCCTTGCACGATGCGTTCATCATCGTGGACGAGGCCCAGTCGCTGGAGCGCAACGTCCTCCTGACGGTGTTGTCCAGGGTGGGACAGAACTCGCGGGTGGTGCTGACGCACGATGTCGCCCAACGGGACAACCTCCGGGTGGGTCGCCACGACGGAGTGGTCGCTGTGATCGAGAAGCTGAAGGGCAATCCCCTCTTCGCTCACGTCACTCTGACCCGCTCCGAGCGTTCGCAGATCGCCGCGCTGGTCACCGACATGCTCGAGGTCGACTCACTCGGCTGACGGCCACCCGGCACAGACTGGAACTCGGAGGGAGGTTCCAGCCACCTCGCCCGTGGAGAACGGGATGTGGCAGGCATCTCCCTCCGAATTGCGGTGACGGTCCCCTACTCGGCGCGAATGGCGGCCAGCGGGCTGAGTTTCATCGCGCGCTGCGCCGGCAGCACGCCGGCGACGGTGCCGATCAGGGTGGCGAAGCCGACGGCCCCCACCATCAACCACACGGGGATGATCGACACCTGGCCACCCTCGGAACCGGTGACCATCTGCGATCCCAGGGTGGCGTTCAGCACCGCGGAGACGCCCAGCGACAACAACAGCCCGATGAGGCCGCCGAAGAAGCCGATACTCGAGGCCTCGATCAGGAACATCTTGCGGATGTCGCCGAGGGCGGCTCCCATCACCTTCATGATGCCGATCTCCCTGGTGCGCTCGTAGACGCTCATCATCATCGTGTTGGCGATACCGATGGCCGCCACCAGCAGCGAGATGAAACCGATGCCGCCGAACACCGCCTGGATGATCAGCCCCTGTTCCTGCGACTGCCGGATCCACTCGATCTCCGCATATGCCTGATAGCCCTGGTCCCGCAGCGTGTTGAGCACCGCCTCCGCGTCCTCCGGGCTGTCTGTCAGCACCTTGAACTCGGTGTAGATGAAGTCCTTGCCCAGCGGCTTCCCGTCCGATGTGGCGGGCTGGTTCGGCAACGCCTTACCCGGCATCGCCTTCCGTAGCCACTCGATCATGCCGTCGAGATCCGCCCACACCGACGTCGAGTACGGTCCCCACTGGTCTTCCGCGAGGTCGCTGTGGAGTTCGCCGATGACAGGCAGGATGTGCCGCTTCGCAGGTTTCGGGGGCGCCGCCGGGTCGTCGCCGGGCGCCGGGGCGCCGTCGATCGGCACGGGGCCGTACTCCCCCCAGGTGGTGACCGTGCCGAAGAGGGTCTGGGTCCTGAAGTCGATGTCCATGGGCATGCCGGTCATCGGGTCCCAGAACTGCTCGTCCACCTTGTCGCCCAGCAGCAGGCCGAACGTGCCCTGCTGCGGCATTTCGCCCCACGCGAGCTCGAACTCCATCTCCGGGAAGGCTTCGGCTGGGAGGCCCTGAATCTGGAGGTACTGCTTGGTGGTGCCGACACTGATCTCCAGGTCGGCCAGGTACACGGGCCACACGGCCGTCGCACCCGGCGTCGACGCCAGGAAGGTGCGCATGGCCTCGTTCATCTTGGTGGGCCCGCCGACGCCCACCTGTTCGGGCGCCGGGGCCCCGCTCACGGACACTTGGCGCAGGTTGATGTTCTGGAACTGGGCCGTGAAACTCGACGAGAGCCCCACCCCCAGCGACACCATCACGATCACCGCGGTGGTGCCGATGAGCACGCCCAGCACCGTCAGCGACGTGCGGAACAGTCGCTGACGCAGACTCGCGAAGCTCGTTGCGAGGAGATCGGACCAACGCATCGAGAGCTCAGCGGACTTCCGCGCCGATGAGCGGGTCGCCGAGTGCCGCCAGCGACTCCATGTCCTCCGTCTCGGCGCGCCTGCGCCGGCGACGCCGGACGGCGAGCACCGTCATGATCAGGAACAGCAGGAGCAGGCCGCCGCCGACAAGCACCGGGATCCAGGGGAAACCCGCGCCCTCCTCCGGCATGGGCTCCTCCCACTGGCCCGGCTCCTCCATCGGCATGGGTGCCATCACGGCGACCTCGAGGGTCTTGTCCATGGTGCTCACGTTGCCGTCAACGTCCTCATAGGACACGGTGACGGTCACCGGCCCGGCGGCCTCCTCCACCGCCTGCACCGTCATGTCGACGGCTCCGCTGGCCCCGGCGTCGACAGTGCCGACGAACACCTCTTGACCGACGATGGGCTGGCCCTCGGCGATGGAGGCCTTGGCGTTGTAGAGCTTGGTCTTGCCCTGATTGAAAATGCTGAAGGTCAGCGAGGCGTCCTGACCCATCGTCAACTGCGGCGGCAGCAACTGCGGGGCCGACGCATCCGCGCGGATGTTCTGCTTGACCTGGATGGAGACCGTCTCCTGGGCCGAGTAGGCGTTGGCCTGACTGTCCTCGTACTCGATGCTGATCGTCAGCTGGTACGGCTTCTCCTCCAGGGAGGGCAGCGAGTGGAAGTTCATCGTGCCTGACTCGATCTGGTCGGCACCGATGCGGCTGAGGTACAGCGACGACGAGCCGTTGGCCGGCAGGAAGGCCGCGTCGGCCGACGTCAGCGTGACCTTCATGTTCTGCACGCGCGTCTTCGTGGAGGTGTTGCGCAGCGTGAAGGTGACCTGGAAGTCGTCGCCGGCCTGCACCTCCGCCGGGTTCGTCGTGAACCCCGACAGGATCACGCGGGGCGTGGACACGCCCGGCACGACGACGGGAGGCGCGGGTGGCTCGCCCGACGGCGCACCCTCGGTGCCGCCGTCGCCCTGTACGCCACCGTCCGTGGTGGGGTCCCCCGCCGCGCTGGCGAGCGGGATGAGGCTCAGGCTGGACACCATCATCAGCACGAGCATGAGGCGGTGGATCATCTTCATGGCGCGACCTTCTGGGTAGTGACGACGGGGCCCGTCTGGGCGTGTTCCGTCTGGGAGATGTCGGTGATGCGGCCGTCCCCGATGCTGATGATCGTGTCGGCGAACGAAGCCAGGTGGTGGTCGTGGGTGACCATGATCCACGTCTGCTGGAAGCGCTGGATGACGGCGCGGAAGAGGCGCAGCGTCTCCTCGGAGGTGCGCGAATCAAGGTTGCCGGTGGGCTCATCGGCGAAGACGAGGGTGGGCTGGACGGCCATGGCGCGGGCGATGCCGACGCGCTGCTGCTGGCCGCCGGAGAGCTGGCTGGGTTTGTGATGGAGGTGCCCGGCGAGCCCGAGTTGCGTGAGGATCGCCCGGGCGCGCGCCTGCCGGGTGCGCTTCGGGATGCCCCGGAAGCTCAAGGGCATCGCGACGTTGTCGAGTGCGGTGAGCGACTGCAGCAGGTTGAAGGACTGGAAGATGAAGCCCACCTGCTCGCGGCGGTAGGTGACCAGTTGGGACTCGCTGAACCTGTGCAGCGGTTGGCCGGCGACGAACACCTCGCCCGCCGTCGGCTTCTCGAGGCCGCCGAGCATGTTCAGCAGCGTCGACTTGCCGGAACCGGAGGTGCCCACGACGGCGGTGAAGCTGCCCCGCGGGATGGTGAGGTTGACCCGGTTCAGGGCGACCACCCGGGAGTCGCCGACGCGGAAGATCTTGCTCAGGTCACGCGTCTGCACGAGGGGTTGGCCGACGTCCGGCAGCGGCGGCCGCTGTGTCTTCGGTGGCACCAGGCACCCCCCTTGTGTCGTGGTACAAGAAACATAGCGGTCCCCCGTCGTCGACGCTGCCCCGACCCGGGAGAAGGACGCAGTGCCGAGCGCCGAGAGGAAATGTCAGACGCCGGCCCTACCGTGGAAACACAAGCCAATAACGGGGGCAAGGAGGACGGCTTTGAATACTGAGAACATCCTGGACCTACGCGATGCGATCGCGGGTCTGCTACGTGAGGTGCACGGCACCGATGACAGCAAGGTCATCGATCTGGTCTGGGGGTACTACCAGATGGCCTCGGACGGGGACGACCTGATCATTGAGATCGAGTCCAACTCCTACATCGACGACGAGGACGTGCAGCTCACCGAGGAACAGTGCGCGGCGCTGGAACAGTTGGGCTTCACCCGCCCTGATGACGGCATGCCGAACTGGTGGATCGGCATCGAGGGCGGCCGCGAGGAGGACATCGAGGCCGCTGCCCTGGCCACGGCCCGGGGCCTCGTCGAGGTCCTCGGCCACGACCTGCCCGGGGCGCTCGCCGCCTCCCTGGCCTGGCGCCCCCAGCGGGCGTTCCACGTCTCGCGGGACCGGGCCGCGGGCCTGCTCGTCGGCACCGCCGTCGGGGATGCGCTGGGCGCCGGCTACGAGTTCGGGCCCCCGCTTGCCCCGGATGCGCCGGTGGGCATGATCGGCGGCGGGCTGGGCGATTTCGCCCCCGGCGAGTGGACGGACGACACGTCGATGGCGGTGTGTATCGCGCACGTCTTCAACCAGCGGATGGATCCCCGCACGGCTCAGGCCCGCGACGCCATCGCCACGAACTTCGGGGCCTGGATCGCCAGCAACCCGCCGGACGTGGGTGTCCAGACCCGCGCCGTCATGCGCATGGCAGACGCCGGTTACGCCGACGACCTGACGCAGGCGGCGCGGCGGTACTTCGCCGCCAATCCCACCCGCAGCGCGGGCAACGGCGCCCTCATGCGCACGGCTCCCGTCGCGCTGTTCGACACCACGCCGCTCATCGTGGCGAGCGTGGCACGGCGCATCGCGGAGTTGACGCACGCAGACCCCATTGCGGGCGACGCGTGCGTGATCTGGTCGATCGCCATCGCCCACGCCGTCCAGCTGGAGAACTTCGACGGCGTGCGGGAGGCGCTCCACTACATCCCGAAGGAGCGCCGCAACTACTGGGCGGAGCGCCTCGACGAGGCGGAGACGCTGCCCCCGGCCACGTTCTCGAAGAACGGCTGGACGGTGCACGCGTTGCAGGCGGCCTACGCCGCCATCGTGCAGACGCCGGTCCCCGAGGATGACCCGGCTGATCACTTCCGCCTGGCGTTGGAGAACGCGGTCAGGGTCGGACACGACACAGACACCGTCGCGGCCATCGCGGGCGGGCTGCTCGGCGCCCGGTGGGGCTACTCGGCCATTCCCCTGGAGTGGACCAGACGCCTCCACGGCTGGCCGGGGCTCCGCGCGAAGGACCTCAAGGAGATGGCCGCGCAGATCTTCCCCGCCGATTACACCGTGCAATCGGGCCTGGACAACTTCTTCCAGCACCCGCTCGACAGCGGCCTCTTCGTGGGCGGCTACCGCGCCGGATCCACGCCACCTGAGGGCATCGACGCGGTGGTCTCGCTCTGCCGGCCCTCGGACGCGGACGAGCTGGCCAAGGGGATCGCGCCGGACAACCGCATCGAGGTCTGGCTGTCAGACCGCGGTTACGAGGACAACCCGCACCTCGAGCATGTGCTCACGGAGGCTGCCCGCATGGTGGCCACTCTGCGGGCCGAGGGGCTGACGGTGTTGATCCACTGCGTGTCCGGGCAGTCGCGGACCCCCACGGTGGCGTCCCTCTACGCCGCTGAGGCGCTGGGCGTGCCTGCCGCCGAGGCGCTGCGGGCGCTGCAGGAGATTCATCCGAACGCTCAACCGAATCCGACATTCCTGGAAATCATCCGCCGACACACCGTCTGAAACGAACATCCGACACGCCCTCAGGATGACGCGACCCCACCTCGCGGTTTATCGTGAAGACGGCGATCCAAAGATCGCCGTTGCGGGAGGAAGCGGCATGCGGCACACGGAGCAATTGAAGGAACTTGAATTCACCCCGTCGAAGGTCAAGGTGACAGACTGGGACCTCCGCATTCCGATAGCTCCAAAGGCCGGTCCGTTCTGCCAGCTTGTGGTGGAGCCGTCCACGGCCGCCGGCCCCGGTCTTTTCGCCTGGGTTGTGGCCGACAAGGTGGTTTACCTCGGCCACACGGATGATTTGGCCAGCGTCTCGAACACGCACGGCGACTACTCCGTCGTCTCTCCGTCCACCACGGACGGTGGCCCCGCCAAGATCAACAACCTGATGAACGCGGCCCACAAGGCCGAACACCGAGTCTCGTGGTGGTGGCGTCAGGAGATCACGGCAGACGACGCGGCCCAGGCCGCCGAAGGCCTTGTGGCAGAACTGGATCCCATGGGCAACAGGTTGACCCGTCCCAAGGCAGCCCCGGTGAAGGCTCAGGCCCCGGCAGCGGCAGCAGCCACGCGGGCTCCCCGTGCGGCGGCAGCGCCGAAGGCAAAGGCTCCCGTCAAGTACGACGCCGAGCGCGTCACCCCCACGGGCCTCGTCTGCCCGTCGTGCTTCATCCGGGTGTCGCTGGCCACGCGGTGGTGCGACGACTGCGAGATCCTGGTCGCCAGCTGACCCCCTTCCCACCCTCGGTCGGCGCTGTCGGGCACCGCTCTCTGCTGGAGCGGACTAGCCTGGAAGCCACACGAGCACGCTGTGACGAGGAGTGGCCATGGAGATCCTGTACACGACCAACAACGAGTTCGGCCAGGCAGTCTTCGCACGGCGCGATGAGGCTCACCAAGTCGCCCGCATCCGCCGGGCGCTGAACAACGCCACCACATGGGCGGAGTTCAAGGAACTGATGGACCCGTACGAGTACCAGTACCTGGTCGAGAAGAACCTGGGCATGAAGATGGACGACATCGATCTCGCGGAGCCGTTCAGACCTGATGCCATCCCCGGAGTGGCGGACCGCTACTACCCCACCTGGCTGCAGGCGCGGATGTTGGAGTGGTTCCCCAAGTCGCTGATCCTCAAGTACGACGGTGACATCACCTCGCTCCGGGGTGACGCCCTCGTGCTGCCCGGCGAGTACGCCGACGAGGTGGCTGACGACCTGCGCTCGGAGGGCTACACCGTCGCCCATACCGACCTGTCGTTCCTCTAGTCAGGCGCCCCCACCGGCCTGAGGCACCAGGAGGGCCCCACCCCCGGCGCGCAGGGACGCAGCGCCGGTCACCGCCGTCGCTACCGCATCGCGTGCGGCCAGTGCGCTGGTCACGGTGTCGGCCCCGTCGAGGAAGCGCAGGAACTCGGCCATCGTCAGGAGGTCGGCATCTTCGTGGCCACCTTTGTCGCCCACGATGGGGAACTCCAGGTCGCCCTCCGGCGCGTAGTCGTGCCTGCGGTTCCAGACACGCACGACGCCGCCCTCGCCGTCGCCGAAGTTCTCCAGCCGCCCCGCGTCACCGATGACGGTGTAGTTGCGCCAGTAGTCCGGCGTGAAGTGACACTGCTGGTAACTGGCGAGCACACCGTTCGACAGGCGCATCTGCACCATTGAGATGTCTTCGACGTCGATGACCGGATTGAGCGCAGTCTGGGCTCGCGGTGGCCAGTTGTCGTGGGAGAACCAATCCGGCATGATCCGGCCCGAGTTGTCCCGCCGGTCGGTCACGTCGCCGTAAACGACGAGGGCGCCCAAACCCTGGACGAGTTCGCTCGAAGCGCCGGCGAGATAGTGGATGATGTCCAGATCATGGGCCCCCTTCTGCAGCAGCAACGTGCCGCTCTGTTCCCGCTCGGCGTGCCAGTCCTTGAAGTAGTAGTCGCCGCCGTGGCCGACGAAGTGCCGGCACCACACCGCCTTCACCGCACCGATGAGCCCGTCATCGATGATCTCCTTCATCATCCGCACGACAGCCATGTGGCGCATGTTGTGACCCACGTACAGCTTGGTCCCGCTCTGGGCGGCGGCTTCGAGGAGGGCGTCTGCGTGCGCCAGGGTCACCGCCATCGGCTTCTCAAGATAAACCGGAACGCCCGCACGCAGCAGCTTGCCCGCTACCTCAGCGTGCGTGCCATCCGGTGTGCAGACCACGGCGCCTGCCAGAGGAGGGGCCGCTGCCAGCAGGTCCTCGGTGCTCGCAAAGGTGGCGACGCTGTCGCCGAAGAGGTCGCGCGCCCGCCGGAGGCCCTGCTCGGTGGGGTCGACGGCGTGCGTGATCGCCGCACCGGGGTTCAGCTCGTTGATGTGCCGCCCGATGACGGCACGGGCGCCGCAGCCGACCATGGCGAACTGGCTGTCAGGCATCATGCGGTCCGAAGCGGTCATCTCAGTTCAATCTCCAGCACGGTGTCGACGGGATCGGGCAGCGGGTAGGTGAACGCAGGCTCCTCCCCCAGCGAGACGAAGGGTTCCTGGAACGCCTCAATCACCCAGCTCTGAGCGAGCGGCAGTTCACGGCCCCCGACCACCAACCGGATAGCAGCGATATCCTCGGCGTGCAGGCCCGACAACGGAATCGGACCGATCGGCTGCTCCATGACGTGCGCGTACAGCAAGTTGCCCCGCTGGGTCCACCTCCCCCATTCAGGTTTCGGGAGGGCACTTGCACCCGCGCCGCGGATGCTGGGTTCGTTGGCGTGTACCCACGCCCCGACCTCCCTGAGGATCTCGCCGGTCTGCGGGGGCAGCAACCCATCCCCGTCCGGCCCCACGTTCAGTAGGAGGTTGCCGCCCTTACTGACGACCTCCACCAACTTCCGCACGACGGTCGGCGCAGGCTTGAACTGATCGTCGCTGTGGTGCCACGCCCAGTGGTTGTTGAGCGTGATGCAGGCCTCCCACGGCACGGGCGCGCCGTCGAACCCGACGATGCCCCGTGGTGGCACGAGCTGCTCCGGCGAGACGAAGTCACCGCAGTAGGCGCTGGGCCGGTCGGTCACGATGCTGCCGAATCCGGCGGCGCTCTCCTCCAAACGGTTGTCGATCAATACGTCGGGCTGCCACTGCCGCACCTTCTGCACCAGTTCGGTGCCCCGCCAGGCCTCGCCGCGCAGGTCGTCGTAGGCGAAATCGAACCACAGGATGTCGAGCGATCCGTACCTGGTGCAGATCTCCTCCACCTGGGCATGAAGGTGCTCGAGGTAGCGGTCGAAGTCATGTTCGGCCCCCTCGAACCGGGGCTCGTCGCGCATGGGGTGGAAGGAGTCCCCGTACGCGGGATAGTCGGGGTGGCTCCAGTCGATGAGCGTGAAGTAGAGGCCGACCTTGATGCCATGCCGCCGGAAGGCCGCCAGGAATTCGGCCACGAAGTCCCGACCAGGTGCGCGGCGGGCGCTGGTGTAGTCCGAACACACAGAGTCGAACATGCAGTAGCCGTCATGGTGCTTGGCGGTGAAGACCGCGTACTCCATGCCTGCGGCCTTGGCCAGGGAGGCCCACTCATCGAAATCGACGTGCTGGGGATTGAAGCGCTCGACCCATGGTTCGTAGTCCTCCATGCTGAGCCGCTGGTGCGAGCGCACCCACTCCCCTTCGCCGATCAGCGAATAGACGCCCCAGTGGATGAACATCCCGAAGCGGGCGTCGCGGAACCAGGCTGAGCGCTCGAACCGGTCGGGGACACGCGGCGCCTCGTAGTGAGCCTGAGCGGGGGTGGTGGCTGAGGTGGTGATGCGCATAATTCCTGAAATCGAAGTGAGGGATGGACTGTGGTCAGAAGCCGGTGAGCAGCGTCCAGTCGCTCAGGGCGGCGGCTGCAACGAGTTCGTCAGGCAGCGGCAGCCATTGGGGTTGCCCCCCACGGCGCACGCCCGCCACCAGAGCGGCGATGTGACCGACGGGCGACGGTGGGCACGGTGCCCCGGCCACCCGCTGGACGTGTGGCTCACCGCCGTCGAGCTCTAGCCGGTAGGCACCAGAGTTCTCCGGCAGGAGCCGGTCCTCGACAGCGAACTCCCAGGCACCGGACACTGGTGGCCAGCCCCGCGCCTCCAGGGCCGAAGCCACATTGAGGAGGCGGAGCATCGGGTTGGCGCGACCTACGACTTCCACACCGGCGGGATACCAGTGCCAGACAGGGTCGTGCGGGGTGGACCAGACGTGGATCGGGTCAGCACCGGTCTCGGTGGCCAGTAGCGCAAGACAGGTCTGCCAGGCCTCCTCGTCCCGGGCCAGCAGGAGATCACAGACAACCAGGCTTCCCCGTCGCGCCGTCCGGAGGACCGCCACCACCGCACCTGCGCGGGTGAACACCAGCGACGTCTGGTCCGACGCGGGCGGCGGCAGCGGGGTGACCGCGCCGTCGATCCGGCCGATCAGAGCTGCATATGCCGCAGCGAAGGCGTCCCCGCTGACCCGCTCCACCGCGACGCCCGGCGCTGGTCGAGCGCGCAACAGCGCCAGCGGGCTGAGGCGGATCAGCTCGCGCGTTGCGACCGTGGCATAGCCGTAGGAGCGGTACACCGCTGGCACGGATGGATACAGCAGCGATGCGACAACGCCCCGGGTACGCTCCCGGTGAAGGATCTCCCGCATCAGCTGCCGGCCGAGCCCACGCCCGCGGTGTTCGGGGGCGACTGTGACGTCCGCGATGCCGTTGGCCGCGAGAGGTCGTCCCCCGAGGTGCAACGTCAGGGGGTAGGCCGCGAGTTTCCCGGCCAGCAGACCACCCTCTTCGGCACCCAGGGCCAGGGGCCAACCAGCGTCGAGATCGAAACCCACCGGCAGCGAGGCGGGGAACCCGAAGGCTTCGCGTTGGGCCTCTTCGTATGCCGGCCGGTCTGTGGTGATGAGTTCACGGATCATCAGATCAACTCTTTACTGCGCCGGCGACCATGCCACCCACGATGTGCTTCTGCGCGAACAGGTAGACCAGGAGCACCGGGATGACGGAGACGACGATGTTGGCGGAGACCAGCGCGTAGTTGTAGGAGTGGAGGCCCTGGAAGTTGAACACGGTCATGGGCATGGTCCATTTGTTCTGGTCGGGCATCAGGAACAGCACGTTCTGAAACTCGTTCCAGGCGAAGGTCACCAGCAGCACCATGCACGTCATGGTGGTCGGCTTGAGCAGCGGCAGGATGACCTGGAAGAAGAGGCGCAGTGGGCCTGCCCCGTCGACGATCGCCGCCTCATCGATCTCACGCGGCAGCCGCTGGATGAAACCGACATAGAGCAGGGTGATGAAGGGGATCTGGATACCGACGTCGACCAGGATGAGGCCGGTGTAGGTGCCATAGAGGCCGAAGACCTGCAGCACTTTGATGGCAGGAATGAAGCTGAAGGGCGCGATCATCCCCGCGAGCAGGTACTGGTAGGCACCGACGGTGAAGCGTCGCTGGGAGCGCGCGATCACGAAGGCGGCCATCGAACACACCAACACGCTCAGTGCGGTCACGCCGACCACCATGATGAGGCCGTTGATCATGCCGCGCCCCACGCCAGGGACCGAGAGCACTGTGGTGTAGTTGTCGAAGTGCCACTCGGAAGGCAGGGAAAAGTCCATGACCCGCGACTCGGTTTCCGCCTTCACGGAGGTCAGCAGCACCAGCGAGAGCGGGATGATGTACACGGCCACGATGACGGCCGACACAAGATAGATCGCGATGCTGGCGATGGGACGGCGCCCGTTGCGCCAACGCAGTAGCCTGTTCATTCGGCCGCCGCCTCCCGTCGCCTGATGATGATGTTGATGACCAGTGCCAGCGCGGTGATGAGGACGAACTGGGCAAAACTCGCCGCAGCGGGGACGGCCAGCGAACCGGTCACCATCTGCTTGGCGATGAAGGTCGAGATGACCTCGGTGGCATGCCCGGGTCCGCCCCCCGTGGTGGCGTAGATGATGTCGAAGGCCTTCATCCCGGAGATGAACGTCAGCAGCAGCGCGAGGTTGATCGCATGGGCGATGAGCGGCAGCTTGATGGCGAAGATGGTGCGGCCGGGGCCGGCACCGTCGATGCGGCTGGCCTCCAGCACGTCGTGGGGCACACCCTGGAGTGCAGCCAGCACGATGACGAGGGTCCAGCCGACACCGACCCACACGTCGACGGCAGCCACTGTGACGAGCGCTGTGTCGAAGTCGCCCAGCCAGGCTCGGGTGATCCCGTCGAGACCGACGGAACGCAGGAGCCCGTTGACGAATCCGTCTGAGGCGAGAAGGAAATTGAAGACCATGCCGACGATGACCAGCGAGATCATGATGGGCGCGTAGACGAGCGCGCGGAGGAAGTCGCGGCCCGCGAACCGCTGGTCCATGAAGAGGGCGAGCGCGACACCGATCCCGGTCTTGCCGAGCGTGACAAGGAGCGCGAACACGAACTGGTTGATGACGGCCGGCACGAACTGTCCCCCGGCGGAGAACAGCACCTCATAATTGGCCAACCCCACGAAGTTCATCGTCGAGGAGGTCAGCCTGGCGTCGGTGAGCGAGAGGCCCAGCCCGAAGACGGCGGGGAGGATGTAGAACAGCGTGAAGATGATCAGCGCCGGGGCCAGGAACCAGGCCGGGTAGTACCGCCGCGTGCGGTCGCGTCTTGTGAACATGTCGTCACCAGGGGAAGGCGGGGGTCCCGGAGGACCCCCGCGGCGTGGGTCAGAATCCGGCGACGCCGGCCTGCTTGCCGGCAGCAACCATGCCGTCGGCTTCAGCGGCGAGGAACTCGGCGCCGGTCGATTTACCTGAGATCAGGATCTGGTAGTCGGCGATCAGATCGCTCTCAGGCGCTGGCACGACGGAAGCGTTGTCGATGGCAAGCGTCGTCTGCCCGGACTCCACGGCGGCGGCGACGTCCTTCATCGACGCGGGGGCATCGTCGGGGACGGTGACATCCGTGAAATTGCTGATGCCCGGGGCAGCGTCCATGAACTTCTGCGCAACCTCTGCCGAGGCAAGGTACCTCAGGAACTCTTTGGCGGCCTCGATATTGGTCGACGACTTGGCGATGTGCAGCCCGTCCGCGCCGGAGACCCCCAGCATGGTCTGGCCCTCCTCGGAGGGGATGGGGAAGAAGCCGATGTCGTCCTTGGCCGTCTCGGACAGCGCCGCCATCTCGCCGATCACCCAGGTGCCGTTGATCAGCATCCCGGCTTCGCCGTCGACGACGGCCTTCTGGGACTGCTCGTAGGTGCCGGTGAGGGCGTCGCTGTTGAGGTATCCCTCTGCCGTCCATGTCTCCAGCGCGCGGTACTGGGCCTGGAGTGCCGGCACCTCATCCCAGCGCATCTCGTTGGCGTTGAGCTTCGCGATGGTGTCGCCCTCAAGGTTCATCAGCGGGTTGACGGCGTTGCGGTGCTGGAGCAGGGTCCAACCGTCCTGGCCTGCGAGGTAGAGCGGCGTGACGTTGTGGGCCTTGAGCTTGCCCATGGTTTCGGTGAACTCGCCGAGAGTGGCCGGCACCTCGGCGCCGGCTGCTTCGAAGACCTTCTTGTTGTAGAAGACCCCGAAGGTGGCACCGGAGGTGGGCGACGGGAAGGAATAAATCTTCCCGTCGGTCCAGGTGACGGAGGCGAGCGACGACTCAGGCATGCGCTGCACAAAGTCCTCGTCGGAGACATCAACCATGACGTTCGGCACGTCGAAGAGTTTGTAGTCGCCAGCGAAGACGTCGAGGTCCGTGCCCCCGGCCAACCTGGATCCGACAACGGAGTTGTAGTTCTCGTCCGGCACGGCCTGCACGTTGACGGTGATGCCTGAGTCCTGCTGGAACTGGCTCACTGCCTCCTTCAGCGCCTCGACGTTGGCCCACGACGTCGGCAGCACGTAGTTGACGGTGCCCGACGCCGCGGCCGAGGTCCCGTCGTCGTTCGGTCCGGTACAGGCGGTCAGTGCCAGGCAGAGGGCGACTGCGCCCGCGGCCATGCGTGTCTTCATTGACATGATTTCTCCTTGGTGAGATTCAGGAAGCGCGCTCGGTGCGCGTCCTGCGGGGCAGAGGCAGATCCGTTTCGGTGGAATTGCTCAGCGTGTACTCGAAGCTGGGCACACCGAAGAGCCCACGTTCGAGTGCTTCAAGGCCCCGGAGCATCGCTCCCAAGGCGGGTCCCCATGAACGCAGCGCGCTGAGTTGCACTGCGTAGGCGGGGGCTTGGGAAAGGTAGCGATCAAGCGCCGCCGTGAGCCTGTCGACAAAGAAGTCGCTGCGATGGACCAGCGGGCCGCCCAGCACGATCATCTCCGGGTCCAGGCTCGTCGCGAGCATCGCGATCTGATGCGCGGATCGGCCGCAGAAGCGCTCCACGGAGGCAGCCGCCGCCGTGTCACCGCCCTCGGCGGCGCGGAGCACCTCCAGGAAGCTGGGCCAGTCAGCCCAGTCGGCCTCGTCATCAGGAGCGCCGACGCCAGGGTCAACCAGGTTCAGCTCGCCGGCGAGTTCGTGGGCACCGCGTCGGATCCGGCCGTCGAGCACGATGCCCGCGGCGACGCGGTGCCAGGCCAGTGCGTACACGACGTCGCGGATTCCCTGGGCCCGGCCAATGCGTTGTTCGGCGTAGCACGCCGCTTTCAGGTCGTTCTCGAGGGTGACCGGCCCGAAGCGGTCTGCAAAGTCCTCATCGAGCAGCGACACGTCACCGGTGTTGCGTAGGATCGCTCCCCCGCTACTCACCTGGGCCCCGATGGACCCGGAGAACTGCGTGATCGTGCTGAACGGCACGCCGGCCATACCAGCCAGCCGCTCGAGGCCCTCCTTCACCAGATCCGCCCGCTGGGTTATGGCGACACTGCCCGGAACCTCGGCCACGAAGGCGGCATGGATGTCTCCGGTCAGGTCGGAGAGGAGGAACCTGTGCTCATGCTTGGACACGTCGAAGACCGCGACCAGCGCTCCCCGCGGGTTGAGCGAGAATACCGACGCGGGGCGCCCGCCCTTCGAGGTGGAGGTGCGTTCGGCGGCGTGGATCAAGCCCTGTTCGAGCATCGCCTCCGTGTGCATCCGCACGGTCGGCCGGGACAGACCCGTGGTGGCTGCCAGATCCGCGATCGACTGCCCGTCGCGGTGTCGCAGGGCAGCGACACACAGGGCTCGGTTATCGGCTCCCAGTTCGGCCAACCGCTCACTGTGGAGTGGACCGGTTTCCATGTCTCTGCTCCCTCGCAGGTTTAGAAGGTGTCTTTCTAAACATGAGGAAACAGCAGCCAGGCAGGTTTGTCAAGTGACTTTCTTAACTTGCTTCCCAGATGGGGCAAATCGCTCAGTGCAATGAAGCGTCTGCCGCGCCGAGCGACCATTCGTGGAAGCGCACCGTCAAGCCCGCACGCTCGGGCGCACAGGTGAACGGACCGGCCTGCACCTCCGCGTCGGCCGGGAACGCGGCGAGCCTGACCAGGCTCAGTTCCCCACCGTCGAGGCCCGCCCGGACGGTGATCGCGTCGCCGGCGCGCGACAGCCGCACCCGGACCCTCTCCCCCCGCCACTCGTCGACGGGCGCCGTCGACCAGTCGGAGAGCGAGTTGGTGACCACCGCACCCACAGTGGGGTGGCCATCGGCGAACTCCATGCCGGCCTTCACCCAGGCCTCGGGACCGGCGGTGAGGAAGATGCCCGCCTGATCGAACTGCTGGTCGAAGTCGGCGGTGAAGACCACCTCCATCGCGGAGTCCTGGGGAAGGGGCGCGACGAGGGCGTGCGCGTTGTAGCGCTCGAACCCGTAGGAGGTGATGCGCCAGGCGTCAGACTTCTCGGCTGCCGTGACCAGGAGGTCAGTGCCGTCTTCGCGGGCCTCCACCGGCGGGGTGGTCCAGGTGCCGTCGTTCCAGTTCAAGCGCTGCATCGTCGCTGCCTCCGTGAGCAATTGGATGGGGTCACGCGCGGTTGCGCACAGATCCCCCGGCGTGTCGCATCACGACCCTATCCAATTGCTCACGGCGGGGAGCCAAAGCAGCGTCAGACGCGGGACCAGAGCGGCGTCTTGAGGTCGTTGTAGTCATCGACCGGGTCGAAGCAGACGGTGCCCCGGCAGACGTAGACGAACCCGCCGGGTCGCTGCTCGAAGTGCGACCCCCACCCCTGGGCGCCCTCTGGGGCCGTGACCACATAGGACCCCGCCGGGGCGAGGCGCCAGGACGCGCGGGCCAGTTCGCCGAACGGGTCGTCGCCCACCACGACGGCGACCGCGGGCTTGAGGCCACGCCGCGCCTCGTCGGAGACCAGTAGGTCTGCCAGCGACGCGCCGGCGAACCGCGGGTGCTCGGCCACGCTCGCCCAGGTGGTGCGGGCGGCGCGGTCTGCGCGCTCGCTGAAGTCCGGACGTTCAGCCAACTGTGCCACCACGCGCAGCGCGGCGATCAGAGCAGAGGTGCCGCTGGGCGACACGTTGTCGGTGAGGGAACGCGGGCGCTCGAACAGGCCGGTGTCGACGGAGTCGTAGAACCCGCCGTCGGCGTGGCTGAAGAGCTCGTCGGCCCGCTCCAGGACCGCCTCCGCCCTGCGCAACCACGCGGAGTCGCCGGTGGCTCCGGCCAGGAGCGCGAAGGCTTCCGCCACCGCGCCGAAGTCCTCGGCGCCACCGACGGCGGCGTCAGCCGCCCCGTCGCGCGAGGTGCGGCGCAGCTCACCGTCGACCAGATGCACCTCGGCCAGGTACTCCGCGGCGCGGATCGCGAGTTCCAGCCAGCCCCTCTCGCCGAAGATCATCGCGCCGCTGACCAGCGAGGAGATCATCCAGCCGTTCCAGGCGGCGACCACGATGTTGTCCGACGCGGGCCGGAAGCGCGTCTCGCGCTCTTCAAGCAGCTTGCCGGCGACCTCGTCGAGGCGCGCGTAATCCGGCCGGCCACGCAACTGCAGCGTGGAGAGGCCGTCCTCGAAGGTGCCGCCCTTGGTGACGTGGAAGACGTCTGCGGCCCAGTCACCGAGCTCGGCGCCCAGCGCGTCGACGAGCAGCTCGGGGTTCCAGAGGTAGAAGATGCCCTCGTGCACCGCGCCGCGGATGTCACAGGAATCCGCATCCAGGGCGGAGATGAACGCGCCCTGCTCGCTGACCATCTCCCGCTCAAGCCATTCGACGATGCCGTACGCGGTGCGCTCGAACAGCGCGCGCAGGCCACCGTCGTGATCTGCGGTGCGACGCCAGCCGCGCACGTAGGTGCCCAGCAGGAGCGCGTTGTCGTACAGCATCTTCTCGAAGTGCGGCACCACCCAGCCCGGGTCCACCGAGTAGCGGTGGAACCCGCCGCCCACCTGGTCGTAGATGCCGCCGCGGGCCATGTGCTCCAGGCTGCGCTGCGCGATCTCGAGGGACCGCGGGTCACCCTTGACCAGCAGCGCGTCCAGCAGCGTGGGGTTGGGGAACTTCGGCTGGATGCCGAACCCGCCGTGGATCACGTCGAAGGCGGCCTCGACGTCGTCGATCGCCTTGCGCAGATCCGGCGCCTCCCCCGCGACGGTCTCCGCGCGGGAGGACAGCACGTTGACGAGGTACTCGGCCGAGCCGCGCACCTTGTCGCGACGGTGGTGCCACGCGTCGGCCATCGACTCCAGCACCTGCCGGAACGACGGCATGCCGGGGCCCGCCTCCGGCGGGAAGTAGGTGCCGGTGAAGAAGGGCTTGCCCTCGGGCGTCAGGAAGGCGGTCATGGGCCAGCCGCCCGAACCGTTGTTCATCGCCTGGGTAGCCGTCATGAACACAGCGTCGACGTCGGGGTGCTGCTGGCGGTCCACCTTGATGGCCACGAAGTGGTCGTTGATGTACTCGGCGACCTCAGGGTCGTCGAACGACTCGTGGCTCATCACGTGGCACCAGTGGCACGACGCGTAACCCACCGACAGCAGGATGGGGCGTTCCAGTTCACGCGCGCTGCCCAGCGCTTCGTCTGACCATTCCCACCAGTCGACGAGTTGGTGGGAGTGCTGGCGGAGGTAGTCGCTGGACGACTGGGCAAGGCGGTTGACCATAGTCCCCAAGGGTATCTGGTGCGCCCCCGGGCCCCATCTGGCGGGTCCTGGCTGTTGCCCCGTCGGACACAATGGGGGCATGAGCGAAACCCGCACCACCCGTTCCCCACTGGCCGCCGCCCTGCTCGTCGTGGGAGGAATGCTCGCCGTGATGTGGGCGCTTGAGATCCTCGACGCGGTGACGCTCAACGCGCTCGACTCCTATGGCATCGAGCCGCGCGAGGTCTCGGACCTCCCCAACATCGTGTGGGCGCCCCTCCTGCACTTCGGGTGGGCGCACCTCATCAGCAACTCCGTGCCGTTCCTGGTGCTGGGCGTGCTGACCTACCTCTCAGGGGCGATCCGCTGGGTGGTGACGACCGTCCTGAGCGCCGTCGTCTCCGGACTCACCGCCTGGCTGCTCTCGGCCGCCGGCACCATCACGGCGGGTGCGTCCGGCGTGATCTTCGGCTACCTCACCTACCTCCTCGTGCGGGGCATCTTCACCCGGAAGATCTCGCAGATCCTGATCGCCGTGGTGGTGTTCGCGCTGTACGGCACCGTGCTGCTGGGGGTGCTCCCCGGCGCGCCGGGCGTCAGCTGGCAGGCCCACCTGGGTGGCGCCGCCGGCGGCGTGATCGCGGCGTACCTGCTCCACTCGAAGGCCTCGCGCGTCAGATCATGAACTCCGGCACCAGCGTCTCAGGCCGCAGTCCGGCGAACAGGTCGTCCTCCGGGATCATCGTGGGCACCTTCGACACGACGAGCTGGTAGTCCTCGGTGGGCCAGCCCATCTGCTGGATGGCCAGCGGGACGGCGAACCACGGGCCGTCGGGGTCGATCTGGGTGGCGTGGGCCTTGAGCGCCTCGTCGCGGACGGGGAAGTAGTCGGCGCACGGCACGAACGTGGTGAGCCGGCCGTAGGAGTACGGGTCGTTGTCACGGGTGGGCACGCTGTATTCCAGGCCGTGCTCGTGCATGGCGGCCTCGAGTTGCTCGAAGCGCTTCTGGTGGAAACTCATGTGGTAGTACAACTTGGCGGCCTGCCAGGGCGTGCCGTGCTCGGGCCACTGGTACGGATCGGCCGCCGCCCGGAAGGCCTCGACGGTGATCCGGTGGCACTGGATGTGGTCGGGGTGCGGGTAGCCGCCCTGCTCGTCGTAGGTGGTGACGACGTGGGGGCGGAAGCTCCGGATGATCTGCACCAGCCGGCCTGCCGCCGCCTGCGGGTCCTCGAGCGCGAAGCAGCCCTCGGGGAGAGGAGGGAGGGGGTCGCCCTCCGGGAAACCGGAGTCGACGAAACCCAGCCACACCTGCTGGATGCCGAGGATGTCGCGGGCCCTGGCCATCTCGTCGCGGCGGATCTCCGCGATGTTGCGCTCGATGTCCGGATCACCGGCGAGCTTCGGGTTCAGGATCGAGCCACGCTCACCGCCGGTGCAGGTGGCCACCATCACCTCGACGCCCTCGGCCACGTACTTCGCCGTGGTGGCAGCGCCCTTGCTCGACTCGTCGTCCGGGTGGGCGTGGACGTGCAACAGCCTCAGTTGGGGAGCGGCGGCGGTGGACATGGACTGTATTGTGCCCTCCCCCGGATCAGCACCATGCCCGTCTCAGGGCACAATGGGTGCCGTGACCACCGACGAAGCCCGCATCAAGGCCCGCTACCCCAAGGCGGGCCCCGCCGACTACCTGCTGGGAGGTCTCGCCGCCGCTGCCGTGCTGACGGCCATCCTGCTGGCCGTGTTGTCGGGGGTGCGCAACTCCAACCCCGATGTCGTCGCGATGATCCGCAGCTTCGAGGTGCCGTCGGCCACGGAGATCACCGCAGAGGTGGTCGTCCAGCGCAAAGACCCGTCGGAGGCCGCGGAGTGCCGGATGTACGCCCAGGCGGAGAGCTACGAGACCGTCGCCGAGCGCATCGTGCAGGTGCCACCGGGCACTGACAAGCTCACGAACATCGACGTGACCCTCACCACGGTGAAAGAAGCGACCGCCATCAGAATCGAAGGCTGCCGCCTGGTCGGCTGATAGGCTGGCTCAATGTCCGAAACAGCTACTGATGTGGTGTGGCTCACCCAGGAGGCCTACGACAAGCTCGAGGCCGAATTGAACGAGCTCAGGACCGTCGGCCGCGAAGAGGTGACCGCACGGATCGCTGCCGCCCGTGAAGAGGGCGACCTGTCCGAGAATGGTGGCTATCACGCCGCCCGCGAAGAGCAGGGTCAGATGGAAGGCCGGATCCGCCAACTGGAGGATCTCCTTCGCCGCGCGCAGGTGGGCGAACCCGAAGGCGCCGCAGACGAGGTTGCGCCCGGCAAGATCATCACGGTCGCCTACGACGGTGACGACGACGACACTGACACCTTCCTGCTCGGCTCGCGCGAGGTGCTCGGCACCGATGATTCGGTGGAGTTTTCCGTCTTCTCCCCGCAGTCGCCGATGGGCTCTGCCATTCTCGGCGCCAGGGTGGGCGACGAGGTGCGCTACACGGCGCCCAACGGCAAGGAACTGATGGTCCGGATCACGAAGGTCTCGGCCCTCTAGTTCGCAACAGGAACACCGGGGCCGCCGTCCAGGAGGACGGCGGCCCTGTTCGTTGTGGGCGCGTGCGCCGGGTCAGTCGCCCAGGAGTTGGGCGGCCAGCTCGGGGCTGAGCTCGCCGCGCGCGACGCGGGCGAGGATCTGCTGCTCCGGCGTCAGGTTCCCGTTGACCGCGTCGCCGTACTCCGACTGCTGCTCCGTACCGTCCGCGTCAGGCAGTTGCTGGTGGGCGGGAGCCTGCTGTGAGGCGGGATCCGCAGGGTCGAGCCCGAGCTTGGCCAGGACCGCGTCGAGACGGGCGCGCGCCGTGGGGTACGAGACCTGGAGGTGCTTCTCCACCTCCCGCAGGTTGCCGCGCGAGGCGAGGAAGACCTTCAGCAACGTGAGGTCCGCCTCGTTCAGCGAGCAGAACTCGCAGCTGGCGAACTCACCGGCGATCTCCGTGCCGCAGTGGAGGCATCCCTTGCGGGTGGTGATGAGCTGGTCGCCACAGACCGGGCAGTCCGCCGGCGGGTGGTAGAGGTGCTTCGCCATGTCAGTCATCCGCCTTGATGGTGGCCATGCCCATGACGACGGCGATGTCGAGCCGCGCGGAGCCGTTGCCGACCACGTACTCGTCGACCTTGTCGCCCCCGTCGGGCCAGCTGATCCGCCCGAGCCGGGCCTCGCCACGGATGGTCACGTTGGCACCCTTGGTGAGGTGGATGGTGAGGGTGCCCGACTCGACCTTGAGACGCGAGCGGCCGAGGCTGATGGGCCCCTCGACGGCGATACCGCCGGCCTGGCTGAGCAGGTCCTCCACCTCCTGGACGTCTTCGAGGGTGGAGCCGCCCGCGGTCACGCGGATGCGGCCCAGCCGGGGCACCCCCACCGTGCGGAGCCCGCCGGTGGTGACCTCCGCGTCGACGATGAGGTTGGGATTGACCCTGACCACGAGCTCCTTGCCCAGCGAGATGTCTCGCAGGTCGTCGAGGTTGCGGGGCGGCCGGATCAGCGAGAAGCCCGTGAAGCTGGGCCCGAACTCTCCGGTGGAGTTGACCTCCATGACGGTGCCGACGCGGCGCAGCACGTGCGGCCCGTCGATCGTGAGGGTGCTCACCGAGGGGTCGCCCTCGATGCGCACCCGGCGCCCCACTGCGGTGACCGAGACGCGGGACAGCCCGCCGGCCTTCGGGCCACCCTTCGTGGTGGTGTCCTGCGGGATGTCCTGCGGGCGGTCGCCCGCTGCCGCGCGCTTGGCGGCCTCGATGCGGGTGGCGGCCTCGCCGGCGTCGATGCGCCCGGCCGCCAGGTCGTCCAGAATTGGACCGAGATCTGCGTTGCTCATGGTGAAAATGCTATCCCGCTTTTCCATAATGAAAAGCCGATGTGCAGCTCTCGAAACCCTGGGCTTTCCCTGAGGGGTGTGGAGAGTGCTCAGCCGGTCCGACGGCGGGCCCACCCCTGTGCCAAGGTTGTACGTATGCGTAGACCACTCCCGGAACTCATCGCGCCGGACTGGGCGGAGGCCCTCGCCCCGGTCGAGGAGAACATCGCCGCCATGGGTGAGTTCCTCCGCGCTGAGTTGGCCAACGGTTTCACCTATCTACCTGCCGGCGAGCACATCCTGCGCGCCTTCTCGCGTCCCCTGGCGGACGTCCGGGTGCTGATCCTCGGCCAGGACCCGTACCCCACGCCAGGCCACGCGATGGGGCTCTCGTTCTCGGTGAACCCGGACGTGCGGCCCATCCCGGGCAGCCTGCGCAACATCTACCGCGAACTGGAGACCGACCTGGGCATCCCCCAGGCGACGCACGGCGACCTCACCGCCTGGTTCGAGCAGGGCGTGCTCCTTCTCAACCGGGTGCTCACGGTGCGGCCGGGCGCGCCCGCCTCGCACCGGGGCAAGGGCTGGGAGGAGGTCACCGCCTGCGCGGTCCGCGCGCTCGCACAGCGCGGTGGGCCCCTCGTCGCCATCCTGTGGGGCCGCGACGCCCAGTCGGCCGCGCCGATGCTGGGAGAGACGCCCGTGATCGCCAGCGCACACCCGTCGCCCCTGTCCGCGCGCACCGGCTTCTACGGTTCCCGTCCCTTCAGCACCGCCAACCGCCTGCTGGAGGACCAGGGCGGGGAGCCCGTCGTCTGGCGGCTCTAGCCCTTCCACTCTGTCTGTCGCCGACCATCCCCAGATCGATGGCCATCTGCCGGCGGAGCCTGGCAGACTGACTCCATGCAAGAGCAGCAGGCCGAGCCGGTCAACCCCGAGACCCCCGACGACGTACCGCAGGCCGAGCCGGACGACCGCAAGCGTCACGAGAACGTGGGGCTGGGCAGGCGGTCGGTCTGGGTGCTGGGTGGCGCCGTGGGTGCCTACATGATTCTGCGCGGTCTCTACGGCATCATCACCGGCGAGGACGAGCAGCAGCCCTAGTCCGTTTCCCAGCCTCCGGGTAGCCTTGGCGAATGGAGATTGACGTTCTGGCCTGGCTCAACGCCCGCATGTCCACGCCGCAGATGGTCACGGAGGATGAAGCGCTCGAGGGCCGCGACACACCGGTCCTGAGCCCCATGCCCAGGCACGAGGTGCTCGGGCTCCCGCTCGACGAGGTGCCGGCGGGCGCCGAGGTCGCCTACTTCGCGCTGGGCTGCTTCTGGGGCGAGGAACGCATGTTCTGGCAGGTGGACGGCGTGCTGAACACCGCCGCCGGCTACATGGGCGGCTTCACGCCCAACCCCACCTACAAGGAGACCTGCACCGGTCACACCGGTCACACCGAGACGGTCAAGGTGGTCTTCGACCCCACCAAGGTGGGCTACGACGACCTGCTCACGCTGTTCTGGGAGAACCACGACCCCACGCAGGTCTACCGCCAGGGCAACGACCTGGGCACCCAGTACCGCTCAGCCATCTTCCCGGTGGACGAGGAGCAGCGCGCGGCCGCCGAGCGCAGCCGGGCCGCGTTCCAGGAGCGGCTCACGGCCGAGGGCTACGGCCCGATCTCGACCGAGATCACCCCTGGCCAGGCGTTCTACTACGCCGAACTCGAGCACCAGCAGTACCTGCACAAGAATCCGGGCGGTTACTGCCCGAACCACGCCACCGGCGTGAAGTGCGGGCCTGCGGACTGACCTGCCCTGCACCCCACCAGCCAGCCGTTAGGGTTTCGCTCATGCTGCAGTTCCGAGCCACCGATGCCGCAGATCCCGCCGCCGCGCGCCTGCTCGACGCGTACTTCGCCGAGCGCATCGCGCTGTGGGCCGGTGAGGACACCGCCTACCAACCCAAACCCGCCGATTTCTCCGAGGGCGCGCTGCTCGTGGCCGAACGCGACGGCGAGGCGATCGGCGTCGGGGGGATCCGCCCCGTCGAGGGTGAGGGCATGGAGGTCAAGCACCTCTACATCACCCCGGGGGCGCGGGGCGCCGGCCTGGGTCGTGCGTTCCTCCGCGAACTGGAGCGCCGGGCCGTCTCCCTGGGCGCGCAGCGCATGGTGCTGGACACCAACGCGGATCTCGACAGCGCCAACGGCCTGTACCGCGCGGAGGGATACCACTCGGTGGAGCCGTTCAACGACAACCCGAACGCCACAGACTGGTACGCCAAAGACCTGCTACCGCCGGCCGCCCCGTAACCCCTGGCGCCGAAGTCAGCGATGATCCCCCTCACCACCGAACGTCTGCGCCTGCGCGCGTTCACCGACGACGACCTGGACTTCGTCTACCTCCTCCACCAGAACCCGGACCTGCAGCGCTTCATCCCGACGTCGACCACGCCGGACCTGGCCACCGCCGGGCGCCACCTCGAGCGGTTCATGATGCTGAGGGACCACCCGGTGCACGGCTTCTCCCTCGTCGAACTGGCCACGGGTCCCAACTCCGGCACCGCAGTGGGCATCATCATGGTCAAGCCCATCCCCCCGTCGGGAGGCGGCGAGGCGGTCGACACCGAGATCGGCTGGCGCCAGGTGGCCGAACACACGGGCAACGGCTACATCACGGAGGCCGCCGACGCCACCCTCCGGGCGATCCTGGAAGCGGGTCTTCCTGAGGTGGTCGCCGTCACCCACCCGGAGAACCATGCGTCGCAGCGCGTGGCCGAGCGCATCGGCATGCAGCGCGTGGGGCTCACGGACGCCTACTACGACACCCAGACCCTGCTCTTCCGCACGGTGCGCACCTAGGCTGAGGCCATGACCAATCCCGCACTCGAGGAACTAGCCTCCTCAGGCATCGACCACACCGTCACCCGGCACGGGCGGGTCCGTTCCCTGGCGGAGGCCGCCGCGGCACGCGGCGTGGAGCCGCGCGACATCATCAAGACGATGGTGGTGCGCCGCGGCGAAGGTGACCACCTCCTGGCCCTGGTCCCCGGCGACCGCACCATCTCGTGGCCCAAGCTCCGCGCGCTGCTCGGCGTGTCACGATTGTCCATGCCCGACGCGGACGCGGCTCTCGAGGTGACCGGTTTCGAGCGCGGCACGATCACGCCCTTCGGCACGAAGACGCCGCTGCCCGTGGTGGCCGATGAACTGGTGCGGGGACGCACGGTCTCCATCGGGGCCGGCGAACACGGGGTTGCGGCGACCATCGACGGCGACGCGCTCATCGCCCACTTCGACGCGACCGTTGCCGACATCACCGAGCCCGAGGGCTGAGCCGACGCCGGATCAGCGCTCGCTGCGGCGCACCATCTCCGCGATCCAGCTGGGCGCGAACGGCGAGGTGCAATGGGGCGGCGTGGGGTAGTCCTTCAGCACCTCGAGCCGCTCCCCGATGGCCACAGCGCGGTCGCGCAGCTGCGGGTTCTCGATCCCTATGTGGGCCAGGGTGGTGTTCATCTGCCACTGCAGCCGCTCCGGCGCGTCCTTCATCTGAGCCTCGATGAGGCTCAGGAGGCCCGGCAGGTCCAGGCCGTCCGGGTTCTTCTTCACGCGGTCCGCCGCGAGGGCCCACCCGCCGCTGGCGACCACCGGATCCGCGTCGTCGAACCACTTCACGCGCAGCTCCTCGGCGTGCGGGCCCTTCATCACGACGTAGGCCACCAGCCAGTCGTGCACCTTGGGGACGCGGGCCTCGCGCAGCATGGTGTCAAGCTCGTCGGCGCTGAACTCCTTCGGCCGGCACGTCAACAGCGCCAGCAACCTGGCGGCCGTGTCGCCCGTGGCCCACAGTTTCCGGGCGAAGGTGTGATCGGTCTTGAGCCGCTTGGCGACCGCGCGCAGCTTCGTCAGGTTCACCGCGTGGTCGTCGCCGTGCCGCTGGTTCACCGCCAGGATCTTGGGATCTGCCAGGTCGTCGAGTTCCACCATCACTGCGTCGAGGTCGTGCATGCGGCGAGTCTAGGTCGGCCCACCGACAACGGCCACGAACCGGGTCGATGACAGACTGGCGGGATGTCTGACCCCGTGATCTACACGCGGCTGCTGCTTGACGTGGACCGCGGTGCCCACCCCGCCCCCACGTCGTGGCATGATGCCCCCGTGGGTTGGCAACTATGGGACGGACAGGCTCGGTTCCGTCGTTCGCTGGAACAGGTTGCCAACGATGTGCTCGACGCCGCCGGGGTGGACATCGATCCGCGGGCGTTCGTCGTGGCACTCCCCCTCAACGCTGAGGACGACGTGCTCGTGGAGCCGCAGCGCGGCCATTTCGACCGCGCCATCCTCAAGCAGGCCAGCACACTGGCCACGCGCCGCTTCAACAGGATCCTGCGGGAGAACGACCTCGACGACGACAGCGAGGCGCACCTCGCCGCCCTCGAATCACGCACCCGTCGCCGCGCCGTGGCCGACAAACTCGACTCCGCAGCCCGGGCCACCGGGCGGGTGCACTTCGTGGGGGTCGGCGTGAAGATCCTGGAGCACATGGTGTTCCCCGTCCTCGCTCTGCAGGCAGACCCGTGGCGTGAACTGCCCCAGCTCGCGGATGACGCAGCCGATGCGTTCCTCACCGCGCGGTCCTTCCAGGAGGCCGTCGTCACCATGGTGCTGGACGTGGCTTCACGCGAACTCGACCGCCAGTCGCCCGGGCTCGTGGTGCGCGCGGACACCGAGGCGGTCCTGCGCGCCGCGGCGGATTCCTTCGTGTCCGCGGTGGTGGCACGGACCGGCCAGGACCACGCGTTCGGCGCCATGCAGGCCTTCGACGCGGTGGCCGCCACCCGCTATGAGGGCCGCGCCGGCAAGGGCACCCTCGTCCTCGTGCCGGCGGACGACGAGACGGTCACCCGCATCATCACGCTGGAGCATCCGGTACCGATCGGCCGCACCAGGGGGCTGCGCAAGATCCTCGAACTGTCCGGCCCCGGGCTGCACCTGCTCTGCGACGGCCGGGAGGTCTACGGGCTGGGCACCGTCGACACCACAGAGCGCGACCACACGTTCGAGGTGCGCATCTCCGGCGACGGTTCCTGGGAACTCTGGGACAACGACGTGCCGTTCCTCCGCGTCGACAACGGCATCCCCGCCATGCCGCGCGACCTGCTGGACGAGGACGAGTTCGCCATCACCGTCGAGCGTGTCTTCCCCAACGTCTCCGCCCGCAACGCGCGGTTCCTCTGGCACGTGGCGGTCGCCTGTTCGCAGCAGGCCCACGGCACCATGCTCGTCGTGCACCCCGAGGCGGACAGGGAGGCGGCGCGCCTCCTCCCGCAGGCCTACGCCATCACGCCCACCCGCCTGTCGGAGCGGGCGCTGGAGGCCGCCACCAGCATCGACGGCGCCGTGTTGGTGTCGCCGGATGGGCGCTGTCACGCCGTCGGTGTCATCCTCGACGGTCTCGCCACCGGCACCGGAGACCCGGCGCGCGGGGCGCGGTTCAGCTCCGCCATCCGATACCTCGCCGGTGCTGGCAAGGGATCCATGGTGATCATCGTCTCCGAGGACGGCCGCATCGACCTGCTGCCCAAATCGAAGCGGCGGATGCGCAGGGCGACGGTGCAGCGCGCGGTGGACCGGCTCATCGCCGCCTCCGCCGAAGGAGAGGATCCCGAGGCGTTCACGCGGGCCGACCGTGCCGTCGAGAACATCGAGTTCTACCTCAGCCAGGAGCAGTGCGACGCGGTGAACGAGGCGCGCGAAACGGTGGAGTCGCGCGAATGGGGCGAGGCCAGGGTGCGGCGCCAGTACATCCCGATCGCGCCGGACCCGGCGATGGACGACTCGTACTTCGTGGACAGGGTGACCTCCGACGACAGCGAGTAGTGGACCTGCTCCCACGGGTGCCTACACTGTGCGGGTGAGGAAATGGTCGGTCGGTGCGCTCGGAGCTGCCATCGTCCTCGCCGGATGCACGCCGTTGTCGCCCGGCTTGATGCCCACCTCGGCGGCATCGCCGCACAGCTCATTGTCGCCGTCGGGCGCAAGCACTGAGCCGAGCCTCCCGCCCGTTCCCGAGCCTGAACTCCCCCAGCGGTTCCCCATCGACGGCCCGCTGGTGGACAGTGCCGAGCTCGTCGTCGACGAACTGCATGCGGTGGCCGCCGGCCTGCCCGTGCTGAAGCTCGACATCACGCGGGACCAGGCCACCCTTACCGCGCTGCGCCCGGACGGCTCGGTGGTCAGTTACCGCTGGACCGAGGACGAGATCACCGCGGTCGATTCCGACATCCAGTACCTCGAACAGGCGACGTTCGACCCTGCGGATTTCCCCCTGCAGTCGGCGGCGCGCATGTTCGACATCGCCGACCTCCGCGGCGTGCGCGGCGAACTCGTCCTGCAGATCGTGGAGTACCGCGAGGGGCAGGTGCTGATGACCATCACGTCGCGGCCCGAATCGACGACGGTGTTCTTCAGGGCCGACGGCACCGCCGTCGCCGAGCTGGGATACACCAGTGTCGCGGATCTGACCGCCGGCCTGGGCGAGGTCATCGGCGACGCGAGCGGGGCCTTCGCGGTCGGCTTCAACGACACGCGCGGCTACTGGGCTGACCTGCCGGATGAGCCCGGCGTCGTCCTGAACAGGAGCCGGTTGGCGGGGTTGCCCGTCTTCGAGACGCGGCGCGGGGAGACACCCGCCGTGGGCACGTTCGACCCGCAGCAGATCGACCCGGCCACGTTGGCGAAGGTGATCGCCCAGTTCCAGGCAGACCCGGCCCAGCAGTGCGACGTGCGCATCGACCGCAGCACTGAGCGCAGCGGCGCCGTCGTCCGGGTGGACTGCGGCGGCGAGATCCACTACACGGATCTCGAGGGTCGCGACATGACCAGGCTGATCGAGGGCTGAGGCTTTCCGGCCTGCGTTACTCGCCGAGGTCGTCGGTGCTGAAGGTGTCGCAGGTTGCCGGATCCCCGCTCTCGAAGCCCTTCGCCACCCAGTACTGGCGCATCTTCGAGGAACCGTGTGTCCAGCTCTCGGGTACCACCCGGCCGCCCTGCTGCTGCTGGATGTGGTCGTCACCGACGGCGCGGGCCGCGTCGACGATGCGGTTCAGGTCGTCCTGGGTCACGGCCTCGATTGGCGACTCCGGGTCCTGCGTCGTGTTCTTGAAGAAGACGCCGGCGTAGCAGTCTGCCTGCAACTCCAGGCGCACCGCACCGGAACGCGGGCCGGTGTCGTTGCCGCCCGCGCGGGCCTTCTCCATGTCCCCGGTGAGGTTCGAGATGTGGTGCCCGTATTCGTGGCCGACGATGTACAGCTCAGCGGCGTCGCTGCGGGTGGTGCCCAACTGCTCGAGCAGGCTGCCCATGAACTCGTCGTCGATGTAGATGGCCTTGTCGCCGGGGCAGTAGAAGGGCCCCATCTGCGACGAGCCGGTGCCGCACGCCGTGGCGATCTGGCCGCTGTAGAGGTTGAGCGCCGAGATGGGCTCGAAGCCGGATTCGAATGCGCTGGACCAGTGCCGCTCCAACGCGACGTCGTAGGCGTCCCAGCGGCAGTCGCGGTCCTGTTCGATGTCTGCCGCGGTGCGGCATTGGCTCTGTTCCTGGCCCTCGCCCTGCGGCGCGACCCCGCCGCCACCGCCGAGGACGTCGCCGATGTTCCCGCCGAAGAGCAGCGTCAGCACCAGGAGGATGAGGCCGCCGATGCCGCCCACCGCGATGGGCCCACCGCGGCGTCCGCCGCCCACGCCGCCGCCGCCGCGCCTCCGCACACGGGAGCCACTGATGTCGGTGCCAGAGCGATAATCCATGACCAGCCTCCGTCGGAACTGCTTCCCGGCCGCCCCGGAAATGCTAGCCAAAACAATAACCCCATTCCAGCTCAGCGGGGCTGCGGTGGCAAAGGCCGGCGGATGGGCGGCCGACTAGACTGTCGCAATGCGCGTCATCGGTGTCACCAGTCCCCTGCGGGCGCCCGTGGCCGACTTCCCGGTGGAGCACGGTGCGCATCCCCGTGTGACGATGTTCGATCACGGCTATGTACCCCTGCGGCCGCTCGCCGCCGCCATCCAGGACGGCGACATCGTCTTCACCTGGCTGGTTCGCGAAGTGCACGAGTCGGACCACCGCCCGGTTGAGCGGCACACCGTCTACGTCAATTCGCCGACGGAGACCCCTGCCCGGTACCAGCGCATCGGCGCCTACGCCCTGGTGCTGTCGGACCGCGGCATCCTCGGCACGGTGAATTCCCCGGCCACCCCCGCGCCCGGTACGTGGTCGCTCCCTGGGGGCGGCGTCGACCCGGGAGAGTCGCCGTCGGAGGCCGTGCTGCGCGAGGTGTTCGAGGAGACCGGCCAGGAGATCGTCATCGACCGGGTCCTGACGCTCGAATCAGAGCACTGGGTGGGCCGCTCCATGAGCGGGCGGCTCGAGGACTTCCACGCCCTGAGGGTCGTCTACGGGGCGACATGCAAAGCACCCAGCGAGCCGGTCGTCCACGACATCGGTGGATCGACCCTGAAGGCCGGCTGGGTGCCTACGCGCGCGTGGCGCTCGCTGCACTGGACGAACAGCTCGCGGACGCTACTGAGTCAGTACGCCCGCAAGCTGTCCTCCGTCAGTCCCTGAAGTAGCTCATGATGCGCAGGAGCTCGACGTACAGCCACACCATGGTGACCGTGATGCCGAGAGCCGCGCGCCACGATTCCTGAGCGGGCGCCTGGGCAGCGATACCGCGTTCGACGGAGTCGAAGTCCGTCACGAGGTTCAGCACGGCCAGCACGACGGCCAGGATCGAGATCCCGATCGCCAGCCAGCCGGCGCCGGAACCGATGCCGCGGATGGCGGTGTCGACGCCGAACAGCGCGAGGCCGAAGTTGACGAGCAGGACACCCAGCAGGGCGACCGTGCCGATGGAGACCATCTTGCGGAACTTCGGGGTGACGCGGATGTTGAAGAACTTGTACGCCGCCAGAGTGGCGGCCGCGGTGACGAAGGTGGCCAGCACGGCCTGCACCACGATGCCCGGATACAGGTACTCGAAGAACTTCGAGAACGCACCCACGAAGATGCCCTCGACCGCGGCGTAGAACAGCACACCGCCGACGGGGAGCTTGCGGCGGCCGGCCACGAACAGGATGGTGACCAGGCCCACGATCCCCGAGCCGATGACGGCGGGCAGCATCAGGCTCATGGGCAGCAGGATGAACGTAGCGACGGCGACGATGGCCACGGTGCCGAGCGTGATGGCGGTCTTGGCGAGCACGTCGTCCAGCGTCATCACGCCGCCGAGGCGCGGATCGGTCTGCTGGGGCTGGTTGAACTGGTTCTGCTCGAACTGCTGCTGCGGTGGCAGGTAGCCCTGCCACTGGCCCTGGGGCTGGCTCTGCGGCTGCGCATATCCCTGGGGCTGGCCGTAGCCGGTGTAGCCGCGCTGCTGCGTGCCCAGATTCTTCGTGAACGAGTCGGGCCTGCCGATGATCGGGTTAGCCATGTGCTTCTCTTTCTTGTCGTGGTCCCCTACGGGATCGTCGCTCTCCATGGTACGTGGTCTTCCCACCCGCCCCGTGGGTTTCCACGCCGGACGCCCGGGTGCACCCGATACCTGCCACGATCGGATCATGAGCACCCCGCAGAAGGCGACCCTGACGTTCCTCGGCGCGGCCGGCACCGTGACCGGCTCCAAGTACCTCATCACGCTCGATGACCGGCGCATCCTCGTGGACGCAGGCATGTTCCAGGGCGACAAGAAGTGGCGGCTGAAGAACCGCGACGAGTTCCCGGTGGACCCGGCCTCCCTCTCCGATGTGCTGCTGACGCACGCCCACACCGACCATGTCGCCTACCTGCCCGCTCTGGTCAAGCACGGTTTCCGCGGGCCGATCTGGGCCACCGAGGCCACGATCCGCCTAGCCGAGATCGTGCTGCGTGATTCCGGGAAGCACCAGGAGCAGTCGGTCACCGACGCGGTGCGCGGCGGTTGGTCCAAGCACGAGAATCCCGAGGCGATCTACACGACCGAGGACGTGGAGAGGGCCCTCCCGCTGTTCCGGTCGGTCGAGTTCGACACGAACGTCGACATCGACGGCGTCTGGGTGCGTTGGACCAGGGCCGGGCACATCCTCGGTTCCGCCTCGGTCCACGTGGAGCTCGGCAACCGCTCGGTGCTGTTCTCCGGCGACCTCGGCCGCCACGACCACCCCATCCTCAAGGACCGCGACACTCCCCCCGGCGCCGACATCGTGGTGGTGGAATCCACCTACGGCGACCGTGAGCACCCAGAACCCGACGTCCCGCACGAGGACTTCGCTGCCGCCATCCGCCGCACCATTGAGCGGGGCGGTCAGGTGGTGGTCCCCGCCTTCGCGATCGACCGGACGGAGACGGTGCTGCACGCGCTGGTGCAGATGCGCCGCGAGGGCCGCATCCCCGAGGTGCCTGTCGTCGTCGACGGCCCCATGTCGTTGCGCGCACTCGCTGTCTACAGCGACACGTCGCTGGACGAACTGCGCGAGGACGTGACGGTCGCCGATTTCACGGACCTGGACCTCACCGCCACCCGCGGCTCGCGCGATTCGAAGGCGCTGAACAAGCGCACCGACCCCATGATCATCATCTCGAGCTCGGGTATGGCCGAGGGCGGCCGAGTGCTGTACCACCTGCAGCGGTTGCTGCCGGACGCCCGCAACACGGTCGTGCTCACGGGCTTCCAGGCCGAGGGCACCCGCGGCCGTGCACTCGAGGACGGCGCCCGTCAGGTGAAGATCAACGGCAGGTACGTCCGGGTGAACGCCGAGATCGTGCGCGACCGCGAGTTCTCCGTGCACGGCGACGCGTCGGACCTGCTCGACTGGCTGAAGGCCCTGGACAAGGAACCGGAAGAGGTTTTCGTCACGCACGGTGAGCCCCAGGTGGCCGCACAGTTCGCGGACCGGATCTCCGACGAGCTCGGCTGGGTCGCCGTCGCCCCGAAGTTCGGCGAGGTCGTCGCGCTCCTGGGCGACGAAGCCGCCGACTAGTGCCCCCGACGGGACTCGAACCCGTACTGAAGCGGGTTTAAGCCGCCTGCCTCTGCCAATTGGGCTACGAGGGCCACGCCAAAGTCTAGCGACGATGAGCCAGAGACCCACGGCACCCGACGGAGACCTGCGCGCCCGATAGACTGGGGGTTCGCACAAGGGGAGGGGCCCGCTTTGACCGCGTTTCTGATCATCGGAGGCGTCGGTATCGCATTGGTCCTGCTTTCCCTGCTCGTCGGTGACGTGATCGACGGCCTGTTCGACCTCGACGTCCTCGGCGGGGACCTCTTCTCCGTCTCCTCCATCTCCGCCTTCATCGGCGCGTTCGGGTTCGGCGGTGCGCTGGGCCTGGGCCTCGTCGACAACGTGGTGTTCGCCGTCGTCACCGGCCTGGTGATCGGCGCGCTGGCCGCCTGGGGCGCCATGCGGCTGACCCGTGCGCTGAAGAGCGGCGAGGATGCGGCCAGCTTCCGGTCTGACTCGATGATCGGCTACTCAGGCCGCGTCATCACGGCCATCCCCCAGGGCGGTTACGGCGAGATCCACATCAGCGTGGGCGGGCAGGTGCGCAAGATCGCCGCGAAGTCAGAGCTCCCCGTCGCCGCCGGCGATGAAGTGTGGGTCTCGGCCATCCTCTCCCCCACCGCCGTGGAGGTCACGCCCACCTCCGCCCCCGGCGAACTCACTCCCTAGCCTGCAGCCAAAGACCGAACGAAAGGCATCCATGCCCGGCTTAAGTCCCGTAGTCACCGCAATCCTCGGCCTCATCATCCTTCTCGTGCTGATCGGCCTGCTGATCGCCAGCAGGTACAAGGTGGCCAAGCCGAACGAAGCCTTCATCATCACCGGCCGCAAGGGCAGGGAGGTCCGCAATCCCGAGACCGGTCTCGTGTCGACGGACCTGAGCGGCCAGAAGGTCGTCATGGGCGGTGGCGTGTTCGTCGTCCCGTTCATCCAGCGCCTGCACACGCTCGACCTGTCGTCGCGCCGCATCATGATCACCATCCGCAACGCCGTCTCCGGCCAGGGCATCAAGCTCAACGTCGACGGTGTGGCGATCGTCAAGGTGGGCGGCAACGAGGACTCGATCCGGGCCTCCGCGCAGCGTTTCCTCGGGCAGCAGGACGAGATCGAGACCTTCACCCAGGAGACCCTCGCGGGCTCGCTCCGTTCGATCGTCGGCTCGCTGACGGTGGAGCAGATCATCCGTGACCGCGCTGCGTTCGCGCAGCGGGTCACAGACGAGTCCGAGTCGTCGCTGACGGGGCAGGGCCTCGTGCTCGACACCTTCCAGATCCAGGACATCTCCGACGACGGCACCTACCTGTCGGACCTCGGACGCCCGGAGTCGGCCAAGCTGGGCCGGCTCGCCGCCGTCGCCGAGGCCGAGGCCCGACGTGAGGCCGAGCAGGCGCAGATCGCCGCGGAGCAGGAGATCGCCATCTCCCAGCGGGCACTCGTGCTGAAGAAAGCCGAGATCCAGTCGGAGACCGACGCCGCCAGGGCCACCGCCGCGTCCGCCGGCCCCCTCGCCCAGGCAGACCGTGACCAGGCGGTCCTCCTCGAGCAGGAGAAGGTCGCCGTCGCGCAGGCCGCGCTGAAGGAACGCCAACTGGACACCGAGGTGCGTCGCCCGGCAGATGCCGAGCGGTACCGCGTCGAGACCGCTGCAGAGGCACAGCGCAACGCCGCCATTTTCCAGGCCGAGGCCCAGAAGGCCGCGGCCATCGCCCAGGCAGAGGCCGAAGCGGAGCGCCAGCGCCTCACCGGTGTCGGCGAGAAGTCCCGCCGAGTGGCCGAGGCCGACGCCGTCCGCGCTGAAGGCGAGGCGAAGGCCGCCGCGGTGCTGGCCGTCGGCCAGGCTGAGGCCGAGGCGATGGACAAGCGTGCCGAGGCGTTCGCGCACTACAACGAGGCCGCCGTCCTGCAGATGCTGATCGAGGTGCTGCCCCAGATGGCCGAGAAGGTGGCCGCCCCGCTGGGCAACATCGACAAGCTCACGGTTGTGTCCACCGACGGCGCTTCGGTGCTGCCCCGCCAGGTCACGGAGAACGTCATGCAGACCATGCAGATGGTCAAGGACACCACCGGCTACGACCTGACGGCCGTGCTCGACCGGATGGCCGGCAAGGCCAACGGCGCGCTCCAGGGCACCGCCACCCCGGCCGAGTAACGCCCAACGCACGAGAGCCGGTGTGCGGAGACTTCCGCACACCGGCTCTCTGTGTGCCGTCAGCCGAGCAGCGACTCGACGATCGCCGCGGCCGGCGCAGCGCGCACGCCGTCGGTGTTCATCCCGCACCACAGGGGCGTGAAGTCCGTGCGGCCCTGAGCCTCTGCTGCTGCGCGCAGCGGGGCCAGGGGCCCGGCCGCCAGCGGGAACGGAGGAACCGCCTCGGGGAATTCGCCCAACTCCAGCACGAGCCGGTTGGGGATCCCCCGCGCAGGCCGGCCGGTGAGCGCCGTGGTGATCACGGTGTCATGCGGACGCAGGATGGCGTCGCGGTGCATCGGCGACGCGGTGGTCTCATCGGCCAGCAGGAACGCGGTCCCTGCCTGGACCGACACCGCCCCAGCGGCGAGCGCCGCCTGCACGTCGGCGGCCGTCGTGATGCCGCCGGCCGCGATGACCGGGCAGGTGACCGAGCCACGAACCGCGCGCACCAGCTCCAGGGTGGGGAGGTGCAGCGACAGGTCGTCCGACAGGAAGTTGCCCCGGTGCCCGCCTGCCTCGATGCCCTGGGCGATCACCGCGTCCGCCCCGTGTTCCACGAGCCAGCGCGCCTCATCGACGGTGGTCGCGGTGCTCACGACCACCGCGCCCCAGGCCTTCACCCGGCGCAGCAGGCCCTCGTGGGGCAGGCCGAAGTGGAAACTCACGATGGGCGGCGCGAAGGGCTCGATGGCGTCGCAGATGTGTGCGTTGAACGGCCGGCGGGGGGCCCCGCCGCCGCTCTCGGCCACCCCGTACTCCTCGCGGTAGGGGGCGAGTGCAGCGAGCCAGGCGTCCTCCCTGACCGGATCCGGCTGGGGCGCGTGGTGAGCGAAGAAGTTGACGCTGTAGGGCACGTCGGCGCCCTCCAGCACGGTCAGTTCGGCGGCCAGCTCGTCGTCGCTCAGCATGGCCGCAGGCAATGAGCCCAGCGCACCGGTGCGTCCGACCGCCAACGCCAGGGCACTCCCCTGCACACCCGCCATGGGCGCCTGCACGATGGGGAGGGTGGGCAGCATCACTGCTCCAACAGACCCAGCGCGATGCCGTCGAGGATGTCGGTCTCGCTCACCAACACGCTCCCGCCGGGGACGCGGCTGGAGATTTCGTCGAGGATCAGGCCGCCCGCGCCGATCACCGCTGCGCGCAGCGGATGCATGCAGGGTTCTTCGGCCGTCACCGCAGCCGGCTGAGTGAGCCAGTGGTTGAGGATGGCTTCGATGTCGCCCCGGGCCAGGACCGTTTCGTGCACCGACTCGCGGTGATAGGTCTCCAGCCCGAGCTTGGCCGCCGCGAAACTGGTGACCGTACCGGCGACACCCACGGCAGCAGCGAGCGACCCGAAATCCACGCCCGCTCCGTCGAGTTGCTCCGCGATGAACGTCCGCGCCGCCCGGCTCTCCGCCGCCGAAGGCGGGTCGCCGGGCAGGAAACGCTCCTTCAGGCGCACCGCACCCATGTTGACGCTGACGGCGGACAGGATGGCCGGCCCCTCCCCCACCACGATCAGTTCCGTGGAGCCGCCGCCGATGTCGAACACCAACGACGGTGTCTGCACGTTCACGCCGCTGAGCACGCCCAACGTGGAGAGCTGTGCCTCCTCGGATCCCGAGATGACGTCCACCCCCACGCCCAGCCTGTCGCGCACGTTCGCCTCGAACACCGCACGGTTGCTCACGTCACGCGCGGCCGAGGTGGCCACGAACCGGACGCGGTCCGCGCCGGCGCCGGCGATGATCGCGGCGAACTCCTCGAATATCCGGTTGGCGCGTTGGAGCGCATCCGGGTGGAACTCCCCCGTGGCGTCGACGCCCTGGCCGAGCCTCGCGAGCCGAACCTCGCGGGCTAGTTCGGTGAGCGCGCCGTCGGCTCCCCTCCGGAGGATCAGCAGCCGGATGGAGTTGGTGCCGCAGTCCACCGCGGCGACGGTCGTCACTCGCCCTCCAGGCAGGGGGCGCGCCAGAAGTCGCCGAGCGCCGCCACGGCCTCGTCGCCGAGGGGGTTGACGCCGGGACCCTTGGCCAACGAGTGCCCGACGAGCACGTGCAGGCACTTCACGCGGGTGGGCATGCCGCCGGCGCTGATCCCCTCGATCTCCTCGACGTGGCCCAGCGTCTCGCGGTCTGCCAGGTAGGACTCATGCGCGCGCTGGTAGGCGAGGGCGAGTTCCTCGTCGGACGCCAGCCGCTCAGTCATCTCCGCCATCAGCCCCGAGGCCTCGAGAGTGGAGGTGGCCGACGTGGCCCGCGGGCAGGTCAGGTAATAGGTGGTGGGGAACGGCGTGCCGTTGGGCAGCCGCGGTTCGGTCTTGACGACGCCCGGCTTGCCGCAGGGGCAGCGCCACGCCACCTCGGCGACACCGCGGGGCTCGCGTCCGAGTTGCGCCTCCACGATGGCGAGGTCTTCCTGCGTCGGCCCGCTCATGCCTACTCCTCCTCCGCCGGGGTGTCCGTGAGCTTCACGGACGTCCACATCTTCTCGTACCACTCGCCCTGCAACTCGGGCTCCTGCTCCGTCATGGTGGCCCCTTCGAGCGGGTTGCCGTCGGCGTCGATGACGCGGTAGCCCACCTCGCCCGGCATCACCCAGCCCAGCCGGACCCGGGCGATGGAGCGAACGTATTCGGGATCTTCCCAGCGCTCCAGCTGGTCCTCCATGTCCGCGATCCTGTCGCGTTCCGCGGCGATCTCCGCCCGGACTGCGGCCAGTTCCTGCGCCTGCGCGAAGTAGACGCGCAGCGAATGGGCGAGCACCAGGCCGATCCCGGCGATGACGACGAGGAGGACGGCGAGCCGCCAGGTGGCGGTCATGGCCCGGCTGGCGCGCGGTTGCGCCGCGGGCCGTGCGCTCATCGCCCTCGACACCTCCTGCTCGGGAAGCGGCTCGACGTGGGGCTTGCGGCTGCGTTCACCCGGGCGCGCCGACGTGCGCGACCTCGGGGTGCCGCGGCCGGGGCCGGGATTGGCCTGCCTGGAACGGGGTGATTGAGCCACCCGCCCAGTCTGCCGTATGTCCTTGCGGGCACCGGAATCGACTCGCGTGTGCCCCAAAGACAAACGGCCCCGGAGTAGCAGCGCTACTCCGGGGCCCTTGTGTCACTTCAGGTGATCAGCCCTGGAAACGGGGGAACGCCGAGCGACCGGCGTAGACAGCGGCCTCGTCGAGGTCCTCCTCGATGCGCAGCAGCTGGTTGTACTTGGCGACGCGGTCCGTACGAGCCGGGGCGCCGGACTTGATCTGGCCACAGCCCAGCGCAACGGCGAGGTCTGCGATGGTGGTGTCCTCGGTCTCACCGGAACGGTGCGACATCATGGTGCGGAAGCCGTTGCGATGGGCCAGGTCCACAGCGTCGATGGTCTCCGACAGCGAGCCGATCTGGTTGACCTTCACCAGCAGCGCGTTGGCGGTGTCGGTGTCGATGCCGCGCTGGAGGCGGGTGACGTTGGTGACGAACAGGTCGTCGCCGACGAGCTGGACCTTGCTGCCCAGACGCTCGGTCATGAGCTTCCAGCCGTCCCAGTCCTCTTCGTTCAGCGGATCCTCGATGGAGACCATCGGGTAGGCGTCGACGAGTTCGGCGTAGTAGTCCACCATCTGCTCGGCGGTCTTCTTCTCACCCTCGAAGACGTACGAACCGTCCTCGAAGAACTCCGAGGCGGCCACGTCGAGCGCGAGCGCGATGTCGGAACCGGGCTCGAAGCCGGCCTTGCGGATGGCGTCGACGATCAGGTCGAGCGCGGCGCGGTTGGAATCGAGGTTGGGAGCGAAGCCACCCTCGTCGCCGAGGCCGGTGTTGAGCCCGCGCTCCTTGAGGACAGCCTTGAGCGAGTGGTAGACGGCGGCGCCCATTTCGACGGCCTCCGCGAACGACTCTGCGCCGATGGGGGCGATCATGAACTCCTGGATGTCGACGTTGGAGTCTGCGTGCGACCCACCGTTGAGGATGTTCATCATGGGAACGGGGAGGATGTGGGCGTTGGGGCCACCGACGTACTTGTACAGCGGCAGGCCGGACTCCTCAGCGGCGGCGTGTGCCACGGCGAGAGAGACGCCGAGGATGGCGTTGGCACCCAGCTTGGCCTTGTTGTCCGTGCCGTCGAGCTCCAGCATCGCCATGTCGACGATGCGCTGCTCCGTGGCGTCGAGGCCGAGGATCTCCTCGCCGATGACCTCGGTGGCGTTCTTCACGGCCGTGAGGACGCCCTTGCCGCCGTAGCGGCCCTTGTCGCCGTCGCGAAGCTCAACGGCTTCGAAGGCGCCGGTGGAGGCACCCGACGGGACAGCGGCGCGACCCTGCGCGCCCGACTCGAGCTCGACCTCGACCTCGATCGTCGGGTTGCCGCGGGAGTCGAGAATCTCGCGTGCCTGGATGAATTCGATGGATGCCATTTAAGGTCCCTTTCAAAAAGTCGTCTCTCGGGCCCAAGCCTAGCTGTAACTGGTTCGGTCTCCCGCGCCGGGGCAGCCGGGATTCAGGCCCTATTGATGGGTGGTGGGTTCAGTGGCCCGGATCTGGGCTTCGAGGCTGCGGAGCGCCTGCCGGGCAGCGGCGTCCGCGTCGATCCCGTTGGCCTGGGCTCGCGCGATGAGCGCGAGGATCTCCCGCCCTACGGTGGCCTCGTCGATGGGTTCGGAAGGCAGTTCGATATCCACTGCGTGCGAACGTGTCCGCGAGACCACTTTGTGGGCCCGGCCGATCACGCTCAGCGATTCGGCGATGCCGTCGAGGGCGGAGGTGCGGCCCTTCTCGGCACGCTTGCGTTCCTCCCAGTTCTGCCACATGTCCTGCGGGATCTCCGCATCGCCGAACACGTGGGGGTGGCGGCTGATGAGCTTGTCCGAGATGCCCCGGGCCACGTCGTCGAGCGTGAAGCGGCCCTCGTCCGTGGCGATCTGGGCGTGGAAGTACACCTGCAGGAGGAGGTCGCCGAGTTCCTCCACCAGTTCGGTGTCTGACCCGGCCTCAACCGCGTCCACCACCTCACAGGCCTCTTCGATGAGGTGGTTGAGCAGCGAGCGGTGGGTCTGTTCGGCGTCCCACGGGCATTTCACCCGTAGTTCCGCCATCACCTGGCGCAGTCGCTCCAGCTCTGAGGTCACTGGATCGCGACGACCGGTTCCGACAGCGAGCCCGACGTGTTGAGCAGCTGCTGCGTCCAGGGCTCCCACTTGCCGTAGCGGGGGTTGAGCTGCACGTCGAGGTTGTTGGCGGCCTCCTCGACGAACTGCGGCTCGAGCTGGCCGAGCATGGTGGTCTTGACGTTGGCGAGGGCCAGGGGCTTGCAGTCCTCCACCGAGAAGAGCTGCTCCGAACCCTGCGCGCTCTGCGCACCTGCGGCGCGGAGGTCCTCCTCGGAGATCTCAGCACCGAAGGAGTCGAACAGGCCGCCCAGCAGCAGCGTGCCGACGACACCCTGGCGACGCAGCTGGTCCGGCGCCACCTGCAGGGCCTCGGCGCAACCGTCGACGATCTGGGTGACTTCGCTCTCCGTGTACCGGTTGCCGTCCACGACCAGCGCGGTGCCGGCGGTGGGGCTGCAACCAGCCAGGAGACCGACGGCGGCGACAGCGGCGACGGCGGGCGCGAGACGCGTGAACTTCATCTGGGTCCTCTCGAACTACGGGGGTGCACAGGCACCTCGCTCAGCCTACCGCAGGCCCACCCGCGGTCCCGAAGCCGACCGGCCCTGGGCCTCGAGGCTCAGGCGAACAGTTGGGTCAGCAACGTGGTGACCCAGGTGAGGTGGTCGCCATCCGGTTTCGGCACGAGGATCTGTTCGTTGGACGACTTGATCACCGAGCCCGGGTACAGGCGGTTGAGGCGCAGCTGCTTCGATTCCGGCAGCGACAACGGCGAGAGGCGGATCACCTTGCCCTGCGGCACGATCTCCTGGATCCCGTGCTCCCGGGCGAGGTTGCGCAGCGCCGCCACCCCGAGCAACTGCTCGACGGGGGACGGCAGTTCGCCGTAGCGGTCGAGCAGTTCGGCGCGCACGGCATCGATGTCTGCCGCCGTGCGGATCTCGGCGATCTGCTTGTACATCTCCAGCCGCAGCCGCTCCGAGGTGATGTAGTCGTCCGGGAGGTGCGCGTCGACGGGGATCTCCACCCGCATCGTCGGCTCCGGCTCCGTGTCGACGCCGCGCCAGTTGGCCACGGCCTCGCCGACCATGCGCAGGTACATGTCGAACCCGACGCCTTCGATGTGGCCGGACTGGTCCTCGCCCAGGAGGTTGCCGGCACCGCGGAGTTCGAGGTCGCGCATGGCGATGGCCATGCCGGAGCCCAACTCGGTGTTGGCGGCCATGGTGGCGAGCCGTTCGTGGGAGGCCTCCGTGAGCGTCTTGTCCGCCGGGTAGAGGAAGTAGGCGTACCCGCGTTCCCTGGAGCGCCCGACGCGGCCGCGCAGCTGATGCAGCTGCGACAGGCCCATCTTGTCGGCGCTGTCGATGATGAGGGTGTTGGCGCTCTGGATGTTCAGGCCCGATTCGACGATCGTGGTGCAGACCAGCACATCCGCGCGCCGCTCCCAGAAGTCCTGCATCACCGCTTCGAGCCGGTGCTCGTTCATCTGACCGTGCGCCGTCGCGATCCGCGCCTCGGGGATCAGTTCCCGCAGGTGCGCGGCGGTCTTCTCGATGGTGCCGACGCGGTTGTGCACGAAGAACACCTGACCCTCGCGCGCCAGCTCGCGGCGGATGGCAGCCTTGACCTGCCCGTCGTCGTACGGGCCGGCGAACGTGAGCACCGGGTGGCGCTCCTCCGGCGGGGTGGCGATGACGCTCATCTCCCGGATGCCGGTGATGGCGATCTCGAGCGTGCGCGGGATGGGCGTGGCCGACATGGACAACACGTCGACGTTGACCCGCATGGACTTGAGGCGCTCCTTGTGTTCGACGCCGAAGCGCTGCTCCTCGTCGATCACCACCAGGCCGAGGTCCTTGAACTGGATCTCCTTGCCGAGGAGCCGGTGCGTGCCGATCACCACGTCGATGCGGCCGGCGGCCAGGCCGTCGACGACCTTCTTGGCCTCCGCGTCGCTCTGGAAGCGTGACAGCTGGGCCAGCTGCACGGGGAAACCGGCGAAGCGGGACGCGAACGTCTGGTAGTGCTGGGTGACCAGCAGCGTGGTGGGCACCAGGACGGCCACCTGCTTGCCGTCCTGGACAGCCTTGAATGCGGCGCGCACGGCGATCTCCGTCTTGCCGAAGCCGACGTCGCCACAGATGAGGCGGTCCATGGGCACGAGCTGCTCCATGTCGTGCTTGACCTCGGTGATGGCGGAGAGTTGATCGTGGGTCTCGACGTAGCTGAAGGCATCCTCCAACTCGCGCTGCCAGGTGGTGTCGGGGCCGAACGCGTGGCCCTTGGTGGCCTGGCGGGCGGCGTAGAGCTTGATGAGCTCGGCGGAGATCTCGCGCACCGCCTTGCGGGCCTTGGCCTTGCGCTTGGTCCAATCGGCGCCGCCCATCTTGTCGAGCGTGGGGGCCTCGGCGCCGACGTAGCGGCTCAGCTGGTCGAGCTGGTCCATCGGCACGAACAGCCGGTCTCCCGGGTGGCCGCGCTTGCTGGCGGCGTATTCGATGACGAGGTAGTCGCGGGTGTTGCCCTGCACGGTGCGCTGCAGCAGTTCCACGAACCGGCCGACGCCGTGCTGCTCGTGCACGACGGGGTCGCCGGCCTTGAGTTCGAGCGGCTGGATGGTGGGCTTGCGGCGCTGGGGAAGCTTGCGTTCCGACCTGTCCAGCTCGACCTGGCCGGTCAGTTCGCCGGCGGTGATGACCTCCAGCTTCGGCCCCTCGGCGCGCCAGCCGTGCCGCTGCGGCGAGAGCACGATGGTGACCCGGCCGGCCGCCGGAGCCTCAGCCAGGTCGTCGATCGAGGCGGCGATCCCCGCATCGCCCAACAGCTCAACCAGGCGGGTGGCCAGGCCCTGGCCCTCCACGGTGAGCACGACCTTCCAACCGTCGGCCAGGCGTGTCCTGATGTGGGTGACGGCGGCGTCGGTGTCGCCGCGGAAACCCTCGCCGGCGGTGATGTCGAGCGAACGGGAGTGCACCGAGGCGGCTTCGGGGACGGCGGGGCCGTCCTCTTCGGCGCCGGGGGCGGCCATGAAGGGCGACAGCGACCACCAGCGGTGGCCGGACTCCAGCGCATGCTGGCGGACGTCGCCCAGTGCCCAGTAGGCGGAGGCACCGAGGTCGATGGGCGAGCTGCCCCCGCCGGCGGCGGCCGCCCAGGAGGCCTCGAGGAACTCCTGGCTGGTGGCGACGAGTTCGGCGGCGCGGGTGCGGATCAGCTCCGGCGACGCGGCCAGGATCAGCGAGCCCTTCGGCAGCACGTCGACGAGCAGTTCCAGACCTTCGACGAGCACCGGGATGAGCGCCTCCATGCCCTCCGCGGCCTGGCCCTCGCCGATGCGGGTGAGCATGTCGGCCAGTTCAGGGTGTGCGGCGGCGAGCCTCTTGGCGCGGTTGCGCACCGTCGTCGTCAGGAGCAGTTCACGGCAGGGCGGCGCGACGACGACGGTGGCGGTGTCGCCGGTGGAGCGCTGGTCCGCGACGGTGAAGTAGCGGATCTCGTCGACCTCGTCGCCGAAGAAGTCGACGCGCACAGGGTGGTCAGCAGTGGGCGGGAAGATGTCGACGATGCCGCCGCGGACGGCGAACTCGCCACGTCGCTCCACCATGTCGACGCGGTTGTAGGCCGCACCGGCGAGATCGGCCAGCAGCGTGCCCAGTTCGTAGGTCTCCCCCACGGCGATCCGCACCGGCGCCATGTCCGCCAAGCCCTGAACCTGCGGCTGCAGGACGGAACGCACCGGGGCGACGACGACCTTGGGTGCGGGTTCCTCGTCGTGCCCGGCGAGGCGGCGGAGCACTGCGAGCCGGCGGCCGACAGTGTCTGCACGGGGCGACAGCCGCTCGTGCGGCAGCGTCTCCCAGGCGGGGTAGTACTCGACGGCATCTTCACCCAGGTGGCCCGCGAGCTCGCTGGTGAGCTGCTCGGCCTCGCGATAGGTGGAGGTGATGAGCAGCACGGTCCGGCCACTCTCCTCCGCGATGGCGGAGGTCAGGAACGGGAAGAACGATCCGACGGTGGTGACGTCGAGCGTGGTCACTCCGGAGCGTCGGGCGTCGGCGAGCGTGTACTGGAATCCCTCGGATGCCTCGAGAGCCTGGAGGAGGCCTGGATACTTCACGGTGTCAATCCTTCCACGCCACCCGGCCCCGGCCGACGACGGTAGGCCTGCGTTACGAGTTGAACTTGTTCTGGGTGACGACGAGGCCCTCGCGCACGAGCGACTCCACGACGTCGGCGGCCACCGCCGCATCGACCAGCATCTCGTCGAGTTCCTTCGGCTTCAGCTTGGCCAGCACGTAATCCGCGGCGGACTGGCGGCCGGGCGGACGCCCGATCCCCACCCGCACCCGGTAGAAGTCGCCGGTGCCGAGGTGCTGACGCATCGACTTGAGGCCGTTGTGGCCGTTGTCGCCGCCGCCCAGCTTCACGCGCAGACGGCCGGCGTCCAGGTCGAGCTCGTCGTGGATCGCGATGATGTGACCCGGCTCGATCTTGTGGAACGTGGCGATGGACCTGACGGCCACGCCGGACAGGTTCATGTACGTGGTGGGGCGGACCAGGACCAGCCTGACCGGTTCCGGACCGCGCAGGCTCACCGTCGCGATCTCGGCCTTCTGGCGCGAATTCAGCGAAAAGGATGAGCCGTAGCGGTCTGCGAGATCCGCTACGGCCCAGAAACCGACGTTGTGCCGGGTGATCTCGTAGGCCGGGCCCGGGTTCCCGAGCCCGACCACGAGAAAGGTGGAACTGGTCACTCCGCGGAGTCGTCGCCCTCAGCGGCCTCTTCGCCGGCGGCCTCTTCAGACTCGGACTCGACGGACGGCGCGTTGACGGACAGGACGAGCGCGTCGGGATCGCCGGTCGCTTCGACGCCCTCAGGCAGCTTCACGTCGGAGACCAGGATCTGGTCCCCGATGACGAGGCCGTCCAGCGACACCTCGAGCTCCGTGGGGATGTCGGTGGCCGGGGCGAGGACGGTCAGCGTGGTGAGGTCCTGGTTGATCAGCGTGCCGCGCTCCGCGTCGCCGACGAGGACCAGCAGCACCTCGACCTCGACCTTCTCGCCGGCCTTCACCAGCAGGAGGTCCACGTGGTCGATCAGGGGACGGATCGGGTCGCGCTGGATCTGCTTGACTAGCGCGAGCGAGGGCTTCTTGTCGCCGTCGATCGAGATCTCGAGCAGTGCGTTGGAGGTACGCAGCGCGAGGAAGGTCTCCTGCGCGGGCAGCGCCAGGTGGACGGGATCCATGCCGTGGCCGTAGAGGACGGCGGGGGTGCCACCCTCGCGGCGGAGGCGGCGGGCAGCGCCCTTGCCGAACTCGGTGCGGGTGGTGGCGGACAGTTGGGCGTCAGCAGCCATGGGGTGAACTCCTCAAGCTCTCAGGTGAATGGTGCGCATGCAGGCGCCGAGCGAGAAGCGAGCTAGTCGATGACGGACCCGCATGAGTCCCTCGCCAGGCAACCCGGCAAGCCTACCTCACCCCTGGAGTCCTCAAGAAATCATCTGGCTCAGGCGCGAGTGTGAACCGATTCACGCGCAACCATTGACCTCCGACAAGGACTTTTGATAAGGTTGTGTGTAGATCGATCTACACCGTGCTCGACGACGAGTACGGATCCCTTGCACACTGCATAGGAGCAACCAGATGCAAGTCAATCGACGCGGCGTGGGCGCCCTCACGGCAACCCTCGCCCTTCTCTCCTTCTCCCTCGCCCCCGCGGGCCAGTGGGCCGCCTCCGCCGATGAGGCCTCCCCAGCCGACTGCGCGTGGATGGACACCTCGCTGTCCGCCGAAGAGCGCGCCCAGTTGCTGCTCGACGCGAGCACCCAACGTCAGAAGTACCGCTGGCTCAACGAGCATGCGGCCAATTCGCCAGAACAGACCACGTTCAGCGGCGGAGTGACCTACCCCGCCCAAGTGCCGTGCACGCCACGGGTGGTCTATGCCAACGGCGCCGAAGGTGTGCACTCCAAGGCTGGCACCACGGCATGGCCTGCCCCCATCGCCATCGCGGCCACCTTCAACGAGGCCCTCAATGAGACGAAGGCCGCGATGCAGGGCAGCGAGGCCTTCGACAGCGGCAACGCGGTGATCCTCGGGCCCGGCGTCGCGAGCGGGCGCACCCCACTCTCGGGACGCACCCCCGAGTACTTCGGCGAGGACCCGGTACTCAGCGGCGTGATGGGAGCAGCGGCCGTGCGCGGCCTCGAGGACGGCAATCCCGGCAAGGGCGTGATCTCCAACCCGAAGCACTTCGTGGCCAACGAACAGGAGCTCGACCGGCAGTCCAGTTCCTCCAACGTCGACGAGCGCACACTCCAGGAGCTCTACGTACTCCCCTACGAGATCGCGGTGCGCGAGAGCGACCCCGACAGCGCGATGTGCTCGTACAACCAGATCAACGGCGTCTGGGCCTGCGAAAACCCGATCATGAACGAGGACCTCAAGGACCGCATCGGGTTCAAGGGCTACGTCATGAGCGACTTCGGCGCCGTCCACTCCACCGCTGACGCGCTCAACGCCGGCCTGGACCAGGAACTCAACCGCCCGATCTGGTTCACGCCGGCACGCCTCGACGAGGCGCTGGCTGCCGGTGACATCGACCAGGAGGCCATCGACGCGGCCGCCTTCCGGGTGGTGCGGGCGTACCTCAACGTCGGCCTGTTCGACAACCCCGTACCCCAGCCGCCCATCATGGGCGTCTCCACGGCCGAGCACAAGGCCGTGGCACGGGAACTGGCCGAGCAGAGCACGGTGCTGCTCAGGAACGAGGGCGGCACGCTGCCCCTCAACGGTGCGCCGACCGTCGCCATCATCGGCCCCACGGCGTCCATCACCCCCACCGGTGGCATCAGCGCCAAGACCGCCTGCGCGGCCAACGGCTTCCGCGGCAACGCGGTGCTGAACTGTGACGCACTCGTGGACCCGCTCACCGCGATCACCGAGCGCGTGACGGCCGACGGCGGCACGGTCGTGTTCGACAACGGTGCCGACCTCACCCAGGCGGCCGAAGCAGCAGCCTCAGCCGACGTCGCCGTCGTCTTCGGGCACCTCGGCATGGGCGAGTTCGCCGATATCACCGACCTCAACCTGGACCATGGCGGCGACGCCCTCATCCAGGCGGTGGCCGGCGCAGCCGACCGCACGGTCGTGGTGCTGAACTCGGGAACCGCAGTGGTCATGCCGTGGCTCGAGGACGTCGACGCGGTGCTGCAGGCCTGGTACGGCGGCGAGCAGTTCGGGCCCGCTCTGGCCGGCATCCTGTTCGGCGACGTGAATCCCTCAGGCAAGCTCCCGATGAGCTTCCCCAGGTCGCTGGCCGACATCCCCACCTCGACGCCCGAGCAGTACCCCGGCATCTTCGCCGACGGAACGACGGAGCGCACCGTGACCGGCGAGATCCGTCAGGTCAACTACACCGAGGGGCTCAAAGTGGGCTACCGCTGGTATGAATCCGAGGGCATCGATCCGCTCTTCGCATTCGGGCACGGCCTCTCCTACACGTCGTTCGAGTACTCGAAGGTGAACGTGACACCGAAGAACAGCGATGGCTCCAAGGCCCTCCGTGTGAGCTTCCGGTTGACCAACACCGGCGACGTGGCGGGAACCGAGGTGGCTCAGGTCTACGTCGAACTGCCTTCGGCGGCCGACCTACCGTCCAAGCGGCTGGTGGGCTGGGAGCGGGTCACCCTGCAGCCCGGCGAGCACCGCAACGTGACCGTGGAGCTCACACCCGAGCAACTGCGCGAGCGCCACCTGCTCGATGTGTGGGACACCGCCACAGGCGGGTGGGTCACGCCGAAGGGCACGGTTTCGTTCGTCGTCGGTGGGGCTTCGGACTCGGTGTCGGCGGCAGCGTCGCTGACTCTGCGCTGACCGTTTCTGAATCGTTATAAAGAAAGTCCACGAGAGCGGTGGACAGCGTTCGTGGATCGGTCTACAGTTCTTAGTAGACCGATCCACGAACTCGACGAAGAGGCAGGGACACAGTGGCTCTCAACTCAGTGACCATCGCAGACGTTGCGAAACACGCCGGCGTTTCCCGCGCCGCCGTGTCCAAGGTCATCCGCGAGGCCTATGGCGTCAGCGACGGGATGCGCACCAAGGTCCAGGCCGCAATCGACGAGTTGGGCTACCGCCCGAGCGTCACCGCGCGGGCCATGCGTGGGCGCAGCTACACCATCGGCATCGAGGTGCCCACCACGGTCAACGCCTTCCTCGACGACGTGATCGAGGGCGCCAGCTCGGCGCTCTCGGGCACGCCCTACAAGATCGTCATCGCCCCCGCCGGCCCGGATTACAGCTTCGGGCCGGAGGCCATCCAGGTACTGGCCGACCGACAGGTCGACGGCATCCTGGCGGTCTCCCCCGCCGTTGACCCCGAATGGCTCGAGAACCTCGGGAGCCACATCCCGCTGATCCTCCTGGGCCGGCACGACGAGTCGGTGAACTACGACACGATCGTCGACGACGACGTGCTGGGCACCCGGCTGGTCATGGAACACCTCCACGCGCTCGGGCACCGCGACATCGCGCACCTGACGATCGAACCGGCCGCCGAGAAGCACATGCTCCACGCGCCGCACGCGATCCGGGCCGCGACCTACCGCGAGTGGATGACCGGGGCCGGGCTCGCCGAGCACGCCCGCGTCATCCACATCGCACCCACCGAAGGGGCGGCACACGACCGCACCCTGGAACTGCTCGACGACCGGCCACGCCCCACCGCCATCTACGCCGGCCACGACGAGTTGGCGATGGGCGTACTGAGCGCCGCCGCCGAACGGGGGCTGGGCCCGGCGGATCTCTCCGTCGTCGGCTACGACGACACCCGGATCGCCGCCCACCCGCTCATCTCCCTGACCAGCGTCTACCAGGCGGGCGCCGACATCGGCGCGCTCGCCATGCGCCTGATCCTCGAGCGGCTCGAGGGCCGCACCGACGCCAGGCACGAAGTCATCATTCCCGAACTGCGGACCCGCGGATCCTCCACGGCACCCGTCAGCCCCTGACCACCCCACCATGAGGTCCCCCGCCCCGGGGGACCGCGACCGGAAGGAACAACGAAGTGTCCTCATCCCTGAAAGGCCACAAGGCCCTCGTCGCCGGCATCGTCGGCGCCCTGTCTCTGACCGCCTGCTCTGCCGGCTCGCTCGGCAGCAGCGACTCCACCACGTCCACAGAGGCGGGCGCCGAGGCAGTCGAGATCACCATGCTGATCGACAACTCCGAGCACACCACCGCAACCGGCCAGGCCATGGCGGACGCCTTCAATGAGTCACAGGACGAAGTCGTCGTGACCGTCGAGACCCGCCCCGAGGGCGCGGAGGCCGACAACCTGGTGAAGACCCGCCTCGCCACCGGCGAGATGACCGACATCTTCCAATACAACTCGGGCTCGCTCCTGGCCGCCCTGGACCCGGCGAGCAACATGGTGCCGCTGACCGGTGAGTCCTTCTTGGACAACGTTGATGAAACGTTCAAAACGGCCGTGACGTTCGACGACGAGACCTACGGTGTCCCCTTCGGCCAGGCCATGGCCGGCGGCATCCTCTACAACAAGAAGGTCTACGCCGACCTCGGCCTCGAGATCCCGAAGACCTGGGACGATTTCATGGCCAACAACGCCGCGATCAAGGAAGCCGGCATCGATCCGGTCCTCCAGTCCTACGGCGAAACCTGGACCTCCCAGCTCTTCGTCCTCGCTGATTTCCACAACGTGAGCGCCGAGCAGCCCGACTGGGCCGAGAAGTACACGGCCAATGAAGCCAAGTACACGCAGGAGCCCGCCCTGAAGAGCTTCCAGCGCCTCCAGGAGGTCTTCGAGGCCGGCTACTTCAACAAGGACTTCGCTTCCATCCAGATGCCCCAGGCCCTGCAGTACCTCGTGGACGGCAAGGGCGCCCACTACCCGATGCTCACGTTCGCCGTGCCCGGCTACGTGGAACTGGCCGAAGATGCCGCCGACAACATCGGCTTCTTCGCCCAGCCCGGCGACGACGAGGAGAACTACGGCCTGACCGTCTGGACCCCGGCCGCGCTGGTCATCCCCACCACCACCGAGGGCGAGAAGCTCGAGGCAGCCAAGAAGTTCCTCGCCTACGTGGCCACCCCTGAGGCCTCCGAGGCGCAGAGCGCCGCCGTCGACCCGACCGGCCCGTACATGGTCAAGGGCAGCGAACTCCCCGACGGGCTCCCGGCCGCCGTCCAGGACCTCCAGTCCTACTTCGACGAGGGCAACACCAGCCCGGCACTGGAGTTCCTGTCGCCCATCAAGGGTCCGAACCTGGAGAAGATCACCGTTGAGGTGGGCTCCGGTATCGCCACCGCCGAAGAGGGCGCAGCCCGCTACGACGAGGACGTGAAGAAGCAGGCCCAGCAGCTCGGCCTCGAAGGCTGGTGACCTGAGGCGTGGTGGGGGCTCAGGCCCCCACCACCCTTCACGGCGCAGCGGCGGCGCCCCACCTCGATCTCTCACAAGGAATCCCCGATGACTTCCACCACCAGCGCGCCAACCGTGCCTCCGATCCCCGACGAAACAACAGCCTCGCGACCGGGTCGTCGAGTGCGACACATGGACAAGACGTATCCCATGTGGTTCTACCTGCCCGGCGGCCTCATCTTTTTCGTGCTGTTCATCATTCCCACGGTCGTGTCGTTCTACTTCGCGTTCACGCGGTGGACGCTGTTCGACTCCTTCTTCGTGGGGTTCGAGAACTTCGTGATGTTCTTCCAGGAGCCGGGCCTCATCGGCTCGCTCTGGAACACCCTCACCTACGGTTTCGTCACTTCAGTCGCCAAGGTCGTGCTCGGCATGGGGCTGGCCGTGTTGTTGTCGGCCCCCATCATCGCCCGCGGCTATCTACGCTCCGTGACGTTCTTCCCTGTGCTGCTCAGCTCCGTCGGAGTCGGCCTCACCTTCCAGATCCTCCTGGACCCGTTCAACGGCCTGCTGAACTCCGTGATCAGCGGGGTCACCGGTGCCGACGGCCCCGGCTGGCTGACCAACCCGGATCTGGCGCTGCTCAGCGTAGCCGGCATCGACGTGTGGAAGGGCCTCGGCCTGGCCACCCTGATCTACATCGCCGGTATCGCCGCCATCCCCACCGAGTACTTCGAGGCCGCCCGCGTCGACGGCGCCAGCTCCTGGCAGGTGTTCCGCAGGATCATCCTGCCGCTGTCCTTCCCAGCCACGTCCACCGTCATCCTGCTGTCACTCATCGGTGGGCTGCGCTCGTTCGACCTCATCTGGACGACGACACAGGGCGGACCGGGCTTCGCCTCCGACGTCATCGCGTCGGTCATCTACAAGCAGTACCAGGCGGGCTTCTACGGGCTGTCCACCGCCGGCAACGTGATCCTCTTCATCGTCGTCACCGCCATCATCTATCCCCTGTCCCGCTGGATGAACTCGAAGGAGACAGACCTGTGAACGCCATGCGCTCATCCACCAGGTGGATCATCGGCATCGTCGGCATCGTCGTCACCACCGTGGTGTTCCTCGTCCCGCTCGCCTTCGTTTTCACGACTGCCTCGAAGTCGCCCCAGGAGGCCGCACGCCTCCAGTTCTCGTGGCCGGAGCAGTTCCAGCTGTGGAGCAACATCGTCGAGGTCTTCCAGGCCCGCGACTACATGCTCATCATCGCCTTCATCAACTCGGCGATCCTCACCGTGGCCAGCGTCACACTGATGGTGCTCTTCGGCTCGATGATCGCCTACGTGCTGTCGCGCCGCGCCAGCAGGTGGAACGGCCTCATCAACGGCCTGGTGCTCTCCGGACTCATCATCCCGCCTGCCGTCGTACCCACCATCTGGGTGATGCAGAGCCTCGGCATCTTCAAGACGCTGCACGGGCTCATCCTGATCGAGGTGGCCTTCGGCCTGTCCTTCACAGTGCTGATGATGCGCGCCTTCGTCTCCACCATCCCCAAGGAGATCGACGAAGCCGCCGTGGTGGACGGCGCCGGTCCGGTGCGGCTGTTCTTCCGCGTCATCCTGCCGCTGCTCAAGCCCGTGATCGTCACGATCATCGTCGTCCAGTCGATCTTCGTGTTCAACGACTTCCAGAACCCGCTCTACTTCCTCCCGGGTGATGCCAACGCGACAGTGCAGCTCACACTGTTCAACTTCCGCAGCCAGTTCGTCACCAGCTACAACCTGCTGTTCACCAACATCCTCGTGATCACCATCCCCATGCTCATCCTCTATGTCCTCTTCCAGCGCCAGATCGTGGCCGGCATGACCGCCGGCGCCGTCAAGGGCTGAGACTCACACGCCTGAAAGGTGCACCATGTCGCACACGGCTGACGCCCCCCGTCTCGACTACGGACTCGACGGCGGCGCGGTCCCCATGCCCCGTCCGCGGGTGTCGTGGATCTCCCGCAGTGACCAGCCGGCCTGGCGACAACTGCGCGCCGAACTGGCGCTGACGCTGGCAGGGGCCGACGAGCAGGTGGCCCCCATCGAGGGGGACCGGTCCGTCTTCGTGGACTGGCCGTTCGCGGATCTCCACCCCCGGGGGCGGGGCGAGCTCCGGGTCCGCACCGAGGGCCCCGACGGTTGGTCCGGCTGGAGCGATCCGGCCACGTTCACTGCCTCCTTCCTGGGCGACGGGGAATGGCGGGCCGATTTCGTGGGTCTGGCTGACCCCACCGTCGAGTCCCAGGTCGCGCACTTCAGGCGAGAATTCGAGGTCCGACCTGGCCTGAGACGGGCCACGTGGTACGCCACGGCACACGGCGTCTACCAGACGTGGGTCAACGGTGCCGCGGTCGACGACCAGCACATGAAGCCGGGCTGGACTCCCTACCAGTACCGGCTGGTGCACGAGACCACGGACGTCACGAACCAACTGAATGAGGGTCCCAACGCGATCGGGGTTGTCCTGGCAGGCGGCTGGTACACCGAGCATTACGGCTTCCAGGGGCAGGCCCGGCCGTTCTACGGCACCCAGCCGTCCGTCGCGGGCCAACTGCTCCTCGAATACGCCGATGGCACCCGGGAGTGGGTCGCCACCGATGCCGATTGGCGAGCGACCGGCAATGGGCCATGGACCGGGGCCGGGCTTTACAAGGGCGAGACCTTTGATGCGCGCCGGCTCCAGGACGGCTGGGACAGAGCGCACTTCGACGACGCCGCCTGGGCCCCCGTCAAGATCCGCCCTGCCGGACCTGTGCCCGGACCCCGCACCTCGCCGTCGGTCCGCGTGACCCAGACGGTACCGGTGCAGCAGGTCCTCATCTCGCCGTCGGGCCGGACGCTGCTGGACTTCGGGCAGAACCTCGTGGGTCGGCTTCGGATCCGGGTGTCCGGCACCTCGGGCGACACCGTCACCCTGCGGCACGCCGAGGTACTGGAGGACGGCGAACTGGGCACCCGCCCACTGCGAGTGGCCACGGCCACCGACACCTTCACGCTCCGCGGCGACGGCGAGGAGAGGTGGGCTCCCCTGTTCACCTTCCATGGCTTCCGGTACGCCGAGGTGGATGGCTGGCCGGGGGCCTTCGACCCCAGTGACGTGGTGGCCGAGGTGATCGGTTCAGACATGCGCCGCACCGGCTGGTTCGAGTCTTCTGACGAGCTCGTCAACCGCCTCCACGAGAACGTGGTGTGGAGCATGCGCGGGAACTTCCTCTACCTGCCCACGGACTGCCCCCAGCGCGACGAACGATTGGGCTGGACCGGCGACATCCAGATCTTCGGGCCCACCGCGAGCTTCCTCTACGACTCCGACGCATTCCTGGCCTCCTGGCTCGTGGACCTCGCACTGGAGCAGGAGCACGCCGACGGCAGCGTCGCCTTCACCGTCCCGGACGTACTTGACTCGGGCAGCGTCCCGACCGCTGCGTGGGGCGACGCCGCCACCGTCCTGCCCTGGCTGCTGCACGAGCGCTTCGGCGACACCGCCACGTTGGAGCGCCAGTACCCCTCCATGAAGGGCTGGACCGACCACATCCTCGCCCTGGCCGGTGAGCGCCATCTGTGGGAGGGCATGTACCAGTGGGGCGACTGGGTGGACCCGGACGCCCCGGCCGATGACCCGGCCAAGGCCAAGACGGACCCCGATCTCGTGGCCAGCGCCTTCCTCTTCCGCTCCTCCACGCTGACGGCGCGGGCCGCCGAGCAGCTCGGTTTCGAGAAGGAGGCAGCCCACTACCGCGCCGCCGCCGGACGCGTCCGCGAGGCGTGGCTGCGCGAATACGTCACCCCGGCAGGTCGCATCGTCTCCGACGCCCAGACGGCCTACGCACTTGCCCTCGAGTTCGGGCTGGCCACGCCCCCACTGGTCGATGGCTTCGGCAGGCGGCTCGCCGAACTCGTGCGCCGCGACGGCTACCGGATCAGCACCGGCTTCGTCGGGACCCCGCTGGTCACCCACGCGCTGACCAGCACCGGCCACACTGCGGCCGCCGCCCGGATGCTCCTGCAGACAGAGTGCCCCTCGTGGCTCTACTCGGTCACCATGGGAGCCACGACGGTGTGGGAGCGCTGGGACTCGATGCTGGAGGACGGCTCCATCAACCCGGGCGAGATGACCTCGTTCAACCATTACGCGCTGGGATCCGTGGCCGATTGGCTGCACCGCGTGGTGGCCGGGCTCAGCCCCGGGGAACCGGCGTACCGGACGGTCCGGGTGGCACCCGTGCCCATCCCCGGTCTCGACCACGCTGCGGCCCGCTTCGACGGTCCCTACGGCGAGATCAAGGTGGGCTGGCGCCGGCAGGAGGGAAAGGTTGTCGTCGAGGCCGTCATTCCCGCGAACTCACGCGCCAGCGTGGAACTTCCGGGCCGTGCCGCGTTCACGGTGGGTTCGGGCACCCACACCTGGACGATCGAGGATCCCGAGGTCACGCCCGGGGCGCAGTGCGTCACCATGGACACACCGCTGTCCGCCGTCATCGACGACCGCCCTGCCTATGACGCCGTGGTGGCGGCGTTCGACGCCGTCGACCCCGCGGTCGGCAAAGACTTCCGCCGACGCACCCGCTGGGTGGCCAACCAGCCCCTGGCCAGCACCACCCGGTTGGTGTCCACGAAGGTGATCACAGCCCTCGAATCCAAGCTGGACGAGCTCAACGCCACACGGCAAGGGCGCTGACGATGACAGGTTCACCGTGGCTCAGTCCCGATCTCGCGCTCGAGGACCGCGTCTCCGCGTTGCTCGCTGATCTTGCGCCCGCCGACTTCGAGGCGGTCGCCCTCGGCGACTTCACTGCCCTGACGTCCCGCGGCATCCCAGAGCCCCACTACGTCGACGCGGGCACAGGGTTGCGCGGCGTCGACTCCGCCACCGCCTTCCCCGCCGGCATCGCCCTCGCCGCGAGCTTCGACGAGGAGCTTGCGGAGGAGTACGGCGCGGCGGTCGGCGAAGAGGCCCGGCGGGCCGGGTTCACCGTCCTCCTCGGCCCGACGGTGGACCTGGCCCGCGACCCGGTCGGCGGTCGCATCGGCGAGGCGCTCGGCGAGGATCCCCACCTCACCGGGGTCCTGGGCGCCGCCCACGTCCGGGGCGTGCAGAGCCGCCACGTCGTGGCACAGGTGAAGCACTATGTCGCCTACAACGGCGAGAAGCGCCGCACCGGCCACGGGCTGGAGCCGGAGCGGGGCGATTCGGTGAACGTCAAGGTCTCCCGGGCGGAACTCCACGATGTCTATCTGAGGCCGTTCGAGGCCGCCATCCGCGCGGGCGCCTGGTCGATGATGGGCTCCTACAACCGTCTGGGCGGCGAATACGTCTGCGAGTCGAGGGAGTTGCTCGACCTCCCGAGGGAGATGTGGGGCTGGAAGGGGTTCTACTGCCCGGACTTCATCTTCGCGGTCAGGGACCCACAGAAGGCTCTCGAGGCGGGACTCGATCTGGGTGCCCTGGGTGGCGGCGGCGGCCGCACCCCCGAGATGGTCGCCGCAGCGGACCCGGGATTGCTCAGCCGCGCCGTGGCCAACGTCGTTCGCGCCATGATCGGGGTGGGGCTGGTCGACCATCCGCTTCCCCCGGCGGGAGAGCCCTCATCTGAAGACCACCGTGACCTCGCCTTCCGCGCGGCGGTGGGGGGCTCGGTGCTGCTGCGCAACGATGGCCTGTTGCCCCTGGCCGCCGAACAGTCGGTCGCCCTCATCGGGCCCTGCCACGACGACGCAGTTCACGTGGTCGGTGGTGCGGCGTCCGTCTCGCTGACCCGGTCCCGGATCACTTCGCCTCGAGACGCCATCGCTTCCCGTGCCGCGCGGGTGTCGCTGGCCACGGGCTCGGTGGGCGATGTGCCCCTGCCCCCGGTACCCGCCTCCGCGTTCACCCTTCCCGACGGTTCTCGCCCGGGTGTCGAGGTGGAGTTCACCGACGGCAGCGCCACGTGGACGGACGTACTCCCCCAGATCGACCACACGCTCGACCCCGCCGATCCCGGGCGAGCATGGCCACGCGCCTGGCGGACCCTCCTGACACCCTCGACCTCAGGTGCCCACCGGTTGAGCCTCACCCTCGGCGGGGCCGCGCGCGTCCGGCTGGACGGCGTCGAGATCATGGCCGGTGGTCGCGAGGTGGAGCAGTTCATCAGCGGCCCGCACTACCCCATGCAGACTGTGGTTGATCTCCGGGCAGGAGTCCCCGTCGTGCTGGAGATCGACTTCACACCGGGCCCGGCCATCACCATCCCGCCCATGGGCCTCGGCCCCACTCTGCGGCTCGGATGGCAAGAACCCGGGGACAGGTTGGACGAGGCCGCCCGAATCGCGGCGGAGGCCGATGTCGCCGTCGTGTTCGTGACCATGGCCACGGGCGAAGGCATGGACCGCGACTCCCTCGCCATCCCCGGCGACCAGAATGAACTCGTGCGCCGGGTGGCCGCCGCCAACCCACGCACGGTGGTGGTCCTCAACACTCCGGGCGCCGTCGAGGTCGACTGGGCCGACGAAGTGGCCGCCATCCTCCAGGTCTGGTACCCGGGAGAACGCTATGGCGAGGCGCTGGCCGCGATGCTCTTCGGCGACGCAGAGCCGGGCGGAAGACTCCCGCTCACGTTCCCTTGGCGCAGGGCGGACCTGCCGGGCCACACGCCGCCGGGGCTCATGCCCGAGACCGTGGACTACGACGAGGACGGTGGTATCGGCTACCGCTCCCCCGGCATCCTGAGCCGCGGGGCACGCTTCCCGTTCGGCTTCGGGCTGGGCTACGCCGCGACGGAAGCCCGGGTCAGCTCGGGCCAACTCCCCGACGGCTCAGTGCACCTCGACATCACCGTGACCAACCTCGGCACACGGGACACCGCCCACGTCGCCCAGGTGTACGCCCGGTTCGACGGCGAGGCCGCGAGGGAGCTCGTGGCCTTCCGGCGCATCCCGGTGCACGCGGGGTCGACGGCGCAGGCCCGCATCACTGTGCACCCCACGGACCTCGCGCGCTGGAGTGACGGCGCTGGCCGCCGGATCCCGGTGCCGGGCTCCCACACGCTCCATGTCGCGGCGCATTCCGCGGACGAGGGAATCCCTGTCACCGTCACGCTCCCGTCAGCCAGCTGCTGACCCCCCCCCCACTCCCGGCGCAGCCGGGAATCGTGTCCCCGAGCCGTTGACGGGCGGGCACGGCGTTGGACCCCCTACAGTGGGAGTTCCACGTCTCGGAAGGATGTTGTGAGCAAGCAGCGCCGACTCAGCATGCGGGACGTCGCCGACTTGGCGAAGGTCTCGCTGGGCACGGTGTCCAATGTGGTCAACAACCCCGACAAGGTGTTGCCGGACACAAGGCGACGCGTCGAGGACGCCATCCGCGAACTCGGCTGGATACCCAACCAGATGGCGCGGGAACTTCGTGCCGGGCGCAGTCAGACCATCGGATTAGCCGTGATGGACGTCACCAACCCGTTCTTCGCAGACCTGTTGCGCGCGGCTCAGTCCCGCTTGGAGAGCGAGGGGTACTACTCCACCATCGGCGACGCCGACAACCGCACGGACCGCGAGAAGGCACTGCTGCGCTCCTTCCGTGACCAGCGGGTGGGCGGAGTGATCCTCGGCCCGATCGAGAGTATCCCCACCGAGGTCGCCGAACTGCGCCGCGCAGGGATCCCCACCGTGCTGGTGGACCGGGTCAACGGCGGTGAACACTGCACAGCCGGCGTCGACGATGTCGAGGGAGGGGCGATCGCGGGCCGACATCTCATCGGGCAGGGGCACCGCAGGCTGGCCTTCGTGGGCGGGCCGGGCATGCTCACCCAGGTGCGACGCCGGCACGAGGGCATCAGCGGGGCCGCCGCCGACGCCGGGGCCGAACTCCTGGTCATCCCGACGCCCGAGTTCAGCTTCGCAGCGGGCCGCGACGCGGCGGACAATCTCGCCGACATTCCTGCGGAGCGACGACCCACCGGCGTGTTCTGCGCCAACGACGTGCTCGCCGTCGGCCTCCTCCAGGGCCTCGTGGCACGCCAACTTCGGGTGCCGGACGACGTGGCGATCATCGGATACGACGACATCGAGTTCGCAGCGGCAGCAGCCGTACCACTGTCCTCAGTGGCCCAACCGAGGCGTGAACTCGGCCGGGCCGCGGCAGACCTGCTGCTGGAAGAGATCGGCGACCGCAAAGCCGGCCGCAGCCACGAGCACCGCGAGATGGTCTTCACACCCACGCTCGTGGTCCGCGCGTCGAGCGCCGTTCCGCGCTGAGCCCGCTCTTCACAGAATTTCTTGACCTTGTCCCGCGCAGATCGTATCCTGTGAGTACATTCGTTGAAACGATTCAACACACCGCAAGGAGGCGGCTATGTTCGAAGAAGGCATCAGCGCGCAATTGGCAGCGCAGGCCATCGAGGTTCCGTCGTGGGCCTACGGTAACTCAGGCACCCGGTTCCGGGTGTTCGGCACCCCCGGGACCCCGCGCAACGTCCACGAGAAGCTGGCCGACGCGGCGCAGGTACAGAAGTACACCGGCCTCGCGCCCAAGGTCTCCCTCCACTACCCCTGGGACAAGGTCGACGACTGGAAGGGCCTGCTGGAGTACGCCGAGGACCTCGGTGTCGGCATCGGCACCATCAACTCCAACACCTTCCAGGACGACGAGTACAAGTTCGGCAGCCTCGCGCACCACGACGCGGGCGTCCGTCGTCGCGCCATCGAGCACCACCTCGACTGCATCGAGGTGATGAACCAGACCGGCTCCCAGGACCTCAAGATCTGGCTGGCCGACGGGACCAACTACCCAGGCCAGGGCGACCTGCGCCGCCGCCAGGACTGGCTGGCCGATTCCCTCGCGGAGATCTACCGGCACATCGGCGAGAACCAGCGCCTCGTGCTGGAGTACAAGTTCTTCGAGCCGTCGTTCTACCACACCGACGTGCCGGACTGGGGCACCTCGTACGCCCACGTCTCCGCCCTCGGTGAGCGCGCCTTCGTTTGCCTCGACACCGGCCACCACGCCCCGGGCACCAATATCGAGTTCATCGTCGCCCAGTTGTTGCGCCTCGGGAAGCTGGGGTCGTTCGACTTCAACTCACGCTTCTACGCCGACGACGACCTCATCGTCGGAGCCGCGGACCCGTTCCAGCTCTTCCGCATCCTGTGGGAGGTCAAGCGGGGCGGCGGATTCGACGCCGAGAACGGCGTGGTCTTCATGCTCGACCAGTGCCACAACATCGAGGACAAGGTGCCGGGACAGATCCGCTCCGTGCTCAACGTGCAGGAGATGACCGCCCGCACCCTGCTGGTCGACACCGACGCTCTCGAGGCGGCCCAGGAGGCGGGCGACGTGCTGGGCGCGAACGCCGTGCTCATGGACGCGTTCTACACCGACGTGCGGCCTGCGCTGGCGCAATGGCGGGAGAGCCGGGACCTCCCGGCCGACCCCATGAAGGCGTTCGCCGACAGCGGCTACCTCGCCAAGATCGCCGAGGAGCGCGTCGGCGGTGCCCAGTCGAGCTGGGGAGCCTGACCCCATGAATGCGGTCATCTCGGTCGACCTGGGCGCCACCAGTGGACGGGTCGTACTGACACGTTTCGACGGCGCGCGCGCCGAACTGACCGAGGTGCACCGCTTCTCCACTGCCGCCCACAGCATCGACTCCGGGCTCCGGCTCGACGTCGTGGCCCTGTTCGATGAGATCCAGACCGGCATCGGCCTGGCGATGGCGGCGGCCCACGGGGACGTGGCCGCCGTCGGCATCGACTGTTGGGCCGTCGACTACGGCCTCTTGAATGAGGAGGGGCTGCTCGACCTCCCGTACAACTACCGCGACGAGCGCACCGCTGAAGGCCGCGCCGTGGTGGAGGCGGTCATTCCGCACCGGGAGTTGTACTCCCGCACCGGGCTGCAGGACGTGGTGTTCAACACCATCAACCAGTTCGGGCACGACCTCTCAACTGGCCGGCTCGAGCGGGCCACCGGCTTCCTGATGCTGCCCGATCTGCTGGGCTTCTGGCTGACCGGGCGGGCGGTCGCCGAGCGAACCAACGCTTCCAGCACCGCGCTGCTCGATCCGCGCACCGGCCGGTGGGACTGGGCGGTGATCGACCGGCTGGGACTGCCGCGCCGCATCTTCCCGGAGCTGGTCGAGCCCGGCACCGTGCTTGGTGACATCATCACAGGTCCCGCCGCCGGCATCCCGCTCGTCGCGGTGGGTTCGCACGACACTGCCTCCGCCGTCGTGGGCGCCCCGCTAGAGGACGACGGCGACGTGTTCATCTCGTCCGGCACCTGGTCCCTGGTCGGCATGGAATTGTCGGCGCCGGTGTTGACCGAGGAGTCACGGCTGGCGAACTTCACCAACGAGGGCGGGGTCGACGGCACCGTCAGATACCTCAAGAACGTGATGGGCCTCTGGGTCATCTCCGAGGCGATCCGCCACTGGGACTCGCAGGGGCACCGCCACTCCCCCGCCGCCCTGGCGCAGGCCGCCCGCCGCGTCACGGACGCGCCCGTGTTCGACGTCAACCACCCCTCACTTCTCCCGCCTGGCAACATGCCGGCCCGGGTCAAGGCGCTCCTGGGAGGCGACGAACGTCTCGACGACCCCGCCTTCTTCACCCGCTCCGTCCTCGAATCGCTGGCCGCCGCCTACGCCGACACGATCGCGGAACTGGCGCACCTGACCGGCCGCCGGCCGCGCCGCGTCGTCATCGTCGGCGGTGGCTCTGCAAACACCCTCCTGAACCAACTGACCGCGGACCGCACGGGGCTGCCCGTACTTGCCGGGCCCGTCGAGGCGACCGCCATCGGCAACTCGCTCATCCAGGCCCGCGCCGTCGGCCTGCTCCACGGCTCCCTCTCCGAACTGCGAAAGATCTCGATGATGTCCACCGACCTGACCTCCTACCAACCCTCCCCCGAGCGGCCCGTCGGCCTGTTGCGTGAGATCGTGACGCTGTCCAACGAGTTCGGCGCCGACCCGGCCTTCACCCGGGCGGGCGGCGGCAACTCGTCGGTGAAGTCCGGCGGCGTGCTCTGGATCAAGCCCAGCGGTGTCTCCATGGCCACGCTCAGCACCGACGACCTGGTGCCGCTCGCCGTCGACGTCCTCAACAGCGCCCTCGCAAGCCCGGATCCGGACCCCGCGCTCGGCGACCCGGTCAACCACCTGGCCACCCTGGCGAGGCTCGACGACGGGCCCCGCCGGCCGTCGGTGGAGATCCTCTTCCACGCCCTCATCGACGACACGTTCGTGCTGCACACCCACCCGCTGCTCATCAACGCGGTGACCTGCAACGCCGACGGCGAGGAGCTGACCCGCCGGCTGTTCGGCGATCAGGTCCTCTGGGTGCCCTACGTCGACCCCGGCCTGCCGCTGGCCAGGGAGATCGCCGCACGCCGCGCCGCCTACACGGAGCGCACCGGCCGGCCCGCCCCCACCACCACGTTCCTCATGAACCACGGCCTCATCGTCTCCGGCGACGACCCGGACCAGGTGCGCAGCGAGAGTCACCGCGTCATGCGACGGGTGCAGCAGGCCGTCGACGCCGCCACCGGCGGCCTGCCGGCGGTCGCCGAGGCGTTCCGCACCGCTCTGGGCGTCGAGTTCACGGCTCTGGACAGCGGCGAGGTTGCCGTCGGCTTCCCGTCCACCGAAGCCGGGGCGAGGTTCCTGCACGAGGGCCCGCTGATCCCGGACCAGATCGTGTACTCCGGCTCCTTCCCCCTGGTGTTGGCCGAGGGCGACGACGCCGAGGCCGCCGTGCGCCGGCACCGCGAGCAGCATGGTGTCGCCCCGGTCATCGCGGTGGTCCCCGGCCTGGGCGTGATCGCCGTCGGTGCCGACCAGAAGCAGGCGCAGACAGCGTTGGAGGTGTACGTCGACGCGTTGACTGTCGGACGGGCGGCCACCGCCCTGGGCCGGGTGCGGGCCCTCGACGAGCGTGAACGCCGGTTCATCGAGAACTGGGAGGCAGAGGCCTACCGCAAGCAGGTCGCCACCGAGTAGCTACATCCGCCACTCTGTGGAGGTTCGTCAGTCGGCGGCCAGTAGATGGTCCATGGAGCCAAGTGCACCAGAGGTGGCAGCCAGAGCCAGCGCCGAAAGACTGATGCCATCGCGCAGGTGACCACTGACGACCAGTGCGGGCAGGCCAGCGACGGGAAACCAGCGCGCCTCCAGAACTTCACCATCGGGTGTCGACCAGGGCCCATTGCTCAGAGTGACCGCCACTACCGCCACCTCGTTGGCCAACAGCCCAGAATCCGGGTAGACGGATCCCAGCGAACGACCCGACTCCGTCGGAAGACCGGTCTCCTCGGTGAACTCGCGACGAGCGGCCGCCACCATGTCTTCATCAGTCCTTTCGGCGATGCCGCGAGGTAACTCCCAGAGCGTGACGCCCGGTATGGGCCTGATATGCCGCACCAGCAGCACCTCCGTGGCTGCTGCCCGCCGGATCGCCAAGGCGACCGCTCCAGCGGCCTCCTGCTGCCCCTGGATGACCCGATACAGACGGTAGCGGTGCCCTGCATCTTCCCGCAGCTGGGAGTCGACTCTCAGATCCCGATCAATGGCAGACCACTCGTTGTGCCATAGCAGCGGGTGTTCGTCCGTCATGTGTGGATCCTGTCGATGAGCGTGATGTTGAGAGTTGCCGTCAGCGCGCTGGGACGCAGCCGGATGATGTTGCCGATCTCGTCCCACGGCAGGCCCGCCAGAGCCCCGACCATGGCGCTCCCGACAAGCACCGCAACTTGTTCCGTTCGACTGAGGTCCACCACACCGGGCACCACCGCGAGGAAGGCAACCAGCAGCGCGACCAGGGTGAGGGCGCCGACGCGCACGGCGTTGCGGACGATACGGGGCCGGCGGCGCGGAACGCTCGAGACCGCCTCCCTGGTAGCTAGGGCAAGATCCATCATTGCTGAGGAGTCTCGTGCCCGGATGCGGGAAAGCACCCCCGAAGAGGTTCGAGTCAGTTGCCTGTAGACACCCGGGTCGATCTGGCGAAGGTGGTCCAGGATCTCCCCGTCGATGCGCATTGCGCCGCTGAGCTCAGCGCCAGCCGACCGCGCAGGAATGGCGTCACGGATTCGCTGCCACAGGTCCCGGTCAGGCTTTTCGAGGCCGTAAGCACGGCGCAGCGGGTCCGCGCCCTTACCTCCTGCATCAGCTGCTTCCGCGAAGGCCACCAGCATGGCACCGTCACGTCTAGCGATCGCCCGGTAATAGCCTCTCGACCACAGCTCCAATGCAAACCGCATCTCGCGGGCTTCCGAATGGGTGAAGTCGCGGGGTCGACCCCCACCGCCCTCTCCCGATCCACCCCACCTCTCCAGCGCACGGGAGGCCAGCTCATCGAGCGCCACCTTGCGCACCTGCGTCTCCAGACCTGAGACGTCGCGCGCAAGGGGAACAAGATCTTCTTCGGGGAAGCCCAGCGACCTCAGCTCCTCGCGGTGCCCCTCCAGGATGGGGATGCCACCCCGCCACACTCCAACGGTCAGTCTGTCTCGCAGAAGAGCGTCCGCCCATTCATCCTGGGCCTTGGCGATGAGATGCATCATCTCTCTGAGAACTTCGGTCATGGGATGCAGTCGGTCCCGGAAGCCAGTGCCCGGAAACCAGTGGGGACCAGCCGGTGGGAGCAGCCACGCATTGCCCTCCTTCGACCCGCATACGGCCATCATCGCTGAGGATGATGCCTGAAACTCGGCGGAGCGGACATGCCCGAGCTGAATATCCAAGAAGGCCTCGACTGCCCTACGTACCCGCGCAGCTTGTGCGGCACCGATGGCCATCCCGGAGTTGAGCAGGTCGAGCGCTGAGAGGTCGAAACCCTCGGGTGCGCTACCCGTCAGTCTTATGGGAAGTGACGCGCCCTGTTGAAGACCGAGTTCAGCTCCGATGCGGTCCGGCCCGAGGGCCAGGAAGAAGATGCCGTCGAAAAGTTGGTTCCGGTCGAGTTGAAGATCCTCACCGAGCAGCACTGCAGTGCGAAGCATGGCCAACAGCTGATCGGTTGCCTCCGCAGAGCCACGCTCGCGCCAGAGACGCGCTTGGGCGACCGAGTCGAAGTTTGTCACTATGACCTTGCCGCGACCCTGATTCGCACCATCCCCCATGCCGCAATGCTACTGCCCAGAGGCACCTCAGTCGGCGGCCAGCGCCTCCGTCGGGGACGCGCCGGCCGCCTTCTGACCGGGCAGCAGCGAGGCCAGGACGGCCGCCACCAGACAGACGGCGATGAGCCCGGCGGTGTACAGCGCGTCGATCGAGAAGTGCAGCTGGACGTTCTCGCCCGGCATCATCAGGAGCGTCGACGACACCCCCAACCAGCCGAAGAACATGCCGGCCACGAGCCCGATGAGCACCCCCACCCCGACGAGGGCGAGGGCCTCCACCAGCAGCATCCAGCGCAGGCCGGAGCGCTGCATGCCGAGGGCGCGGAGCAGCGCGGACTCGCGCTGCCGCTCGATCACCGACAGGCCCAGCGTGTTGCTGACGCCCACCAGGGCGATGATCATCGCCACGCCCAACAGGCCCGTCAGCACGATCAGCATGACGTCGAGCACCTGGTTGAGCACCAGGATCGCGCCAGCTCCGGACGCGCCGAAGAAGGCGTCGGGCACCGTCTCCAGGACCTTGATCACCTGGTTGATGGCCTGCAGGTCGCCGCGGTCCTTCAAGGTGATCCAGATCTCGCGCTCCACGGGGTCGCCGGCCAGTTGCTCCAGCGTGGCCGTGCTCACCGAGGCCTGGTAATACTCGAGGCCGGCGCCCGTAACCACCTTCAGCGTCACGTCGCCGTTGGCACCGGGCAGGGTCACCGTGTCCTGGCCCTGGGCGAGCAGGCTCCCCTCCGAGACGACCACCTCGCCGTCCTGCGGATGGGCGTCCTCGGCGATGCGCTTGCCGAGTTCCCGCAGCAGGCCGTTGCGATCGAAGGCCACCACGTCGTTGTCCAACTGTTTCGCCGGCAGGGTCCGCACACCCGCGACACCCTCCATGCCCTCGAGCCGTTCGATGAGGTCGGCCGGCACCTCATCGTCGGCGAACGAGACGGTGAAGTCGACGGGGTACGTGGCGTGGATGGATTCCGTGCCGGAGGTGCGGGCCGTCGCCAGCGCCACCTGCAGCGTCACGATGAGCCCGACGGCGAGCATCAGCGCGGTGGCCGTCGCCGCGGCGCGCTTGGGGTTGCGGGCGGCGTTGGTGAAGGCGAGTCTGGCCGTCGGACCCGTCCTGCCGAAGACGGCGCCCAGCAGCTTCAGCAGCGGCGGGACGAAGAACGGGGCCGCCGCGAGCACCGCGACCGTCAGGAACGCGCCTGCACCCACGGCCCACAACACGCTCCATTCGGTGTTGATGCGGCTCATCACGACGAGGAAGACGCCGATGGCCGCGGTGAGGGCCACGAGGATGGTCCGGATGAGGCCGGCCCGCCGTGCCTGGGCTTCGGTCGGCACAGCCTGCAGCGCCTCGAGCGGTTTCACCCTCGACGCCACGATGGCGGGCGCGATGGCCGAGATCATGGTGGCGGCGACGCCTGCGAGCAGCGCGATGAGCAACTCGCCCCAGCGCACGTCGAGGCCCCAGTAGAGCGAACCCGTGATGGAGCCGCCGATCAGGGCCACGCCGAAGCCGAGCGCGATGCCCAGGACCGAGCCGACGACACCCAGCAGCAACGACTCCACGACGATGCGTCCCATCACCTGACCCGGCGAGGCGCCCACGGCCCGCAGCAGGCCTACCTGCCGACGGCGCTGCGCCACGAGGATGGCGAAGGTGTTGGCGATGGTGATCATGCCCACGAGCAGCGCGACGACGCCGAAGGTCTGCAGCAGGTACGTGAAGATGTCGAACTGGTTCGTGAGGTCGTCGAGCTGCGTCTGCCGCTCGGCGTCCGCCGTCCGCACGGTGATGTCGGGGTCCAGGGAGGCCGCGGCCTCGGAGACGCCGTCGAAGGCGTCGGCGGCGGAGGCCCGGTCGTCGAGGACCAGTGCGTAATCGGTGCTCACGTACTCCGGGCCGAACTGCAGGTAGCCGACGGTGGACCACAGGGAGGCGGGGTCGTCGGTCGCGCCGACGATGGTGAAGGCGGTGGCGGAATCGTGGTCCGGCGAGACCGAGTCACCGATGTCGGCGCCCAGCGAATCGAGGCCGGCGCGCGACAGCACGATCTCCTGCTCAGAGGTGGGCCACCTGCCGTCGACCAGTTCAGACCACTGGAGGTCTGCCGGCGGCACGCTGTACAGCATGCTCACCTCTGACCTGTCGCCGAAGTTGAGGATGGTGGACTGGCCGAACGGCACCTCGTGGACGGCGCGCACCTCGTCGACCCCCTCGAGGGTGTCGACGAGCTCGGGCAGTTCGAGGCCCAGCGTCGTGACGAAGAGGTCCGCGTTGGCCAGCGGCATGGTGGTGGACTTACCCAGCGCCGTCTGCTCGGAGTTGACGAAGACGGAGATGGCCGCGATGAAGCCCACGCTGATGGCGATGGCGATGAGGGTGGCCACGAACCGGCCGGGATGAAGCCTCAGTTCAGAGACGGCTTGACGCCACATCAGGCCACCGCCTGCTGCAGGAAGGAGCTGACGCCCTCGGCGGTGGGCTGGGCGATGTCGGCGACGATGCGGCCGTCGAGCAGCATCAGCGCCCGGTCGGCGTACGAGGCGGCGCGCGCATCATGGGTGACCATGATGATGGTCTGCCCGTGCTCCTGCGAGCAGAGCTGCAGGTATTCGAGCAGCGCGGTACCGGTCTTCAGGTCCAGTGCGCCGGTGGGTTCATCGGCGAAGATCACCTCGGGGCGGGTCACCATGGCGCGCGCGATGGCGACGCGCTGCTGCTGGCCGCCGGAGAGCTGCGATGGGCGGTGGGTGAGGCGGTCGCCGAGGCCCAACGACGCGACGACCTGCTGGAAGAACGGGCGGTCCACCCTCTTGCCGGCCAGTTCGAGCGGCAGCAGGATGTTCTGCTCGGCGGTGAGGGTGGGCAGGAGGTTGAAGCTCTGGAAGACGAAGCCCACCTTGTCGCGACGGATGCGCGTCACGCTCTTCTCCGGCAGCCGCGCCAGGTCGTCGGTGCCGACGAACACCGAGCCGGACGTCGGACGGTCGAGGCCCGCCATGCAGTGCATGAGGGTGGACTTGCCGGAGCCGGACGGACCCATGATGGCGGTGAAGGAACCGGGCTCGATGCTCACCGAGACGTCGTTGACCGCGACGACTTGCCGGTCGTCGGAACCGTAGACCTTCGTGAGGTGGTGGGCGCCGCACGCAGGATGCGAGGCGCGCTGGGATTGCGTCATGGGGTGTCCTTCCAGAGGTTTCGCCGACCAACCTATTGAGGCCGCCGCACCCGGGGAATCCACCCCGTCCCGCCTCGCACGTCGCAGGTATGAGGCCCCGGTCAGACCAGGGTCGTGGAAGACCCCGAGGCAGCCGAGGGTGCGCGGTGGGCGTGTAACAATCTTTCGTGTTTTCGTGAGAGATGGAGTCTATTTCGTCCCGTCCGGGCCCATAGTGCTAACTCAAGGACGGTTCACCCGGCCTGGATGAAAACGGGATAGGGTCAATCAACGGCCGAAAGGACAGGTAATGCCAGAAAGAAACACGCAGCGATCCTGCGTTGGCTCGCCTCCAGTGGCGCGACAGACATCAGCCTGAGCTGCCAGGAGTCGTCGTTATCCGGCTCCGTGGTTCTGGACCGCTGCCTGACGGAAGTTCCTTTCGCCTGGCTGGTGGAGTTGGCCGTTCACTGTCGCCTCCACCTCGCAGTCGATCACTGTGACCATTCAGCGGAGGCCGCCAAGCGGTTCGCCAACCTGGCCGTGCTCACCCACCGCATCCGGCTCGACGGAGGCCCCGGCGCCGGCGCGCAGGTCTTCTACACCGCGCCCCCCGTCACGGACCCCGATGACCTGACCGGCAGGCGCCCCAGCCGTCCTGGCACCTCGCGGCACCTACGCCGAGCGGCTCGCCGTGGCGCTGGCGTCACTCCCGGAGCCGTCGCCCCTCACTCTGAGCCGCTGAACCGGGACGTACCCTTCACAACGCAACGGGAGGACCTCAGGCCTGGCCACCGAAGAGCGATGTGACGGAGCCGTCGAGGAACACCGCGTCGATCGCCTTGGCGATCAGCGGGGCGATGGACAACACGGTGAGGTTCGCGATGGGCTCCGGGGTGCGGAGGGGCAGCGTGTTGGTCACGATGATCTCGTCGATGCCGGAGGCGTTGAGGCGCTGGGCGGCGGGGCCGGAGAACACGGCGTGCGTGGCCGCCGCGATGACCTGCTTGGCACCGCGTTCCTTCAGCGCCTGGGCAGCTTGTGCGATGGTGCCGGCGGTGTCGATCATGTCGTCCACGAGGAGGCAGATCTTGCCTTCCACGTCGCCGACGACCTCGTGCACGGCGACGGTGTTGGCCTTGTTGGGGTCGCGGCGCTTGTGGATGATAGCCAGCGAGCAACCGAGGTAGTCGGTCCACAGGTCAGCCAGGCGGACGCGGCCGGCGTCGGGAGACACGATGGCCATCTCGGAGGTGTCGTACTTCTCCTGGACGTACTCGCTGAGCACGGGCAGACCCCAGAGGTGGTCCACCGGGCCGTCGAAGAAGCCCTGGATCTGGGCGGCGTGCAGGTCCACCGACATGATGCGGTCCGCGCCGGCGGCCTTGTACAGGTCTGCCACGAGGCGCGCGGAGATGGGCTCGCGGCCCAGGTGCTTCTTGTCCTGGCGGGCGTAGGGGTAGAACGGGGCCACCACGGTGATGCGCTTGGCCGAGGCCCGCTTGAGCGCGTCCACCATGATGAGCTGCTCCATGATCCACTCGTTGACCGGAGCGGTGTGCGACTGGATGACGAACGCGTCGCAGCCACGGACGGACTCTTCGAACCGGACGTAGATCTCGGAGTTGGCGTAGGTCAGAGCGCGGGTTGGCACCAGCGGGCAGCCCATCAGGTTCGCCACCTCCTCAGCGAGCTCGGGGTAGGCGCGCCCGCTGAACAGCATCAGGTGCTTGTCGTTCTTGGCGATCTGGTGGGACATGTGGCTCAGGCCTTCTTTTCTCGGGACTCGATCACTGCCGGATGGATGGTGCCGTCGCTTTCAGCCGCTGCTGCGGCCTGCTTGGAATCCGGACGACCGCGGGTCATCCAGCCCTCGACGTTGCGTTGCCTCCCCCGGGCCACGCCCAACGCGCCCGCAGGCACGTCGTCCGTGATCGTAGACCCAGCGGCCACCAGCGCGCCAGCGCCGACGTCGACGGGTGCCACCAGGACGGAGTTCGATCCGACGAAGGCGGCCTTGCCGACGTGGGTGGTGGACTTGTGGACGCCGTCGTAGTTGGCGAAGATCGTGCCGGCCCCGATGTTGGCCCCTTCGTCGACGATGGCGTCGCCCACGTAGGACAGGTGCGGGATCTTGGTCCCGGCCCCGATCTGCGCGTTCTTGGTCTCGACGAAGCTGCCGATCTTGCCGTCGTCGCCCAGGATCGTGCCGGGCCGGAGGTAGGCGAAGGGCCCCACGGTGGCGCCCTCACCGATCACGGCGAACGATCCGTGCGTGCGGATCACTTCCGCGCCGGGGCCCACCTCGACGTCCATCAGGCTGCTGTCGGGGCCGATGATGGCGCCCTCGCCGATGGTGGTGGCACCCATCAGGATGACGCCGGGGTGGAGCAGCACGTCGGGCGCGAGGTCCACGTCGACGTCGATGAAGGTGGACGCCGGGTCGATCATGGTGACGCCCTTGAGCATCCACGAGTCCCGGATGCGGCGCTGCATCTCCTGGTTGATGCGGGCCAGCTGGATGCGGTCGTTGACGCCCTCGGTCTGCCAGACGTCGTCGACGAGGTGGGCGCCGACCCGCTGCGACCGCTCGTGACAGAACTTCACGACGTCCGTGAGGTAGCGCTCGCCCTGGTTGTTGTCGGTCTTGAGCGATGCCAGGCCCTCGCGGAGGCTGGCCGCGTCGAAGACGTAGATACCGGAGTTGATCTCCGTGATGGCGCGCTGTTCCTCCGTGGCGTCGCGGTCCTCGACGATGCCGGTGACCTCGTCGTCCTCGCGGATGATGCGTCCGTAGCCCGTGGGATCCTCGACGCGCGAGGTCATGACGGTGACGGCGTTGCGGCGGCCACGGTGGACAGCGACGAGTTGCCGCAGCGTGTCGCCGGCCAGCATCGGCACGTCAGCGTAGGTGACGACGACGTCGCCCTTGATGTCGCCGAGGCCGGCGAGCCCGCACTCCACGGCATGCCCGGTGCCGAGCTGTTCCTCCTGAACGGCGGTGGTGAGCTGCTCGGACAGCTGCTCCAGATGGGCCACCACCTCTTCGCGCTGATGCCCGACGACCACGACGAGTCGCTCCGGGTCCAGCGCGGCCGCGGCCGACACCGCGAAGCTCAGCATGGGTTTGCCGGCCACTTCGTGGAGGAGTTTGGAGGTCTTGGACTTCATCCGCGTCCCGCCACCCGCGGCGAGCACGATGACCGCCGCGACCTGCGCGAGCTCGTTGTCAGTGTTGGACACCAGAATTTCCCTTCGACGACGGCCAGGGGGCTCACCCCAGAAACTACCAGCCCGGACGCATGGCACGACACGAAACGACGGGCGCTCCGCGGTGATCTACAGAGCCCTCGATCGGGTATGGACGCTCAGGACGCCACGATGGCGGCTGCCGTCGTCGTGCCGTTGACCGTCCAGTCACTCGCCACTCCGGAATCGCGAGATCGCCCACATTGTGAGGCTGCAGAGAGGAAAAAGGGACGGGGTGACAGGGGTGGGCCGGGATGATGATGGGGTGACAGCCACCGTTCCAGCCAGACCTGACACTGCGAGGAGCAGTGGCCTCACCGCCGCCCACGTCAGGGAACAGCAACATCTCATCGCCACGCACTTCAGCGTCATCGAGGGTTGGCTCGAACTGCTGGCTGACAGAGAGATCGACGCCGCCCTGCGGCAACGTGCGGCCCAGGTGGTGAGAGGCCGCACGGTCCAGCTGAGGCTCGAATTGGAGGCGCTGCTGCACCGACTGGATGGCGGCTGCTAGCGCTGAGCCTCCATCGCCGCGGGAAGCGCGACGACGAACTGGGCGCCGGCCCCGTCGGTGCGGTTGCCGCCGGTCACCCGGCCGCCCATGGCCTCCACCAACGTGGACACGACGTGCAGCCCCAGTCCGTTGCCACCCGAGCTCCTACCCTTCGCAAACGCCGCGAACAGTTCGACCCCCTCCGGGATGGGGGCGCCGTCGTTGCGCACCACGATCTCCACAGTGCGGCCGGGAAGCGACCGCGTGAGGACCTCCACTGAGCCGCCTTCTCCTGCGTGGTGGACCGAGTTCTCCACTAGGTGCCGCACGATGGTGTCGAGGCCCTCGGCCGAGGCGGTCGCCACCACCCCCGACGTGGGCGACACCTCCAGGCGGCGGCCCTCCGCCAGGCCACGGTAGTCGGCAGCCACTGCGGCGGCGACGATGGCCACGTCCACCGGGCCCACTTCCATGACGTCGGCCTGAGCGAGGAAGGCCGATTCGTTCATCAGGCCCTTGACTTGGGCCACCAGAGACGTGGCGTTGCGGCGGATCGCCCCGATCGCCTCGTCGCGGACAGTCGGCGGCAGGTCGTCGAACGTCTTCTCGAGGATGCCGGACCACCCCTCCACCACGGACAGATGGGTGCGCAGGGTGTGTTCCACCCGGGCCAGGTAGTCGGCATGGCGTGCGGTGCGGCGCACGCGGGCCTCTGCGGCCCGGTGGGCTCCCGTGATGTCGACGGCGCTGCCGCGTACCCGCAGGCTGCCATCCCGAGGGTCGGTCGCCGTGGCGACCCGCCCGCGGAGACGCTTGAGTTCACCGTCGGCGCAGCGGAGGTCGAACTCCACGTCCGCCTCCACGCCGCCGGCGAGCGCGGATTCGATGGCGGTGATCACCCGTTGCCGTTGGGCCTCGACGATCGGGTCGGTCAACTCCTCCATCGTGGTGGTTTGGCCCGTGACCGGCAGCCGGTAGATGCGACGCAGCTCGTCGGACCATTCGAAGCGGCCGATCCGAGGGTGGTAGGTCCAACTGCCGGCGTTGGCGAGCCGCTGGGCCTCGGCCAGCTCTTGGCGGCTGTACTCGAGGTTGTCCAGGACAGTCTGCTGGCGCGTGACGTCACGGAGAATCACGGTGACGTGGCGGGCGTCCCCTCGGCTCCACACCGCCATGGAGTATTCGCCTGGGAACGTCGTGCCGTCGCGGTGAAGCAGGCGCACCCGGTGGGTGCGGGACGCCGCCTCTCGCAGTTCCCTGCCGTCGACGTCCCCGAGCCAGCGCTCGACGACGGCCCAATACATCTCCGGCATGAACAGCCGGTAGCTCTGGCCGAGCGCCTCGTGCTCCCCATAGCCGAACATGTCCACGGCGGCCCCGTTCCAGGCGATCACGGTCCCGAAGCGGTCAACGGTGGCGAAGGCGTCAGTAACAGACTCTTTGATCGCCTCGAACATCGCGCGTTCGTCACGCAGGTGGGCACGAACCGCCACCTCGGCATCGATGTCGCGGCAGGACACCGCCCACAGTGCCTGTCCCGAGGCCTGCGAACCGGCCAGGTTGAAACGCACATCCATCCAACGGTAGCTGCCATCGGCGCATCGGACGCGGGCTTCCGTGCGTTGCGGACCCGCCGCGCGCGGGGCTCTCGCCGACCACACCATGGCTGCGTCGTCGGGGTGCATCAGGTACTGCGGACTCGACCCGAGCAGTTGCTCCGACCGCCAGCCCAGGATCGCTTCGACCGAGGGCGAGACCCATTCCAACGCCCATTCCGTGGTGCACAACACCACGTCGGAGGCATTCTCGGCGAGCAGCCGGTAGCGTTCCCTGGCTTCGTCCGCGGCGACAGAGGCGAGGTGCCGTGCGGTGACATCCGCCCAGCTGATGCTGACGAGGTCGCCCGAGGCCCTGGTGGCACGCACGTCGAAGTAGGCGACGCTGCCCAGCATCTCGCTGGCGTATTCCTGCTCCACCAACACGGTTGGCTCGCCCGTCCGCGAGGTTGTGACGAGATGCCCGAAGATGCCGGCGTCCCGGAGACCGGGGAGAATCTCGAGCAGGCCGACGCCGAGCACGTCCTCGCGCGCCACCCCCCAGGCGTCGAGAGCTGTCTGGTTGACCAGGAGCACCACGAAGTCGGCGATGCTGTCGTCTGCGTCACGCACGGGTTCGGCGAGCACATGCAGGTCGATGAGCCCGTCGAGGGCGGCGGTGAGGAGGCTCTCGGTGGTGCTCACCTCCGGCTACTCCTCGTCCGGATGCTGGCCGCGGGCAGCCAGGGCCGAGGACAAGGCCGCGGACAGGGTCATGGGGTCGAACGGTTTCGCGATCCTGACCGCATACCCGGTTTCCGGAACTCTATTGGCCGATGGGCCGTCGGCCCACGCGCTCAGGAGCACCACCGGGCGCGGAGCGGCAGCCGCCCGCACGGTCTCGGACGTGCCGTCGCCCAACTGGCCGTCGGTCAGCACGATGTCTATCTCCCCGTCCGATTCCAGGACCGCCAAAGCGGCTGCAACTGAGTCCGCCGTCAGCACACGCCAGGATTCGTCGAGCCCGAGGGCGAACGCGATCAATGATCGAACGTCTGCGTCGTCCTCGACGACAAGGACGGTTGGCGACATCGCTTCTCCTCAGCTGGTCAGGCGGTAGCCCACCCCTCTGACCGCGTGGGCTACGCGTGGTCCGCCGGCGTCGATGATGCGCTGGCGCAGCCGGGACAGATGAACGTCGAGGTGGTGGTCGGTACCGTACCACTCGCCCCACACGCGCCCGACGAGTTGGTCGCGTGTCACCACGCGTCGAGGATCCTCCACCAGCGGCACCAGCAGGTCGAACTGGATACGCGTCAGATCCACGAGGGTGCCGTTGACCATGACGGTGCGTGCGACCAAGTCCAGGGCGATGCCGTTGGCGACCAGCTCGGTGGGGTCCGACGAGCGGGACGCGCCGTGGACGCGGCGCAGGATCGCCGCGATGCGTGCCAGCAGCAGCCGGTGATTGACGGGCTTGGTGACGTAGTCGTCGGCACCTGACGAGAAGCCGACGATCTGGTCGACAGCGTCGCTGTGCGTGGTGAGGAAGACCACCGGTACGTCGCTGTCCCGACGGATCCGGCGACATACCTCGAGTCCGTCGATGGAGTGCGGGCCGAGCGCGATGTCGAGCAGCACCAGATCCGGCGCCGAGGCGTGGAACCGCTCGAGGGCGCGGTCACCGTCCGACGCGGCAACAGTGCGGTAGCCGGAGTTGGTGAGACTCACCATCATGAGCTCCCGCAGATCCGGGTCGTCCTCAACGACGAGAATGAGCGGCTGGGTCACGAAGCCACCTCACAGCTGAGCAGAGCTGCGATCCGGTGTGCCCGGCGGCTCAGTTCAGAGGCCTCGCCCGGTAAGTCGCCGAGGAGCTCCCGCACTGCCTCGCCGGCTGTCGGAAGTCCGAAGGAATCGAGTTTCCCGGCGAGCCGGTGCAGCAGCGCGGGAAGTTCGTCCGCTTTGGCGGCGCGCAGTTCACTGATCGCTGTGGTGGCGACGCGCTCACGACGCTCCGCGACGAATTGATCGATGTCGGCGGTCTCACCGCCACTGAACGACGCCCTCACGGTCGCTCCCCCTCTCCCCACCGCGATTATGGCAGTAGTGGGAGGCGATTGACACTCGGGCTACGGGTGAGCGGGGTCTCCTCCGGAGCGGGCGCTGCGGTCGGTGCGGCCGGGTAGGAGAAGGAGGAGAGACAGCGCGGCCAGCCCCAGTGCGAGGAGCACCTGCGAGGTGGCTGCGGGCAGCGTCGGCAACGGCAGGCCGTGGGTGGGGAGGGCCGCCACGAACACCGGAACGGTGGGCGAGGTCACGCGCAGCGTCCACGCATCGGGGGCCGGATTGTTGTCGCCCTGCGTGGTGACGATGGGTCCCTCTCCGCCGTGCTCAACGGTGAGGATCCGGTGGATGAACAGGTTGCTGCTGCCCGGCTGCGGCAACACGATGATCTGACCCGCGGCCAGTTCGGCGGCCGGACGGTCCTGGACGATGACATGGTCGCCAACAGAGAAGGCGGGCGCCATGCTGTTCGAGAGCACCCGGGTGAGGTGGTAGTTGCCCATGTTCGTGACGACGGCCAGCGCCACGCAGCAGAGGACCACTGCCGTGACCATGGACCAGCCAACGACGGCTCGGAGCCGACGGCACCGGCCGGCACGGACGGCAGCAGGTTGGGCGACTGCGTGATCGGTCATCTGTCGAGCGCCTTTCGGTCAGCTGTTGGTGGTGGTGGCGTCGCGAACCTGGCCTCGCGAGACGGCCACCTGCAGGGTGGACCGGAACTGGTTCGGGTTGGCCGAGTGCAGAACGCGGAGACTGATCCGCGCTCCTGCGGCCATGACAACCCTCGCGTCGATGATCCCTCCCGCGCTCATCCCGAGGTGCACCACCTCACCGGAGCAGGTGACGGTGGCCGGGTTCCAGTCCGCGCCTACGCAGGCGTCGAAGGTGAGCTGTGGGCTCGGGTTGTTTCCGCCGGACAGCGCCACCGAGTCGAGCAGCAGGCTCGCTCCGGACACCTCGACGGTGCCGACGTTGACCAGGTCGACGAACGAGTAGCGGAAGCCTTTGAGATTGGTCCAGATGAGGATCAGGGGGGAGCCCGTGGGCGCAGCGCCCCGCCCCACCGCCGCTACGCCCCAAGCCGCAGCGGTGGTGGTCGTCCCCACCCGGGCCTCCGCGCGGCTGGACGCGGAGGCTGCGGGCAGGACGGCGACGAGGATGGCCAGAACGAGCGTGGCCGCAGCCAGACTGCGCCTCATGGCTTACTCCTCATCCTCTTCCGGTGAGTGGTCAGCGGTGGGTGGTGCCAGCGGTGGCCTGGGTCTCGCTGAAGGTGTAGGTCAGTGCCACCTCGCCGCCCTGGACACTGCCCGCTGGCAGCTGCCCGTTGACCGTGGTCTCGCTCTGTTCCGGCAGGGTGACTCCAACCTGGAGATGCGCGACGCCTCCCACTGCCAGCCCGGTGGTCCCAACGAAGGAGTTGGCCGCGGTCAGAGCGGACAGCGGCGCGGCGGCCACCTCGGTCTTCGTCGTCCCGGCGCAGGTACCGTCGGTGGCGTTCCAGGCGACCGAGCACGACGTGATGGAGACGCGCACGGCCTTGCTGGTGGTTCCGTCCGAGATGAGCGACGCGGTGCCGGTGGCGGTGACCCCAAGGCTCAGGCCCGTGGACGCGAGCGAGCCGTCATTGGTCAGGTCGACGTAGCGGTTGGCCACGTCGCCGGGAGCCAGGTTCTCGATGTTGGCGGCGAAGCCGACCGAATCCGCACCCGCGCCCAGCCTGAGGCTGAGGGTGCCCGACGCGGCTTCCTGGGGCACGACGTTTTCGGCAGTGGCGTTCAGGGTGGCGTAGATACCGTTGGCGCCGACGGCGAGCGCGGAGGCGCCGATCAGGACGGCGGCGGTGATCCGGAGAGAGGTCTTGAGCTTCTTGCGTTCCACGGTGGTCTCCTCGAGCTGTTATGCGAAAGCTGTCTGCCCGAAGTGGCGGGCACATGCCCAGCTAACGGCTCGAAGATTGCTGCGATGACTACCGCGCATTGCCGCACCGGCTCAGGTTCCTCACGTTTTCGTGAGGCAGGAGGTCATCTCTCCTGATGCGCGGGGCCGCGGTACTCCCTGACCAGCTCGTGCACCCCGTCGAGTACCTCGACGGGACGGAAGGGCCGGATCTTCAGGCTCTCCCGGGTCTCGATTCCCGTCAGCACCAGCACCGTGTGCAGCCCGGCTTCCATGCCGGCGACGATGTCGGTGTCCATCCGGTCGCCGATCATGCCCGTCTCCTCCGAGTGGGCGCCGATCTTGTTCAGCGCCGACCGGAACATCATGGGGTTCGGCTTGCCGACGACATAAGGTTTCAGGCCGGTGGCCTCGGTCATCAGGGCCGCGATGGCGCCGGTGGCCGGAATGATGCCATCCGGGCTCGGGCCCGTGGCGTCGGGATTGGTGACGACGAACCGGGCACCTGCCGCGATCAGCCGGATGGCGGTGGTCACCTGCTCGAACGAGTAGGTGCGCGTCTCCCCCACGATCACGAAATCCGGGTTTCGGTCCGTCATGATGAAGCCGCGCTCGTGCAGTGCCGTGATGATGCCTGCTTCGCCGATGACGTAGGCGGAGCCGCCGGGCTTCTGCTGGGACACGAAATCGGCCGTAGCCAGCGCCGACGTCCACAGCCGCTCCTCCGGAACGTCCAGGCCGGAGGCACGGAGGCGGGCCGCGAGGTCGCGGGGCGTGAAGATCGAGTTGTTGGTGAGGACGAGGAACTCGGTGCCGTCGGCCTTCCACTGCTCGATGAGTTCGATGGCTCCGGGCAGCGCGACGTTCTCGTGCACCAGCACGCCGTCCATGTCCGTCAGCCAGCTCTTGATGTCTTTACGCCCTCGCATATCTGAACCCTAGCGAAGCGCGACGACTGGCCGCGTGGATCATGGTCAGCGCAGTTTCCCAGGCATGAAAACTATTGACATGGCTCACGCCTCAGATGAGGCTGGCCCTTATGCGACCGGCCACGTCGGCCGGCTCTGCGTCCAAAGGGGATCTCATGAAGTTCCGCAGCGTCGCTCTAGCCTCAGCCACCCTCCTCGCACTGGTACCCGCCGGCATGTCCCAGGCGGCACCGCCCGACCCAGGCCCCACTGTCCTGCAGGACGGGCTCATCACACCACTCCACCTCGCCGTGGGCCCAGGCGGCACTGTGGCCATCTCACAGTCGTTCGCCGGGATGCTGACAACTGTCCGCAAGGGTGAGTCCACCACCGTGTACTCCTCCCCCGGATGGGAGGTGGGCGGTGCGGACTATCGCGGCAGCACCTTGTACTTCCTGGAGAGCGTGGGCGCAGGCCCATTCGACCCGAGCCCCATGGTGGGCACCCTGAAGGCCATCGACGCGGCGGGCAATGTGACCACCATCACGGACCAGATCGCGCAGTATGAGATGGACAACAACCTCGATGCGGACGTTCAATACGGCTTGTCCCCTGCCGACGCTGTGGCAAGTCCCGACTGTGTCGCCGAGCTGGGAGAAGTCGGATTCCCCGCCAGCTACACCGGCGCCGACGTCGAAGTGGACTCCCACGCCTACTCGCTCGCAGTGCGCGGCAACACCGCCTACGTGGCAGACGCCGGCGCGAATGCCGTCCTGGCCATCAACCTGAAGACCGGCAGCATCAGCACCGTGGCAGTCCTTCCCCCACAACCCGCGGAGATCACGGCCGAAGCGGCGGAGACGCTGGGAGTGCCGTCCTGCGCCGGCCTCGAGTACGCCTTCGAAGCGGTGCCGACCGATCTTGAGTTCGGGCCCGACGGCATGCTGTACGTCGGCCTGCTTCCCGGTGGACCTGAAGACCCGAGCCTCGGCGCCCGCGGCTCGGTGCATCGCATTGACGTCGCCAGTGGCCACCACGAGCTCTACGTCGACGGCCTCATGACCCCCACAGGTCTGGCTTTCGACGGCGACGGCAACCTGTACATCGCGTCCCTGTTCGGCGAGGGCATCTACCAGGTCGATGCCGATACCCGGGCGGTGAGCCTCTACGAGGCGCTCCCGATGGCGGTTGACGTTGAAGTCAAGGGATCGACGCTCTACGCCACCACCAAGGCCCTCTTCGACCCTCCGCAGGGCGAACTGATTTCGATGCGTTTGCGTTGATCGGCGGTTGCGTTGGTCACCGTCATCGTCGACGGAAGGAGAGGCCGGTTCCCACTGGGGGCCGGCCTCTCGGCCGGGCGGCGACTCGTACTGGCGCGGTGCCGCTTGGCGCGGAACCATTCCCGCCGTCCGCGTGCCAGATAGTCGCGCTGCGTTCGAGGAGTTCATCCAGACTGTAGTTGTTTCCGTCTGCCTCGGGTGTGCAGGGTGATGCCTTGGCGGAGGCCACGAGTTCGCGCAGCAGGTGTCTTCGGTGTTGCCTGGGTTTTCGGGCCGGGTCGACATGCCGGGGTGGGGCGAACCATGGCATCCCGGTGACCGGATCCAGGTGGACCTGCCACTGCGATTCGGCTGACTGTTGCGGATCTGGCTCCACCAGCCGGTGGTGGTGCGGACACAACAGCACCGCGTTGTTGATCGACGACTCGCCGCCTGCCCACCAGGGGACGATGTGGTGCGCCTCACACGAAGCTGGGCTGGCGGTGCAGTGGGGGAACGCGCAGCCCCCGTCACGGAGAACAAGGGCGGCGCGGATGGCGGGGGTGAACAGCCGATGCTCGCGGCCGACGTCGAGGGGCTGGGAGCTGGTGCCGAGCACCATCGGGATCACGCCCGCGTCGCACGCCATCCTGCGGGCCTCGCCAGCCGTGATGCTGTCGACGTCGAGGCCGGGCAACCCGACCGTCCCGAGGCCGGAGGCCAGGGTGTCGAGGTGCATGGTGATGTGGACCCGCGGCCGGTCTCCGCCATGGGCCGGAAGCTCGCCGGACGCGGCCGCGGCCTGGACCAGCAGCACCAGGGCGTCGGCGCGGCGTACATCCGGCCCGGGCGTCTCGCCCGCATCCGCGTAGGAGGAGGCCGACGGCAGCAACGCCTCCAGCTGCGCCGCCAGCAAGGCGGCATCCGCCACGGGCAGCAGGCCGGTGATCCGGATCGAGCCGTGGTAGTCCGGCGAAAGGCGCAGGAACCTTCCCCTGCGAGCGGCCCGCTCTTCGGCCGCCAGGCGTTTCGCTTCGTCGGCGTCCGCCAGGTCAGGATCGATCACCTCGGCCAGCCGCGACGCCAACTCCCGCAACTCGGCGGGCCCCAGGGTGTCGACGTGTTCAAGGACCGACTTCTGGCACTCCACCAGGTCTGCGCGGGTCAGCCTGCCGGGCAACTTCCGCAGCCCCGAGACGATCGCCTCGGCCTGCGCCAGCGAAATGACCCCGTCGTTCAACGCCGCCGCGATCAGGGGAAAGCGTTCCCCCAGATCCATGGCCAGTTTCAGCGACGCGGTGGACTGCGCCGTGGTGGTGCGCACCGACTGCCTCGCCCCGTCCACCGTCGCGTCGTCGGCGGCGAGCCGGGCCTCATGGAGCAGGTGCAGTTCCAGGCCGGCCAACTGCGCCTTCGCCTGTGCCACCTGATCGACCAGGCTCAACCGCCTGGTTGAAGACACCGCGGGGTCAGCACTCAGGGCGGCAGCGGCGTGCCAGAGCGCTGCGATGCCCTGCTGCACCAGATCCCCCACGTCGCTCATGTGAGCTATTATATACGAGCATAGGGTCAATATTGGACGTTTAGTCAGGAGCTCTCGCACTATCCACGCCGGTCCGGCCGCCGCCGAACCGCCGTGGGCCGCACGTCCACAGCCGTGAGCCATTGCTCCCGGCATGCCGGGATGCCTACGATGCGCGCATGAGCGCCATGGCGGAGTCCTTCAACAGGTCGAGGTTCGGCAGGTGGGTCAACAGCCCCAGCGGCCGCGCTTTCAGGGTGGTCGCCGGCGCTGCCTCCCTGGCCGCCGGCCTCGCGGGCCGCGGAAGTGCGCTCGGCCTGGCTTCGATCGCCTGGAGCGCCCTCCCTCTCACCGCCGGGCTCTTGGACATCTGCTACATCAGCGCCGCCGTCGGCGGGCCCCTGCGCGGCAGCCAGTGCCGCGCAGCCTCGGCACCCGCAAGGTGAGACTCTCAGGCAGCTGATTCGGCAGACGTCGCCGCGGCAGGCGCGAGCGTCCGGCGACGGAGCACCGACCCGGCCAGGGACACGGACATCGGCCGGGCCACCATGGTGAAGAGGAAGGCGATGGGCCACGCGATAACGAAATCAGTCGGCCATGTGGCCAGCCATTCAAGCGAAGGGCCCATGAAGATGAGGCTCATGACGCCGGACATCGCGGCGGCCATTGTGAAGGTCATGAAGATCTGGGTGAGAAGTGCGTGTTTCTTGGTCATGGTGGTTCCTTGGCTGGGGCGGCGACGCACGGCTGCAGACAGCGGTTCCGCGGACTGTCACGTCGGGTGGGCGCCATGGGTTCGCGCTTGTCCGGCGCGACTGCATCTCAAGGATCCTGAGAGCTGGAATAACCACACCAGCTTGAAATCTTCTTGGCCTGCGGGAGCTTAGCGGACGTTCGCACACGTTCGTGAGCCGAACGCTGTGGTCGAGTCCCATGGCGTGGTGTTTTTCTAGGCGGCAAGGGGTAGGTGGCTCAGCGTCTTGTAGGCCGGCTCGGGATCTGGCGAGGCCGCGCTGGCGTGCCCGGCATCAGCGGCCGGCCCCGCCCCATGGGGAACACTGGAACCATGTCGATCCACAGTGACCATCCGTTCCTGCCACCGCGAGACCGGCGCGACCCGGTTCGCAGGCTCCGCGGCCTGATGCCCTCCCCGGTCACGATCTGGACCAGCGCCGAAGGCACCACCCGCGACGGATGGACCATCTCGTCGGTACTGGTGGCCGACGGGGAGCCCGCTGAACTGGTGGCGCTCGTGGACGAGGACAGCGACTGGTGGGATCTGTTCCGAACGACTGAGCTGGCCACTGTCAACGTGCTGCGCCAGGGGCAGGGCTGGCTCTCCGACGTGTTCGCCCGGGTGGCACCGTCACCTGGCGGGCCCTTCCGCACCGGAGAGTGGAGCGACGACGCCCACGGCCCCCGCCTGGTCCACGCTGCGGCCTGGGCCGGCGTGCGACTCGTCGACGCGGACCCGGGGCATGCCGGGTGGGGGCTGCTCGTGCGGGCTGTGGTGGAATCCCTCGAGCTGCCTGAGTCCGAGTTGGAGGCCCTCGAGCATCGCCGGGGCCGCTACCTGTGAGAACGCTCGGACCCGCCTCGTCGGAGCCAGCGGGGATTTTGCCTTGTCAAGCTCCTTTGCGGCTCCCCGGGCAGGAGTCGAACCTGCTTCGCTAATCCTGATTCAAAGTCAGGCGGGCCCTACCGAAAGACCAACCGGGGATCAACCTCGTCTGAGGCTCCCGAGAGTCTATCAAGGCGACAGCCCCGTTATCCACAGGAGCCAAAGCCATCGAAAATCGGCTGGCGCACCGGCCACAGTGGAGGGGAGACTTGTTCCTGCCACGAAGGAGAATCCAGATGGACAAGGTGCGTTGCTTCGGCGCCGATGACCCGTTGTATCAGGCCTACCACGACGACGAGTGGGGCCGCCCTCTCGAACATTCCGACGACGAACGCGAGCTGCTCGAACGGGTCTGCCTCGAAGGCTTCCAGGCCGGCCTGAGCTGGCTGACGGTCCTGCGCAAGCGGGACACCTTCCGTGAGGCGTTCGCGGGCTTCGATCCCGCCGTCGTCGCTGAATTCACCGAGGACGACGTGGAGGAGCTCATGGCCAACCCGGGCATCATCCGTAACCGTCTGAAGATCCTCGCCACCATCGGCAACGCCCGGGCGCTCAACAAGATGCACGAGGACGGCGAACGCCTGGCGGACCTGATCGCGGAGTACGCGCCGGAGCCGCGGGAGCGGGCACCCCTGACGGGGTTCGACGTGCCGGCCAGCACCGACGAGTCGGTGGCGCTGAGCAAGGAATTGCGCCGGCGCGGATTCCGCTTCGTCGGCCCCACCACGATGTACGCACTCATGCAGGCGATCGGGCACGTGGATGACCACATCAAGGGGTGCTGGCTCGCCCGGGCGTGATCCATCCCGCGACTCCGGCGCCCGCTCGGACGCAGCGCGTTGTCGCCCGCAGATATCTGATGGTTGGCGCCCGTCTGAGCGATGGGCCAGACTGGAGGGGTGACCACTCCCGCTGCGCCCAACCGTGCCCGCCGCTCGCGGACGCGCATGACGGCGGTCCAACGCAGGGAGCAGTTGATCGAGATCTCCCGCGAACTGTTCGCCGAACGCGGCTACGAGGGAACCGCGGTCGAGGAGATCGCGGCCAGGGCCGGTGTGTCCAAGCCGGTGGTCTATGAACACTTCGGCGGCAAGGAAGGCGCCTACGCCGTCGTCGTGGACCGCGAGACCCAGACGCTCCACAACGCCATCCGCAACGCCCTCACCACCCCCGGCGCAAGGTCACGCGAGTTGCTCGAGCGAGGCGCGATGGCACTGCTGGACTACATCGAGAACCGGCCCGACGGTTTCCGCATCCTGTCGCGCGACCCGTCGTCGGTCCACACCGCCGGCCAGACCGGCGGCTCGTTCGCGTCGATCCTCAGCGACATCGCGGTGCAGGTGGAAGACATCCTCGCGTCGGAGTTCAGCCGCACCGGCCACGACCCCCAGTTCGCCGGCCTCTACGCACAGGCCCTCGTCGGGCTGGTGGCGCAGACGGGTCAACAGTGGCTGGACAGCCGTGAGCCGTCCCGCGAGATCGTGGCCCGGCATCTGATCAACCTGGCCTGGAACGGGATGGCGCACCTCAAACCGGACCCGAAGCTGATCATGGAGACCATCGACAAGCGACGCGACAAGATTGCAGTGGAGGACGGGCCTCAGGAAGAACCCAGGAGCAGGCGCCGCAAGTAGTTGGCCAGCCGGTCCTGGTCGGCCTGGTTCCACTGCTCCAGCAGGTCCGCCTCGAGTTCGATCAGCGTGGCCATCGCCGCGTCCACCAGCGTCAGCCCGTACTCCGTCAGCGACACCAGCACGCCCCGGCCGTCGTGGGGATCAGGCTCGCGGGTCACCGCTCCCCTACTCACCAGCCGGTCCACGCGGTTGGTCATCGTGCCCGACGTGACGTGGGTCTCCTTGAGGAGTTGCCCCGGCGTCATCTGGTAGGGGCTGCCGGCGCGGCGGAGCGCCGCGAGCACGTCGAACTCCCAGCCCTCGATCTCGTGGCGGGCGAACGCCGCCTTGCGCTGGACCGCCAAGGTGCCGGCGAGGCGGTCGATCCGGGACCACACCTGCAGCGGAGCGAGTTGCAGATCCGGGCGCACCCGTTCCCAGGCGGCGACGACGCCGTCGACCTCGTCACTCACGGCATCACCTGCGCTCCGGAGACCGGGCCGTAGGCACGCCGGACGGCACGGACGCCGCTGAACACGGCCAACGCCTCGGCGATCTCGTGGCTGTGGGCCTCCGACCCTGCCAGGAAGGCGCACGTGGGGCCCGAACCGCTGACGATCGCGCCGAGCGCGCCCGCGTCGCGGCCCAACCGCAGCGTGTGGGCGAGGGTGGGCTGCAGCGCGATGGCAGCCTCCTCCAGGTCATTGGACAGCGCGGCCCCCACCGCGGGGAGGTCGCCGGCGCGGAGCGCCTCCACCAGGTCGTGCGGGATGTCTGTTGCGTTCGGCGTGCTGACCCGGTCGAACTCCCTGAACACGGCGGGGGTCGACAGGCCGGTGTGCGACAGCGCGAACGTCCAGTGATAGGTGCCCTCGGTCATCAGGGGGGCCAGCTGTTCGCCGCGGCCGGTGCCGATCGCGGTGCCTCCAAGCAGCAGGAACGGCACGTCGGAACCCAGTTCCGCGGCCAGCGCGTGGAGCTCCTCTCGGGAGAGCCCCAACTCCCACAACGCGGAACACGCCACGAGCACAGCGGCGGCGTCGGCTGAACCGCCGGCCATGCCCCCCGCGACAGGGATCCGCTTGCGGATGATCAACGAGACGCCCACGTCGTCACGCCCGACGTGCCGGGCCAGCAGCTTCGCGGCCCGGATGGCGAGGTTCGTGTCGTCCACGGGCAGGAATGCGGCGCCTTCACCGTGGAAGGCGAGGCTGAACTGACCGGCTCCGGCTTCTTCAGCCGCGACCTCGTCGCCCAGCGACACGGCCTGAAAAACGGTTGCCAACCGGTGATAGCCCTGGGCGTCGGTCCCACCGACCCTCAGAGCGAGATTCACCTTCGCAGGCACGCGCACCCGCACCGTGTTACTCACGGCATGAACCTACCCCAGAAGTCGCTCGGCGATGCGCGCAAATGCCTCGATGTCAAGCATTTCCCCGCGCAGCTGCGGGTCGAGCCCGGCGGCCTCGATCGCGGCGGACGCCGCCGACGAGGAGCCGGCCATCCCGGAGAGCGCGGCCCGCAACATCTTGCGACGCTGGGCGAAGGCCGCGTCGACCACCTCGAACACCTGCGCGCGGGTCGCCGTCGTCTCCGGAGCGGGGCGGCGCCTGATCCGCACCAGCCCCGAGTCGACATTGGGCACCGGCCAGAAGACCTTCGGCGGCACCGTGCCCACCCGCGCGGTCTCGGCGTACCAGGCAGCCTTGGCGCTGGGCACGCCGTAGACCTTGGAGCCGGGTGGCGCCACCAGCCGGTCCGCCACCTCCAACTGCACCATGACCAGGCCACGCGTCCAGTCCGGGAACAACTCGAACATCCGCAGCAACACGGGCACCGACACGTTGTAGGGCAGGTTCGCCACCAGCGCGGTGGGCGCCAGCGGCAACTGCTCCACCTGGAGGGCGTCGGCCTCGACGACATGCAGCCGCCCGGCCGCGTCACCGCCCATCCGCTCGCGAACGGTCTGCTCCAGCCGCCGCGCGAGCCGCTGCTCGATCTCCACGGCGACGACGGCGGCGCCGCGCTCCAGGAGGCCCAACGTCAGCGAACCCAGGCCGGGCCCGATCTCCAGCACCACGTCGTCGGCCTGCACCTCGGCGATGTCGACGATGCGGCGCACCGTGTTGGGGTCGATCACGAAGTTCTGGCCGCGCTGCTTGGTGGGGCGCAGGTCCAGTTCCGCAGCGATCTTGCGGACCGACGACGGGTCCAGCAGCCCGGTCTCAGGCATCTCCCCACCTCCCGCCGTATGCGGCGAACGTGTTGGCGGTCAACTGGTCACAGAACTCCGCGAGGTCCACCTCGAGCAGCTCGGCCAGGAACCGGACGGTGTGCGGCAGCAGGTAGGGCGCGTTGGCCTTGCCACGCTGCGGCTTGGGTGTGAGGTAGGGGGCATCGGTCTCCACCAGGATCCGGTCGGCCGGCGTGGCGAGCGCGGCTTCGCGCAGCGACTCCGCCGAGCCGAACGTGACCACACCGGGGAAGGACAGCCAGGCGCCCCTCTCCAGGCACCGGGCAGCGAAATCTGCGTCACCGGAGAAGCAGTGCATCACGAACCGCTCCGGCACGCCCTCGTCGTCCAGCACCCGCAGGATGTCGTCGTGGGCGTCACGGTCGTGGATCATCAGCGTCTTGCCCAGACGCTCGGCCCACTGGATGTGGCGCCGAAAGGCGACTTCCTGCACCCGGCGACCCTCAGCCTCCCGCGTGCGGAAGTAGTCCAGCCCCGTCTCCCCCACGGCCACGACACCCGGATGCGCACACAACTCCTCGATGACCGCCAGGTCTCCGTCCAGCCGCGACTCCCCGTGCTTCAGGAACGTACGGGCAGCGTCGTTGGGGTGCAGCGCCACCGCGGCGCGCACCTGCGGGTCTGCCTCCACCAGGGCGACGGCGGCCCGGGCACTCGGCACGTCGCAGCCGACCTCGATCACCCTCGTCACCCCGACCCCGGCGGCCAGACGAAGGTTGTCCGCAACCTTCAGGCCTGAGTACTCATCCGTCGAGGTGAGGTGCGTGTGGTTGTCGATCACCGCGCGCGGCAACGACTCCGGCAGCGGGGGCAGCCCCAGTTCGTCGATGACGCTCATCACTTCTCCTTGTCGGCCAGAGCGGCCGCGTACAACGCCTTGCGGCTGGTGCCGGTGATCTTGGCGACATCGGCCACCGCCGCAGACAGTTTCGCACCACCGGCCATGGCCTGCCGAACCAGCGCCAGCGCATCGTCGGCCGAGGTCTCCTGCGGCACGGCGCCACCGATGACGACGGTGACCTCACCGCGCACCTCACCGGCGGCCCATTGCGCCAGCTCCGAGAGCGGCCCCCTGATGATCTCCTCGTACGGCTTGGTGAGTTCGCGGCAGATCGCACCGCGCCGCCCCTCGCCCAACTCAGTGGCGGCGTCGGTCAGGAACTCCTGGAGCCGGTGCGGGGCCTCGAAGAAGACCATCGTCCGTTCCTCCGTGGCGAGGGCGGCCAACCGCCGCCGGCGCTCACCCGCCTTGCGCGGTAGGAACCCCTCGAAACAGAACCGGTCCACCTTCAGCCCGGAGACCGCCAGCGCGGTCAGCACCGCCGACGGACCGGGCACTGCCGTCACGCGCAGGCCCTCGTCGATGCAGGCGGTCACGACGCGGTACCCCGGGTCGCTCACCGAGGGCATGCCCGCGTCGGTCACGAGCACCACGCGCTGCCCGGAGCCCACCGCCTCCACCAGTTCGCGCGTGCGGCTGGCCTCGTTGCCCTCGAAGTAGCTCACCACCCGCGCCTTCGGCGTGATGCCGAGGCGCCTGGCCAACGTCAGGAAACGGCGGGTGTCCTCCGCGGCGATGAGATCTGCCGCGGTCAGAGCGTCGCGCAACTTCTGACTGGCGTCGTCGGACGAACCGATCGGTGTGGCTGCCAGGATCAGTGTTCCATCGCTCGGGTCATGCATGGGTAGAGCCTATGATGCCTGTGTGCAAACGACCTTGACGGCGCTCGACGACGGCAAACTCCGTGACCGGACCGTCGGCTGGATCGTGACGATCTCCATCACCCTCATGGCCTTCGCGCTGCGGTTCTACAACATCGGCTTCCCCCACAAGGTGCTGTTCGACGAGACCTACTACGCCAAGGACGGCTGGGCCATCATGCAGTCCGGCTACGAGCGCAACTGGGCCGACGGCGCCAACGACCTCCTCCTCAAGGGCGACCTCAGCGGCATGGAGGACACGGCCGCGTTCGTCGTCCACCCTCCGCTGGGCAAGATCCTGATCGGCCTCGGCGAGACCATGTTCGGGATGAACCCGTTCGGCTGGCGGTTCATGGCGCTCATCTTCGGCACGCTGCTGGTGTTCCTCACCATCCGGCTCGCCCGCCGGGTGTCGCGCTCCACGCTCATCGGCGCGGTCGCCGGCCTGCTGCTGACGTTCGACGGCCTCGCCTTTGTGATGAGCCGGCTGGCGCTGCTGGATATCTTCCAGGCCACCCTCGCCGTCGCGGCCATCGCCGCCCTGGTGGCGGACCGCGACTGGTTCCGACACCGCCTCGCGCACCACCTGAGGAAGAACAACCTCGACGACCTGGGCGGCCAGTTCGGTCCGCTCATGCTCCTTCGCCCCTGGCGCATCGCCGCGGGCGTCCTGTTCGGCCTCTCCTGCGCGGTGAAGTGGAACTCCATCTACGTGCTCGCCGTCTTCGGGATCGTGACCGTGGTCTGGGATCTCGGGGCCAGGCAGCTGGCCGGCGCCCGTCACCGGAAGTGGCTCTCACTCGTGATCGACGCCCCCGCCGCGTTCGTTCAGCTCGTCGTCGTGGCGGTGCCCGTGTACATCGCGACCTGGTGGGGCTGGCTCAGCACCTCTGGGGGCTACAGCCGTGACTGGGGAGAGGGCAATCCGGACCACCCCCTCGTGAAACTCTTCGGCAAGGCCCTCGGCTCGCTCATGTGGTACCACCACCAGGCCTACGAGTTCCACACCAGCGACAAGATGATGACGGAGACGACGCACACGTACCAGTCGCATCCGGCCAGCTGGATCCTCATGCTGCGCCCCATCGGCATCGAGGCCGAGAACGACATCCAGCCCGGCACCCAGGGCTGCGAGGCGGTGGGCGACACGTGCATGCGGATCATCTCCGGCATGGGCACCCCGGTCCTGTGGTGGGCCGCGGCCCTCGCACTGCTGGCGGGTCTCTACTGGTGGATCATCAAGCGCGACTGGCGCTTCGCGGTGCCGGTGCTCGCGCTGGGCGCGGCCTGGCTGCCCTGGTTCCAGTACGCGGACCGGCCCATCTTCTTCTTCTACGCGATCATGATGATCCCGTTCAGCTCCATCGCCCTGGCGATGGCGATCGGCAAGATCCTCGGGCCACCGGAGCATCCGAAGAGGCGGGTGCGGGCCATCGTCGCGGGGCTGATCGTCGCGCTGGTGATCGTCAACTTCGCCTACCTCTATCCGGTGCTCACTGCCGAACTGGTCAGCAGGAGCAGTTGGTGGGCGCGGATGTGGCTGGGCAACACCTGGGTCTGACCGACCGGTCACAAGCCCCGCACCAGCCTGAGCACTGACCGATCTTGTTCCCGTCGCACGGGACCCCGATGAATAATCGCGCCGCGGCCGTGGGCTCGACCACGAACGGGCTGTGTTCACCTCGGCCGGGCGCCAGTGGAAGACCGAGTGCGACACCGCGGCCACCGGCCGCGGGGCGTGCCGGTCTTACACCTGGACGACGGTCTACGCCGCAACGGCGAAGCCCGCCGGCGGCTACACCTTCAGCCAGAGCAACGACTGGGTCTTCAACAACATCGTGATGTTCAAGACCTCCTAGTCAGCACTGCTGGAAGCCCCGGACTCGCCTAGTCCGAGGCTTCTTCACGTCGGTCAGAGGCTGCGCAGCATCCGCGACCCGAGGGCGCGGATCTTGCTGATGGGTGGCAGCGCGTTGTCGCTGCGCTGGTGCCCGGCCAGCAACCTGGCCAGGTAGTGGCCGCTCGCCGTCCCGTTCATCAGTTCGCCGCGACCGTTGCCGCGCGCATAGAACCCGCCCGGGATGGCGGAGGCTCCGACGACGGGGCGACCGTGGTCGCTGGGGTCGATCGCCAAGCGGCTGTGCTCGATCTCAGTGGCGTCGAGGTGTTCGACGGCCCACGCCCCGAGCGCCTCCGCGGCCTGCTCCACCCCGCCGAGGGCTGTCTTCTGGCCCAGCAGCAGCGCGGTGTCGCCAGTGGGGCGCACCATCCACACCTCGGGGCGGGCGTACAGCGACACCTCGGTGAGCGGCGCGGCCGGGCGGCACCGCACGACGGGCACCCACTCGGCGGGGCCGATCCGCGCCACCCTGCCCCACGGGCTGACGCCGAGGGTGTCGATCACGGCCATGCCGGTGACGTGCCCCACGTCGTGCAGCCACGCCATGTTGTTGCGGAAGTAGATCCGCGTGGCGCCCTCGCGCCGCGTCAGGTGCGTCACGGTGACGCCGTGGACGACGTTGGCGCCCGCCCGCACGGCTGCCGCGCGGAGTTCGGCCGCATAAGCGAAGGGGTCGACGACCAGCGCCTGCGTCATGAGGCTGATCGAGTCCGGCGCGACCAGCACCTCGGCCTCGCCGCCCTCCCTGCGATACAGCTCTGCGAGCTGCAGCGTCTCCGCCTCGTCGCCGCCAGGCAGCGACCGGTCGCGGAGCATCATGGGTTGCGCGTCCGGGTAGACCTCCCTGATCTGCGCGAGGCCTGCGATGTTGCGGCGGGTGTGTTCACGCGCGGCCGCCAGGCCGTAGAAGTGGGCCATGGTGGCGACGGTGGAGGCGTGGCCGATGGCGGCGACACCGTGGCCGGTGGCTGCGCTGACCCCCTCGCCGTTCGGGTCGAGCACCACCACGCCGAAGCCCTCGGACGCGAGTAGCCGTGCGACGGTGAGACCTGCCACCGTCGCGCCGAGGACCACCACGTCATGCGCCATGACCCCACAGTATCCATCGCCGCGCGCGGCACCGGGACGCACACGCAACATGGCCGCCCATTAGGACACCCGGAGATGCCACCCGAGGGGCGCTCCGAGTAACATCACGCCGACGAAAGGAAGCGACCGCATGTGGAAGCTGCACAATAACGGAGTCCTCCTCCCCGACGCGGTGGTCAAGCCCACCGAACGCCTGGGCTGGGGACGCACCATCGGGCTGGGCGCCCAGCACGTCGTGGCCATGTTCGGCGCCACCTTCGTATTCCCCCTGTTGATGGGCCTCAACCCGCAGCTCGCGGTGATGATGTCGGGCATCGCCACCCTGCTGTTCCTGTTCGTGGTCAAGCACCGCGTGCCGAGCTACCTCGGCTCGTCGGCCTCCTTCGTCGGGGTCGCCACGGCCATCTACGCGGCGGGCGGCAACCCCGCGACGCTGACCGGCGCGCTGTTCGTCGTCGGCCTCCTGCTGTTCATGGCTGGCCTCATCATCCACTTCGCCGGCGCCCGCGTGATCCACAAGGCGCTGCCGCCCGTGGTGACCGGCGCCGTCGTCATGCTGATCGGCTTCAACCTCGCACCGGTGGTCGCCGGCGTGTACTGGCCCGTCGACCCCTGGCTGGCCTTCGTGGTCATGCTCATCGTCGTGGGGCTGTCCATCGGCCTGCGTGGCTTCTGGGGCCGCATCGCCATCTTCCTGTCGCTGGTCATCGGCTATGTGGTCAGCTGGCTGGCCGACCTCGCGTTCGGTCCGCTGCAGAAGGAGGGCGCCGACGGCACGGTCGCCGAACAGCTCCGCGTCGACTGGAGCGCCGTCAAGGAGGCCGACTGGTTCGGTCTGCCCCCGGTGACGGACCTGGCCCACTGGGAGTTCGGCTCCACCGCCAACGTGGTGGGCCTGCACCTGCCGCAGTTCTCGCTGGGCGCGATCATCATCGCCATCCCCGTCGTCATCGCCCTGATCGCGGAGAACACCGGCCACGTGAAGGCCGTCGCGGAGATGACCAAGGAGGATCTCGATCCGCTCATGGGCCGGGCCATCGCGGCCGACGGCGCCGCGTCGATGCTCGCCACCGCCGTGGGCGCGGGCCCCACCACCACCTACGCGGAGAACATCGGCGTCATGGCCGCCTCGCGCGTCTATTCGACGGCGGCCTACGTCGTCGCCGCCATCGTGGCCATCCTGTTCGGCTTCTCCCCCATCTTCGGGGCCGTGATCTCCGCCACGCCGTCGGCCGTCCTCGGCGGCATCACCGTCGTGCTGTACGGCATGATCGGCCTGCTCGGCGCGAAGATCTGGAAAGAGAACAACGTCGACTTCGGCAACCCCCTCAACCTGATCCCCGCCGCGGCCGGCATCATCATCGGCGTGGGCGACGTGAAGGTGCCCCTCGGAGGCGACTTCGAGCTGGGCGGCATCGCGCTGGGCACCATCGTGACCATCGGCATCTACCACCTGACCCGCGCCATCGCGCCGCGCAAGATGCGCGACGAGGCCGACGGCGCCACGCTGCAGTACGACACCCCCGGGATGTACACCGCTGACGAGCACTGAGCACTCCTGAGGCGTCCCCGGGTCGAGGCAACGGTCAGTCGGCGCGGAGCGACTACCGTGGTGCGCGTGAGAGAACTTGAGGTGAGCTTCCGCGAGGCCATGGCTCGCGTTCCGGCCCCGGTGACCGTCATCACCACCACCGTCGACGGCACCCCCACCGGCACCACGGTCTCGGCGTTCGCCTCCCTCTCCGTGGATCCGCCCATGGTCTTCTTCGCCCTGGACAACAGGGGCGGGATGATCGAACGCATCCGCGCCGCCGGGCGGGTGGGTGTCAACGTGCTGGCCGGGGACCAGGCCGACGTGGGCGTGCGCTTCGCGCGCAGGGGAGCCGCCGACCGGTTCGCCGACCTCAGCTGGCGCGAGGACCATGGCCTCCCCTGCCTCGACGGGGCGGTGTCGTGGCTGCGCTGCGACCACCTGCAGTTCGTGCCGGGCGGTGACCACACCGTCGTGCTGGCGTCCGTGACTCACGCCGAGACGTTCGGTGATTCGAGTCTCGGCTACCACCTGCGCGAGTTCAAGGACGTGCGACCGCGCCAAGCCGGCGGGTCGCACTGATCAGACGGGGAAAGCAATGCTAAAGAACTCTTGCTAAAGCCTTCTTTAGCATCTACTCTCGTGGCATGACCTGCGACGAGCATGACAGCACCACGGACCCGACGCGCATCCGCGCGCTCGCCCACCCCATCCGGTTGGCGTTGCTGGACTACCTCAGCGGAGTCGTCTCCGCCACCGCCACGCAGTGCGCCGAGGTGATCGGCGAGTCCGTGGCGAGCTGCTCCTTCCACCTGCGGACCCTGGCCAAGCACGGCTACATCACGCGGGCCGAATCAGGCGACGCCAAGAGCCGCCCCTGGCAGGTCGCCGCCCGCCGCCAGCGCCAGATGTTCTCGGCCGAGGAGCCCGAGTCGCTGCCGGCGGTCCTCGCGCTCGGCACCGCCGTCGTCACGCAGGAGGCCAGGCGCCTCACCGCCTTCCTGGAGGCTGCGCCGGGCCTGCCGACGGAGGCGATCGACCGGACGCTGGTCTCGCACACCTCGCTCTGGGTCACCCACGACGAGCACGAGGAGCTCATGGACGCCGTCCTCGCCCTCTTCGAGCGGTACCGGGACCGCAACGCCGACGAGTCGCTGCGGCCCGAGGGCGCGCTCCGGAACACGGTGTTCATGGCGAGCACCCCGGAACTGTCCAACTTCGACACCGACAGGCAGGGGGCCGCGCAATGAGCATCGGCACAGAAGAGTTCGGCACCACCCGCGAGGCGCTGCGGATTCCCGCCTACCGCAAGCTGGTGGCGGCCTGGTCCATCGGCAACCTCGGCGACTCCGCGCTCTTCCTCACCATCGGCATCTGGGTCAAGGTGCTGACCGGCTCAGATGTCTTTGCGGCGACGGTGTTCATCGTCCTCGGCGTGCCCGCGCTGTTCGCCCCCGCCCTGGGACTGCTGGCCGACACGTTCTCGCGCAAACGGATCCTGGTGATCAGCAACATCGTGATCGCGCTGGCCGTGCTCAGCCTGCTGCCCGTCACCGACGCGACGCACCTGTGGTTGATCTACGCGGTCACCTTCGTCTACTCGCTGGCCACCTACGTCAATGCCGCGGCGCAGGGCGGGCTGCTGCGGGACACCCTCCCGGATCACCTGCTGGCGGCCGCCAACGGGCTGTTCGGGAGCATCGACCAGGGACTGCGGATCATCGCGCCCCTGGCCGCCGCCGGCGCCTTCGCGCTGTGGGGCATCAGGCCCGTGCTCGTGGTCACCGCCGTGGCCTTCCTGACCTACGCGCTGCTGCTGGCCAACCTCCGGATCACGGAGACCCGCAATGAGATCTCCAGTGAGAAGCACTGGTTCCACACGTCTCTCGAGGGGTTCGGGGCGCTGCACTCCCGCCCCCGGCTCTGGCGCTTCACCCTCGCCCTGGCGATGGCGGTCTTCGCGGCCGGCGCCATCAACGCCTTGATCTTCCCCATCCTCGACACCGGTCTGGGGCTGCGGGCGGAGATGTTGTCGGTGTTCATCTCGGTGCAGGGTGTGTTCGCTGTCGTCTCCGGGCTCAACGCCGCCCGGCTGTTGAAGAAGTGGGGCTACGACCGGCTGATGATGGTCGGCCTGACCCTGTTCGTGGCGTCCTTCGCGGCGCTGACGGTGCAGCATGTCGTGGTGCTGGTGTTCGCGATCGCGCTGCTCGGGATGTCCATGCCGTTGATGATCGTGGCCACCGTCACGCTCCGGCAGCTCGAACTGCCGCTCAACCTGCAGGGCCGCAGCGGCGCGGCGATGAACATGATGTTCAATGTGCCCCAGGTGCTCACGTCCGCCGTCGTTGCCGCCCTGATCGGCGTCGTGGCGTACCCATGGCTGATCGGGGCGGCGACGGTGGTCGCGACGTTGGGCTTCATCCCCTTGGCGCAGCAGGCCAGGTTGTCGCGGCGGGCGGCCGCAGAACTGCCCACGGCAGCCGCCCCGACAGCGGTTGGACGCCAGCCTGCTGACTACCCCAGTGCGTAGACATCCGGGACGCCACCGCTCGCGCTGACACGCAGCTCCGCTCCCTGCGGCTCGACGGCGATCGCGAAGACCCCGGCCTCTGAGGAGACCTCGAGCACAGGGCCGTCGACGATGATCCGTAGCGGTCCCCTCACCGGGAAGGTGTCGCTCGACGACGGGGTCGTCGCCGTGGCCTCATGCGCGGAACGGCTCAGGGAGGCGACCTCGCGCCCCCCCGAGCTGATCGTGAGGGTGCCCGCTTCCCCAGCCCATTCGACGTCAGCGGCCAGCGCCGGAACAACGCCGTCCTCCGCCAACCGCGTCCGGTGGGCTGCGACGTCAGGGTGGGGCAGCGCGACAAGGCGACCCTCCGATGTGGACAGGCGATAGGGCACGCTGTGCGCCCCCTGCCACCCATCACCGCCGACGCCGCGCAGCCAGAAGGTCAGCCCGGGCCGACCGTCGGCGTCGGTGAACAGGGACGGTGCGTACAGGCTGGGCCCCCAGGTGAGGCGGTCCCACGCGTGGACCTCGAAGCGGCCGTCGGCGAAAGTCCCGCTGGCATAGGCGGCGTAGTGCAGCACGTCCGCATCCCAGATGGACGACACCATAAACGAGCGGCCGTCGAGGTCGAAGACCTGCGGGCACTCCCACAGCGACCCCATCCAGACGGGTTCCACTTCGGAGGTGTGTCGCTGCAGGGCGATCCCGTCGTAGCGCCAGGAGCTCAGGTCCGGAGAGGTGTAGGTCAACGCCATCGCCGTGCCGTCGCGGCCGGCTGCTCCGACGAACATGCGCCAGCCGTCTCCCTCCGGCCGGATGAACGGGTCGCGGTAGGCGATGAGGTCGAGCTCGTCGGGCGCCTGCACAACCACGCGCCCCTTGTTCCAGTTCGCCCAGTTGCCGTCGCTGGGATGGGCCACGCGGATCCGGCCGATGCCGAAGTCGGGGGTGGAGACGGCGGTGAAGAACGCGTGGGCGGACTCCCCCGCCTCAACGATGGTCCCGGTCCAGATGCCGTCGTCACCGTCGCCCGGCGCGATGGCGACCTGGTGCTCGCGCAGCGTCAACAGGTCAGGGCCTGACGCGTGGCCCCAATGGCAGTTCGGGCCCCAGACCGTCTGGCCGGGCACGTACTGGAAGAACGTGTCATAGCCTCCGTTGCGCGCCGTGATGCCGTGGGGGTCGTTCATCCAGCCAGAGGCAGGGGTGAAGTGGAAGCTGGGTCGCATGATCTCTCTTCTGGAATAGGAGCGAGGAGGTCCGGCCGCGAGTCTGCGGGTACGGCCGGGCCTCCTCGCGGTCAATGGGTCTGGCCGTTGGGCCGTGCGACCGAGGCGCGGTGGATCACTGGTCCACGCAGCAACGCGCTCGAGGTGCCGCCGGTCACACCGTCGACCAGGTTGAACAGTTGTTCCGCCGCCCACACGCCCATGTCATAGTGCGGCAACTCGATGGTGGTCAGGCCGGGGTAGATCCCGTCAGCGACGTACTCCTGATTGTCGAAACCGACGATGGAAACGTCGCCAGGGATGGTGAGCCCCAGCTCGGCGGCCGCGCGGTAGGCGCCCATGGCGAGCCGGTCGTTGAAGCAGAAGATTCCCGTCGGGCGATCGTCACCGGAGAGCAGTTCCATGGCTGCGGCGTAACCACCGGCAGGGTCGGTCTCCGCCGTGACGACGGTGAGCTGGTCGTCGGAGAGCCCTTCCTCGGCCATCCGGGCCCGGAAGCCGGCGAGCCGGCCGGAGGACGCGGGGATGTCGTCGATGTTGTTGATGAAGCCCAGCCGACGGTGTCCGGCCTCAATGAGGATGCCCGCCCCATCGCGCCCACCGGACACCTCATCGGGAGCCACCCAGGGCACGCCGGGCGTGGTGCATTCGGCGTTCAGGAGAACGGTCGGCACGGCAGCCAGTTGCGGTGGCAGTTCCAACTCGCGGTGGAACATCGACGCGTAGAGGATGCCGTCCACCTGGCGGCGCAGGAGCTCCTCGATCTCGCGGTCCTCGACGTCGCGCTGGTAGCCGGTGGAGACTACGAACAGCACCGCGTCGCGCGACAGCGCCACCTCCTGGGCGCCGAGCACGAGCTTCCCCGCGAACGGGGTGGTGACGATCTCGTCGCCGATCAGACCGATCGTGTTGGACCGTTGGGTACGCAACGACTGGGCCAGCCCGTTCGGGACGTACCCCAGCCTGGCTGAGACCTCCAGGATCCGCTGGCGGGTCACCGGGTTCACCCGCAGGCCCGGCACGTCGTTCAGGACGTGGGAGACCGTCGTGATCGACACCCCGGCCTCAGCTGCGACCTGCTTGATGGTGACTCTCTTCTGCCTCAACGTGAAGACCTTTCATCGGGCGTGACCGGCGAGGGCGACGGCGCGAGGGTCGGCGTCGGCCGGAAGGCGTTGGCTGTGAGGTCGATAAGCACCTCGGAGTCCGAGCCGGAATCGAGGACCGTGTTGCGCGAGGAGTCGCCGTCGACCCGCACCGTCGTCACCTTGAGCCTAGAGGTGGCGCCGGTGCCGAGCAGCGCCCCGACCTGCGCTTCGAAGCAGGAGTCGCTGGAGGTGGCATCCACGTTCCGGGCGATGCAGTGGTTGGTGGCGACGAAGTTGTCGCTGCCAGTTGCCAGCCGGATGATGACGGGGGCCGCACCGCTCGGGCGCACCTGCCGGGCATCGACCACCTCGGAGAAGTGGTTGCCCGTGACCGTGTTGCCGGATCCCTCGATGCGCACCAACCCGTAGGTATCCTCCAGGCCGTTGTCCACGTCCAGGAACGGGGTCCACGGTTCGTGGTCGCGGAGAAGGTGGTTCGCGGCCACGAGGTTCTCCGAGCTGTCGCCGAGCAGGCGGACCATCCCGGGGTAGAAGGAGTGCAGCCGGTTGCCCGTCAGGCTGGAACGCGTGACGCCCTGGAAGTGGACGCTGCTCGCTCCCCGGGGGAACACATTGTTGGTGGCAACCAGGAGCCCACCGTGGTTCTCGGCGTAGATCGAATGGCCCTGGGGTCCGGCGCCGACGAGGTTGTCGGTGATCTTCGACGCCTGTCCCCAGCCGCACAACTCGATGCCGTTGCCGCACTCGGCGACGAAGTTGTCGTGCACGCTGAGGGCGTCCGCCCTGCAGATCGTCAGGCCGTGCTCGAGATAGACCAGACCCATACCGGTGACGCGGAACGAGTCGTTGGCGTCCTCCACGTAGATGCCCGTCTTTCCGTTCACATAAGAGTTCTCCTGCTGACCGTCGGGCCCCTCCCCCGTGAAATGCAAACCGTCGATGCAGAACCCCACGAACTCGACGGAGCTGATCCTGGGGCTGCCGCTCCGCGCTACATAGAACGCCGCGCCCCGCGATTGCTCCGCACCGGGTTCGACGTCGATGTCGTTGATGACACGACTGCCACCGGGCCACAGTTCGTGGAGGTTCGGCCACTCCGCGGAGGGCACGTTGAACCGGATGCTCGACGAGGAGAAGCCGTGCCCGGAGCCCTCGACGCGGAGGAAGCTGACGTCGATGACGACCTGGGTGCGCAGCCGGTAGTCGCCCGGCGGGATGTAGATGACGGCTCCGGGCTTTCCACCGAAGTCGGCGGCTCCTGACTGTCGGGCCTTGACGTCGGCGAGGATGCTGTTGATCACCTCGCCGATGTCTTCGCGCGGGTCGCCATGGTGCCAGGCCGTGACGTCGTATCTGTTCATGTTGCTGCTCTCCATTCAGATCCGGGTCAGCCCTTGACGGCACCGAGCGTGAGGCCGGCGACGATGTGGCGCTGGAGGAAGAGGGTCAGGATGATCACGGGTACGGAGTAGACCGCCGCGAGAGCGGTCATCCCGCCCCAGTCGAGCCCGAATTGGCTCTGGAAGTTCGCGATGACCACCGGAGTGGTCTGGGCACGGACCGACGTCAGGAGGAGCGAGAAGAGGAACTCGTTCCACGAGGCGAGGAAGGCGAAGATCGCAGTGACCGCGAGGCCGCCGGAGACCACCGGCAGCACCACACTGATCATGGCCTGGAGCCTGTTGCACCCGTCCATCTGCGCGGCCTCGCTCAGGTCGTCGGGCACCGCCTCGAAGAAGCTCGCCATCAGCCAGATCGACAGTGGCAACGAGATGGTGGTGTGGGCGAGCGCGAGGCCGAACGACGTGTCGGTCAGCCCGATGGTGCGCATCACCTGGACGAGCGGGGCGCCGACTGCGATCGTCGGCACCATGCGGGTGACCAGCGCGGCGAGGATGAAGACGCGCCCGGAGGGGGTACGGAAGCGGGTGATGGCGTACGCCGCCGGGACCGCGAGCACCAGGCTCAGTGCGGTGGAGACGAGCGCGGTGACGACGCTGTTGGTGAGGGCCGCCGCCACCCCCTGCCTGGTGAGGGCAGAGACGTAGTTCTCGAGCGTCCACATCGACGGCATCACCCTCGGGGGGACGGCGATGGCCTCGAGCGGCCTCTTGAACGACGTGAGCAGCAGGTACAAGAACGGGAAGCCGTACAGCACCAGCGTCAGGGCGAGACCCGCCCAGAGGAGGATCCGGCTGCGGCCTCGGGTTTCGAGCGGATTCATCGGGCACCTGCTCCCGGTCGCCAGATGAGGAGGACCGCCACGATGGACACGGCGAGCATGCCCAGCAGGTAGACAGTGCCCATGGCGCTCGCCAGCCCAGGGTCGCCGAACCTGGTCATGGTGCGGTAGATGAGCAGGCTCAAGGTGGTGGTGCTCCCCTGTGGGCCGCCGTCGGTCTGGATGAGGATCACGTCGAACGCGCGGGCGGCGTCGATGCCACGCACGATCAGCGCCACCGCGATCACCGGCCGCAGCAGCGGGATGATGATGCTGAACAGCAGACGCAGGTAGCGGGCACCGTCCAGGCGGGCAGCTTCAATGACCTCGCCAGAGATGTTCTGCAGCCCGGCGAAGAGCACGAGCGTGATGAACGATGTCGTCAGCCAGATGTCGGGGATGGCGACGGAGAACAGCGCGAGGTTCGGGTTGCTCAGCCACTGCACCTGGTCGGGCGTCGACAGGATGCCGGCCTGAAACAGGAGTTCGTTGATGATGCCGAAGTTGTCGATGAGCAGGAAGCGCCAGAGGAGGCCGGCGACCACAGGGGCGATCATCAACGGGTACATGAAGAAGGTGCGAAACACCGTGGAGCGGCTCCCCAGTGCGGAGAACAGCAGTGCGACGGCGAGGCCGAAGACGAACTCCAGCGTCACGACGAACAGGGTGTAGAGCACGGTCCGGACGGACGCCGCGATGAAGGCGTCGGAGGCGAACGCGGCGACGTAGTTGTCGAAGCCGACAAAAGTTCGGGCCGCACCGGCGAACGGCGAGATCTCGAAGAAGCTGTCATAGACGAAACGGACGAGCGGCCAGAGGACGAAAGCGGCGAGGAAGGCCGCCGCAGGGAGCATGAGCAACATGGCGAACCTACGGTCGCCCCGTTCGCGCCGCCCGATTCTGGGGCGCATTCCGGGCGACGCCGGGGCGGCTGTGGCCACCCCGGCGACGCTCTGGGGGGTTGTGGAGTGCACGGAACCGGCCTCTACTTGATGATGGATTCGATCTGCGACTTGGCGTCCGAGAGCAGCTGAGCTGTGTCGGCGCCGGGTTCAACGGCCTTCTGGAGCGTGGGGATGAGGACGGAGTCCACGATCTCCTGCCAGTTCTCCGTCTTCGGCCGAGGGAGCGTCTGCGGCGCCTCGAGCGTGGTCACCAGAGCGGGATAGTTCTCGAAACCCTCTTCGCCGGCCTTGCTCTCGAACGCTGCCTTGCTGGCCACCAGCCCGAGCGACGTGTCGGCGGCGAGTTCGTTGTGCTCGAAGGCGAAGGCGATGAAGTCCTTGGCCGCGTCCTGGTTCTTCCCGCTGGCCGGGACCGACAGGTACCACGCGCCGGGGACACCAGCCACCCCGCCCGGGCCGCCGATCATGGGGGCGACACCGATGGAGTCCTTGATGGGCGAGTCGTCGGGCGTCTGCCGGTAGGCGTGGCCCCAGAACCGCATCATGGCGAGGTTGCCCTGGTAGAAGAGGTTCTGCGCGCCGGCCCAGTCGAGCTGCGCCGCACCCGATGGGGCGAACGGCAGCAGACTGACGTAGAAGTCCAGCGCCTCCTTGTGGGTGGCGTTGTCGATGGTGATCTCGCCGGATTCGGGATCGAGGACCATGTGCTCTTCCCCCGCCTGCGAAACGGTCGCCAGCCATTCGGTCTCGACTGCGCCCTTCACGTCCGTACCGTAGAGGTCGACGGCGCCGTCGCCGTCGGTGTCACGCGTGAAGAATTCCGCCACATCGCGGTACTCCTCCCATGTGGTGGGTGCCGCGAGCTCGTAGCCGTACTTCTCTTCGAACTGCGCCTTGTTGTCGGCGTCCTCGAAGAGGTCGGTGCGGTAGAAGAGCACCTCGGAGTTGGTCCACACCGGCATGCCGACGAAGTGGTCGCCCACCTTGGCTTCGCTGACGAGTCCGTCGAACAGGTCGCCCTGGACCTCGTCGGTGAAGAGGTCGTCCAGCGGGGCGAGGCCTGGCCCGAATGAGGTGAGCCAGATCGCGTCGAGCGCGGCGACGTCGAACGAGGTGGCACCGGACTGCAACTCCGAGGAGATGCGGTCGTAGAGACCTGCGTAAGGCAGTTCGACGAGCGTGACCTCGGTGCCCGTTTCAGAGGTGTACAGATCTGCGATGGGCTCCAGCTCCGCCTTGCCGCCGCCTTCGACGACGACGGTGAGCGTGGTGCCCTCGGCACCCTCGGCGCCGTCAGCGCCGTCGCTGGGGGCGGGGGTTCCGCCGGCACCGCATCCGCTGAGGACCAGTGCTGTGGCAGTGACTGCTGCAACTGCGACTCCGACGCGCTTGGTACGCCTCGTCGCTCGGGGGTGAAGCGTCTTCACTTCGACTCCATTTCGGTTGTGGTGGGGGTGCAGACCCTTGTGCCAAGACGTTTTGCCAAAACGTCTTGGCATGACAGTAGATGGCGTCCCAACCCACGTCAAGCCCTTTCGAGAAAGTCAGAGATAACGATTTGGCAGCGGTCCGGAAGATGCACCTGTCGCAGGGCTGAGACCCGCGAGGGGGCCGCGTCGATCACCGCGCCTGCTTCCGCCCCGCTGAAGGTTCAGTGACTGGTCGCTACCGTCCGGAAGCCCGCGTTGCCCATGGACGAGTCCGGGGTGTTCTGGGAGCGTGCCGATTTACGGTACCTGTTGCAGTAGCTGTCGTGACATAGGTAACTGCCACCGCGCATGACTCGCTGCGTGCCCTGCGGTGGCCCATGCGGGTCGCGACGACGGTCGTGTTGGTAGGTCTCCGGATGGAACCAGTCCGCGCACCACTCCCACACGTTGCCGATCATCTGGTGGAGCCCGAACCCGTTGGGTTCGAAGTGCCCTGCCGGTGCGGTGGTGAGGAAGCCGTCCTCGCACGTGTTGTCGACGGGGAACGCACCCTGGAAGATGTTGGCCCGCCAGCCCCTGTCGTCGACCGCGGCATCACCCCAGGGGTACTTCCGGCGGGCAAGACCTCCGCGTGCGGCGTACTCCCACTCGGCCTCCGTCGGGAGCCGTCGGCCGGCCCAGGTGCAGTACGCCATGGAGTCGTGCCAGCTGACATGCACGACCGGGTGGTCGAGAAGGTCCGCGATGTCCGTCAGGGCACCGCCGGGGTGGCGCCAGTCGGCGCCGCGGACCCCCCGCCACCACGGCAGGCCGGCCGGTGAACCCATCAGGTCTGCCTCCGGGGCCTGGACCGCGAGGTGGAAGACAGCGGAGAAGCCGAAACGCTCGGCATCCGTGACGTACCCGGTGTCGGCCACGAAGGCGGCGAACGCCTCGTTGGTCACCGTCGTCACGTCCATGCTGAAGCCCTGAACCTCGACATCGCGGAGGGGCACCTCACCGTCGTGCGGGTTGCGGTCCCCCAACGAGTCGCCCATGTGAAGGGGGTGCAAGGCGAGAACCGCTACTCCGCGATCCGCAGCACAGTTGTGGTGGACATGTCGGAGATCGACACCGAGAAGCAGACGGCGCTGGTGGAGCGTGCGGTGAAGGCAGTCGACCGACTGTGCTCCGTCGGCCGCACGATCAAGCAGAGCGCCACGGCGGAAGTCGAACTACTCGCCGACCAGAGTTGAGTCTCCAGAAATAGGAGGGAGATTTCTACCACATCGGCGCTACAGAGGGCGATGTGGCAGATAGCTCCCTGCGAATTTCGAGCATCGTCCCGGAGAAGCAGAATGCCCCGCCGGAGCGGGGCATGTGTCTGGTGGAGCTAGGGGGATTCGAACCCCCGGCCTTCTCATTGCGAACGAGACGCGCTACCAACTGCGCCATAGCCCCAGAGCATCGACAACTTTAGCACCGCGTCGGGAATCGCTCCAAGTTGGGGTGCCCACGGGGCTCTCGCCCGTGACCAGCGTCACTCGCCGACCGCGCGGGGGCGGAACTCGGCGATGCTCGCCGCGCCGCCCGACGCCGTGATGGTGGCCTCGCCCTCCTCGACCGGGGCCGCGGGGTTGTCCGCCGTCGGCACCAGGGGCGAGGTGGCCGCAACGGGCGCGGACAGGTCGATGGTTCGCACGGTGCGCGGAAGCAGCGGCTGCGACACGTAGGTGGCCGGCGTCACGGGAATGGGATCCCACAACGCACCCATCGTGGTGGGCATGGTGAGCTCGATGGAGATCTCGGTGCTCTCCGATTCCGGCTGGCCGATGTCGATGGTGGTGGTGTCCTCGTGCTCGTCGAAGCCGCCGTTGACGGCCGCTGCCCGACGGTCGAGGCTGCGGTGCATCGCGACGACGGTGAGCCGGGCCACGCACAGGAACGCGACCAACAGTCCCCCGGGCACTGAGAGCGTCCACCACGCGACGATGTTCGACGCGGCCAGCACTGTGAGGATGACCAGTGCGCCGAGGAGCACGACGACGACGGTGAGGCGTCGCCGGGCGGCCTGGCGCGCGATGAGGCGGAGTTCGTTCAACTCGGCCCGCCGGGTGAAGGGGGTGGACACCGAGGCGAGGTTCTCGTCCTCGACGAAATCCTCCACGTCCCGGCGCAGGATACGCATGGAGTCTGCGAATCGCTCAGTGGGGTCGCCCTCGAGCTCGAGGTCAGAGGGCCGCTGCGCGCTCACCCAGGGAAGAGCGAACGCAAGGCCGGCGCAGACGACAACAGCGATGATGATCCCGGCGAGCATGCCCATACGTTAACAACATCCCCGTAATTCGACCGCTCGGCCGCGGCGCGTCGCGATATTGATTCTAACGAGATTGCGCGGCTCCAGCGTGCTCGTCAAGAACGGGCAGTTCGCCCGCGAGTCCGGTTGGGCGTTCAACAACCTGACGGACCTGGCGTACATCACGCGCCAGGCGTGGAAGGGTGTCTCTTCATGTTCGCGCCTGTACGCGGCGCAGGCTGCAGACGACCGCCGGGGCTCAGTCCTCTTCGTCGAACAACCACACCTTGACGGCCTGGCCGGCCTTCACCGACTCGAGCGACTCGTCGAGCAGGATCAGGGCGTTCGACTCCGTCAGCTCCCCCAGTGCGTGGGGCAGCGAGACCTGTTCGACGTAGCGGATGCTGCCGTCGAGCTGCACCCGGCCCCGCAGGAGGTGCATGGTGCCGTGCATGGACCGCAGCATGGTGCGGGTGATGGCGCGGAAGGCCCGGTGTTCGGTGCGCGCGCCCATCAGGCGGCGGATCAGCGGCCGCGCGAAGACGTGGAACGACACATAGGCGCTCACCGGGTTGCCAGGCAGCATCAGCATGGGCACCCGCTCGTTGTCCTCGCCGATCAGGCCGAACGTCTGGGTGCGGCCCGGCGACATGGCCACGTCGACGGAATCCACCAGGCCGAGATCGTTCATGACATCGACGACGGCCTCGTAGTCCTCGCGGCGCCCACCGGTCGTCGAGATGACCAGATCTGCCCGGATGAGCTGGTCCGTGATGGCGTTGCGGAGCGCTTCGGGGTCATTGGAGTGCACGGCCACGCGGAACACCGTGGCTCCGGCGGCGCGGGCCGCGGCGGAGATCATGTAGGAGTTGGCGTCCGTCGCGTCACCGTGCGACATGGTGGCGCCTGGGTCCACGAGATGCTCGCCAGAGCTGACGACCACGACGCGCGGCCGGGGCCGCACCATCACCTTGTCGATGCCGGCCCCCGCCAGGAGGCCCATGGCGCGGTCGTCGAGGACCTCGCCCTCGCTGAGGAGGCGGGTGCCGACGCTCAGATGCTCGCCGGCGGCGCGTACGTACTCACCCTCCGTGACCTTCTCGATGAGGTGCGCACGGTTGTCCTCCAGCGTGGCGAAGGTCGCGGGCAGCACAGCGTTGGCGCCGCGCGGCAGCACGTCACCGGCGGCCACCACAACAGCCGCGCCCTCGGGCAACCGCTCGACGGTGGCCTCGGCGATCTGCAGGGGCTCGGCCAGGTGTCCCTGGTCGTCGACGAGATCCGCCGCGCGCACCGCGTACCCGGCCACCTTGGCGGTGGAGTTGGGCGGCACGTTGATCATCGAGTCGATGTCCTCGCACATCACCTGATCCCAGGCTTCCAGCAACGGGGTACCGAACGGCTCGAGCGGCTCCACGAGGCCGAGCAGATAGGCGGTGTGGTCTGCGACGCTGCGCAGCCCTGAGGCGTTCAGGGCAGGGGCCTCCGGGAGCCGCGGCTCTTCGGGGATCTCCTCGACGACGGGGTCCTCTTTCTTGCGTCCAAACCAGGCCATGGCCCTTACGATATGCCAATGCCCGAACAGCTCCGGAAGGACGCGCTGCGCCAGGACGTGTCGGCCGCCCGGAGGGCTGTCCCGGAGGCGGGCTGGCGCCGCGCGGACGCGGAGCTGGCCCGGCACGTGCTCGCCGCCGTCGCGGAGTTGCCGGTGGGGACGGCGGCTGTCTACGTGTCGCGGCCCGGTGAACCTGGCACACGAGCGATCATCGACGGGCTGCTGGCGCTGGGCTGGAGCGTGCTGGTGCCGCGGCTCACCCACTCACCCGACTGGGCGGTCTTCCCCGGCTGGGACGCGCTGGTTCCCGGCTGGGGAGCCATCCCGCACCCGCCAGGCCCGGGGCTGGGCGCGGAGGCCATCGCTGAGGCTGACCTCGTGCTCCTCCCCTGCCTCGCCGTCGGGCGCGACGGATCGCGGCTCGGGACGGGCGGGGGCTGGTACGACCGGGCGCTGAGCCGACGACGCCCGAACGTCCTGCTGGTGGCGCTCGCGAGGTCCGAGGAGGTCGTCGACAGCGTGCCAGTGCTCCCCCACGACGTGTCCATGGATGGCTACGCCACTGAGCTCGGTTGGGTCATCGTTGACCGCTGAACTATCATGGCGGGCGGTTGTCTCTACGGAGGAAGTCAATGCCCACCTATCAGTACCGCTGCACCAACTGTGGCACCGACCTCGAGGTCGTGCAGAAGTTCACCGACGACGCGCTCTCCGTATGCCCCGAGTGCGAAGGCAGCCTGCGCAAGGTGTTCAGCGCCGTCGGCGTCGTGTTCAAGGGCTCCGGCTTCTACAAGACGGACAACCGCAGCTCCTCGAAGCCTGCAGCCAAGGCGGCGGAGCCCGCGAAGACCGAGGCCAAGCCGGCCGCCAAGGTCGAGGCCAAGTCCGCCTGACGCGCACTCACACCTGTGGATAACGGTGGATCGATGGTCCAACCGGCCACAGTGGAGGCATGAAGCGCCTCCTCGATCTCATCGCCCAACGGGTGTCCTGGCACCGCCGCGCGGTGGGCGCAGTACTCGCCGCGGCGGCCGTCCTGATGTTGGGCAATTCCCTCGCGCCTGCGGAGGGGCCCACTGAGCCCGCCGTCGTGATCTCGGCGGACCTGCCGGCGGGCCACGTGCTGACGGCCTCGGACGTGAGCCTCGCCCATCTGCCATCGCATTCCGTGCCCGACGGCGCCCTCACTGAGGCCGACGCCCTGGTGGGCCGCAGCACCGCAGTCTCCCTGGGCGGGGGCACCGTCCTCCAGCCCGGCATGTTGGCCGCCAGCCACAACACCGAGCCTGGTCGGGCCCTGGTCCCCATCGTCCTGCGCGACGACAACCTCCGCTCACTGCTGAACCCCGGTGACCGGATCTCCCTGATCGCCACGGGCTACGACGAGGTGGAGATCCTCACCACCGACGCACGGGTGGCCGTGTTGGCCACCCCGCCCTCCGGAGGCTCACCGTTGGCCACTGCCACAGCCGCTTCCGGGCCGATGATTCTCGTGGACGTACCCACGTCCGAGGCCCCCATGGTGGCCGCGCTGGGGCAGGACGGCGGCCTGCGCATCGTGCTGGGTGGCGCGCCCGGGTGAGGCCATCGCTGTTGTGGGTGCACCGGTACCTCGCTAGAGTCATCCCGGACCACGGTCCGACGACGCGACAGTCGCGCGTCGTGACAGACCCCGCTCCGGCGGTAATACAGAAAGTCTGAAGAGCTATGAAGGGCTTCAAAGAATTCCTGATGCGTGGCAACCTCATCGAGTTGGCCATCGCCTTTGTCATCGGCGCCGCGTTCGCCACCGTCGTCGAGTCGTTCACCGCGATGTTCATGGACGTGCTGGGCCTCCTGGGCGGCACGCCCGATTTCTCGAACTTCAAGCCGGGCGGCGTGTCCGTCGGCGCCTTCCTGACCGCCCTGCTGGCGTTCGTCATCATCGCCGCGGTGGTCTACTTCGGCGTGGTGCTGCCCTACACGAAGGCCAAGGAGCGCTTCGACCGCTCGTCCGCAGAGGCGCCCACCCTCACCAAGTCCGAGGAACTGCTGGAGGAGATCCGCGACGCCATCCGCGCCCGCACCCTCTGATCTCGAGGAACACGAAGGGGCACCTCCCACGGGAGGCGCCCCTTTTCATGTCCCGTCAAGCTCACCAGTGCGGCGGACGGTCCTGGACGAGGCGTTGTTCGTCGCGGTTCAGGGGCCGCTCCGCAGGCCGGCTCGCGACCAGACCGGTGAGACCCAACTGCTGGCGGGCGGTGGCCAGCGCCGCGTCGAAGCGAGAGAAGCCCACCTCGCGGCGCACGTCCAGCGGCACCGGGAACGGCCAGACGCGCTCCGCCGCCTGGGCCTCGTGACGAAGCTCGGACAGCCGCTCAGGGGTGAAACCGAGCCCGGTCAACTCGTCGGCCAGCGTACCGACGGACCCGACGGGGAGTTCCTCCCCCGTCAGCGCCAGGGCGAGGGCACGCGCGAGCGGGTCAGCCGTCAAGCCGGGCACCGTCCGCGACCGTGCGGCTGTCGCCCGGATCCGCCAGGGTGACGTCGCCCGTGACGACGACGCCGGAGCCGAAGGTGTAGTCGCCCTCCACCCGGAACGACCTCGCTTTGCGCAGCGACGGCGCCGACGGGATGCGCTCGGCGAACTTCTGCACCGTCTTGTAGTAGCGCGAGTCCAGGTTGATCTCCGGCGAGGCATCCGTGCAGGCGATGAGCTTGCCCTCGTCGGTCAGGTTGTAGACGTCCGAGCGGAGCAACAGCAGTTCGTTGGTGGTCTTGACCGGGAGGAAGCGGTCGCGGCCGACGCAGATGGCGGTGGCGCCCTCGAACACCTCGATCGCGGCGCCCATGGCGGACTCCACCTGGATGACCGGTGTGGACGACGAATCCGTCGGGTCCACCGTCTTCTCGTTGCGGATGAGGGGCAGCCCGAGCACCGATCCGCGCTCGACGAGGGTGTTCTTCAGGACCTGCAGGTCGAACCAGAGGTTGTTGGTGTGGAAGAACGGATGACGGTGCTCGTCGGTGAAGAAGTCCATCTCCTCCGGCGCGGTCTGCGCGGTGTCGCGCAGGATCAGCTGCCCGTCGGCCTTGCGGACGGCGAGGTGGCCGCCCTTCTTGTCGTTGATGGTTCGGCGGCACAGCTCTGCGGCGTAGGGGGCGCCGGACTTGGCGAACCAGCCGGCGATGGTGGCGTTCGGGGCCGCGCCCAGGTTGTCGCCGTTGGAGACGCAGGCGTAGCGGAAGCCGGCCGCGAGCAGCGCGTCGAGCACGCCGGAGCCCTCCAGCGCCGGGTACAGGTCGCCGTGGCCGGGCGGGCACCATTCGAGCGACGGGTCTGCGGGCCATGACACCGGCGTGAGGTCCTCGGCGCGGAGCTTCGGCTCCTGGTTCTGCACGAAGCTCAGCGGCAGTTCCTCGACGGGGAGTTCGGGGTAGCGGCTCAGGTGCATCAGCGTGTCGTCGTCGGTGCGGAACGAGTTCATCAGGAGCAGCGGGAGGCGCGCGTCGTAGCGCTCGCGAGCGGCGAGCACCTGGCGGACGATGAGGTCCAGGAAGTTGAGCCCGTCGCGCACGGGGAGGAGGGTCTTGGCCTTGTCGAGGCCCATGGAGGTGCCGAGGCCACCGTTGAGCTTGATGATGACCGTCTTGCCGATGGCGTCGCGGGCCTCGGCGTCGGTGATGTCCACGTCCGCCAGCATCGGCGGGTCGAGCAGTGGCTCGATCGTGTCCTCTCGGATGACACCGGTCTCACCGGATTCGAGCAGATGGTAGAAGCGCGTGAACACCTCAATGGCCGGAGTGGGTACCCCGGCATCCATCATCTTCTGGCGTGCTGCCTGCAGGCCGGCTTCGGACACGACGATTCCCTTCCTAGGTAACGCATCGATCCTAACCGGCGACCTCGGATTGCTCACCTTCAGGTGCCCCCCGTGGGGCCAGATCGCGCAGTGGAACCGGTCACACCGACCTGCCAGACGCCTCACAGGATGTGCACAGAAAGCTCCGGTTTGGTTGTATACACCGACGAACAGAACGGACACCACCATGTCGCTGCTCCCCTACGAGGCCACCTTCCCCGCCTTGGGCACCCGCGCCACCCTGCTGACCTCGAACCCCGAGACGCTCCTGCCGGCCGTTGAGGTGGTGCGTGCGGAACTCGACGTCTTCGGCGACATGGACGCGCTCGGCGGCCATCCCATCCTTGACGATCACCTGGGCGCGATGCTGCACGGCACGGACCCGCTGGAGCCGGTGTCGGCCGACGCCGAACGCGACGCCCGCTCACGCACCGCGCGCCGGTTGGCTGATCTGTTGTCGGAGGAGTTCCCGGGTGGCTTCCTCGTGGACCTGGGCGGCGTCCCCGCTGTCGCCGGCGAGTCGCTGGCCGACGACACCGAGCTCTCGGCAGCCTGAAAGCGTGGAGTTCGGATGCGTCTTCAGTCCGTGACCTCGACGATGCCGTGGGCGCCGCGCTCCGCGTCGACCATGATGTGGCTGACCACCGGGTAGTGCCCCGCCTCGTTGAAGGTGATCTCCACGAAACCGCCCTCGGCCGGCTGGAGCGCCAACGCCTGGGCCCCGCCTCCGGTGTTGCCGAAGGCGTCCTCGCCGTCGCGCAGCAGGTAGCCACCCTCGCGGTAGACGGTGTCGAACTGGCCGCCCACGATGTGGAAGCTCGACGCCCGGTTGGGCCCGGCGTCGACCACGAAGAAGCGCACCTTCTCCCCCACCTTCGCCTCGAACTGCCGCTGGTCGTACTGGTTGGCGATGCCGTTGAACACCACCCGGTCCGGCTGCTCGGCGAGCACGCGGTCCGGGTTGATCTCGGTGGCCTCGTCTGCGGTGGCGGCGTCGTCGGCGAAGACCTCCGACTGGACCACCACGTACTCACGGTCCACCGCGGGCCAGCCCTCCTCCGGCTCGATGATCACGGCGCCGTGCATGCCGGCGGCGATGTGCGCGCTCATGGGCATGGTGGAGCAGTGGTAGAGCCAGGCTCCCGCCCGCTCCGCCGTGAAGCGGTACACGAGGCTCTCGCCGGGCGCGATGGTCCGCATCGGCGCATCGGGCGCGACCGCGCCGGCGTGGAAATCGATCGAGTGGCCCATCGTGCCGTCGTTGATGAGGGTGATCTCGAAGGTGTCGCCCACCGTGCCCCGCAGGGTGGGGCCGACGCTCTGCCCGTTGAATGTCCACCTGCGCTGCCACAGCCCGGGGGCCACCTCGAGGGGTTCCTCCGTGACGCGGAACTCGTAGCGGCGGACGGTTTCGTCTGTCAGCTCTGGTGCGACGGGGTCGACGATGTGGCCCAACTCGGCCTCGGGATTGCCCGCGGCGGGTTGGTGAACGGCGTGCCCGCCTCCGGAAGTGGAGGCCGGCTCGGGTGCAGTGTCGCCGACGACGACGTCGAACGTCATCCCCATCTGCCGGTGGCCGACGACGGTGCACCAACCTTCGATGCTCTGCCCGACCACGCCCAGGTCCAGCTCCGCCCTCTCCCCGGCGGCGAGCCTTGGGCTGCGGACGTCGCCCACCATGAGGTCGTGCACGTTGGTGTCGTCCAGGTTGGTGAGCTCGATGATGACCCGGTCGCCCGGGTCCACCTGGATGCTGGCGGGTTCGAAGCGCATGTCGTGCGCGGTGACCGCCACGCGGACGGTCTCGCCGGTGGGCGCCACCGCCTGCGTCGTGGTGCCCGGGGTGACGATGCCGGCCGCTCCGGGGTCCATTCCGAACCCGAGCGAGACCACGACGGCCAGCGCGGCGACGCCGGCCACCAGGCCGCTGCCGGTCAGCGCGTTGGGCCGCTCTGCGGGCAGCGAGGGTTCGAGGCCGGCCATGGCGGCCCTCTTCTCCTTCACCGACGCCCGGATGCCCAGCACCATCAGCGGGATGAACAGCGCCAACGCCACCAGCACGGCGCTGGAGACCGTCACCTTCACCCAGCTGGGCAGCGGCATCAGGAACAGCAGCAGGCCGCCGTTGATGACGACCAGCCGGGCGGTGGCCCAGCGGTCGAAGTAGGCAGCGCCCGCCCGCACCACGCGCGGGCCGCCGCCGAGCACCGACGGCAGGAGGTAGCTCAGCGCACCGGTGACCAGTTGCAGGAGGAAGCCCACCACCCAGATGCCGGCGAGCAGCGGGTAGTCCGTGGCGAGCGCGATGTCGTCGGCGCGCCAGACGTGCACGGCCGTGGCGACCAGCGCGACGCACGCCCAGACGCAGGCAGCCAGGATCGACGCGGAGGCGAACTCGCGCGGGGGCCGCTTCCTGGTGGGGGCCACGAGGCAGCGACCGAACCACAGGAGCCCCACGGCGTATCCCGCGATGCCGACGGCGGCGACGGGCCGCAGCCCCGTCAGCGAGCCGGCGATGATCACAGCCAGACCGCCCAGCAGGATGGGCAGCGTCTGACGGGCGAGGCGCTCCGCGCGGTCGTCCATCCGGGTGCGCAGCACCGTCGGCCAGAAGGTGACGAGGGTGCCCACCAGCGTCAAACCCACCCAGCCCAGGATCATCGTCATGGTGTGGGCGACGAGGAGGTTGGCGTGCCAGCGGTCGCCCAGGCCCCAGGCGAGCGCAGCGCCGAAGCCGGCTCCTACCGGCACGCAGAGCGCGGCCACCACGTAGTAGCGGATGCTGATGCGGAAGCGCCCGGGAAGCGCGCGCTTCAGGTCGCGGATGAGGGTCCAGGCGTGCCACAGCACCGCCGTCGACACGGCCACCGCGCCGATGAGCACCAGCCACCACTGCGTGGTCGGCACCCCGACGAACACCGCCAGCGCGCCCACGGCCAGGAGGCCCAACCGAACGTCGGCGACCTTCCTGGCTTTGTCGTCCGGCCGGGTCTTGAGCAGGGCTGCGGTGAAGTGGGCGCTCCACACCATGACCGAGTGGGTGATGGCGCCGAGCCCGACGAGGTGCACCATCAGCCAGGTGGATTCGGGCACCCAGCGATGCACCAGCGCGATGACGACGGCGCCGACCAGCCAGACCAGCAGGGTGAAGTCGCGCAGCGACCGGCGCCCCCTCATGAACGCACCACCGACACCACGACGGTCACGGCGAAGATCAGGAGTGCCAGCACGGTGAGGATGCCTCCGGTTCGGTAGAGGGGTTGGATGCCCGCCAGCCCCCCGCTGAGGCGCAGGACCATGCCCACGTTGAGCACGACGAGCGGGGCCCACATGGACGAACGATACGGGAGCGGCCGCCCGATGACGGCCGGGAAGATGATGGGGGCGTGCGCCATGATCATGGCCAGCCCGAAGCCCAGGAAGACCCCGTGGATGACGGCGTCGTAGGTGCCGCTGGAGGTGGGCTGGCCGACGACGAGCCACACGACGCCGGCGACGGCGAGCCACAGGTTGCCGGCCAGCAGCGAGGCGGCGTTGAACCGCCGGAGCCCGGTGCTGCGCACGAAGCGGCGGCCCACGTCGTCGCGGAACAGCCACAGCGCGGTGAGCAGGCAGCCGAGGCCGACGATCCGGGCACCGGTGTCGGGGAAGACCAGGCTGAGGGCGGCGCCACCGCCGATCAGCGTGCCGAGGGCGAGCAGGGTGGGGATGGCGCGGCGGCCCATGGTGAGCTGGGCAAGTTCGGCGCGCTCTGAAGCGATGGTGATGATGAGGAAGGCGGCGAGCAGCGGCAGCAACGGGGCGATCTCCGCCACCAGCCACAGGCCTGTGAAGAGCGCGACGAACAGCGCGCCGAAGGCCTGTGCGGCCACCAGCGAGAGCGGGGCGCGCAGCCACAGCGCGATGGTGAGCGCGAGGAAGGCCAGGCCGCCGTCGAAGAGGAGGAGTTTGCCCAACCCGATGGGGGCGCCGACGAGCAGGGTGACCGACCCCAGGCCGAAGAGCGCGGGGGCGAGATAGGCCCACGCCTGCCGCAGCGCCTGCGCCCGCTCCAGGGAGATGAGGGTCCCCATGAAGCCGAGCACCATGACCGGGCCGTGGAGGTCTGCCAGCCGGTCTGAATCAACGGGCGCCCAGACGCCGAGCCGCAACAGCCCGGCGTTGAGCCCCGCCAACAGCGAAAAACCGGCGAGGGCGACCATCGCCACCCGCCAGTTCTTCGTGCGCTGACCGATGTCCCGTGTGGCCCGGGACGTCCGGTCAGCTGTACCCGAGGTTGTCACGATCAGGAGCGCGCGAGCTTGAGCTTCCAGGCGTCGGGGCCCTGCTGCACGTAGCTGACGGCGACGTCCTGCCCGTGACGCTGCTGGATCTGGGCGATGAGCGGGATCGGATCGTGCGGTGCGACGAGCACGAAAGCGGTGCCGGGCTGCAACGAGTCGACGACGCCGTGGATGGCGGCGTGGCGGATGGCGTGCGGGATGGTGCGGGCGTCGAGCTCCGGGAGGGCTTGGTCGTGGCCGCCGCAACCGCAGCTGGACTTGGGGCTGAGCGAGATATCTTGCATGCCGGAGATATTACTACCAAGGTTTGGGATTAATCTCCGGGGTGCCCCTCCATGGGCAGCGATCAGACCAACCTTAAAAAAACATTGAACAAGGTGCATCCACGGACCGGTCCCAGGCGGACTAAGGGGGCAGTAGCGCGAAAGCCGCGCTGCGCCGGCCTCAGGGCCCGGACCGAAAGGACCCATCATGCGAGCACGAATCTTCGCCGCGGCGCTGCCGCTGGCACTGGCCTGCGCGGTTGCCCCGAACATGGCAGCCGCAGACGAGCACGAAGCAACCGTCCACATCCTCCACGGCGTGCCCGGCCTCACGGTGGACGTCTACGCCAACGGCAACTCCCTCCTGACCAACTTCGCGCCCGGCACCCTCACCGACGCCGTGCAGTTGCCGGCCGGTTCCTACGACCTCAAGGTCACCGCCGCCGGTGCCGGTGCCGACGGGGAGGCCGCCATCGAGGCCAACGACGTCACCGTTCCCGGGGGCGCCAACATCACCGTCGTAGCCCACCTCGACGCCGACGGCAAGCCCATCCTCACGCCCTTCGTCAACGACGTCTCCGCCACCGCCGCCGGAGAAGGACGCCTCACCGTCCGCCACACCGCAGCGGCACCTGCCGTCGACGTGCGCGCCAACGGCACCGTGGCCTTCAGCAACCTCGCCAACCCTGACGAGATGAAGGCCGACCTCGCGGCCGGCACCGTGTCTGCCGACGTGGTGCTCACCGGCACCGACACCGTGGCGATCGGCCCGGCGGATGTGAACATCGCTGAGGGCGCCAACACCATCGTCTACGCCTGGGGCAGTGCGGCCGACGCCAACCTGGGGCTCGCCGTCCAGGTGATCGACGGTCTCCACAGCGCCCCCGGCGGCGTTCCCGGCGGCACCGGTGGACAGGCCGCCGCTGCGGACGCCGCCAACTCCGCCGCCCTCCTCGCCGTGGCAGCACTCCTGGCGGCGGGCACCGGTGTGGTGCTGGTGCGCAGGCGCGCCCTGGTCAACTGACCGTCATGAGCCCTGACCGACGGCGCCCCGCCTTCGGAGTCGCAGCGGTGATCGCCCTCACGGCGATCACCGCCTGCGGCGGGCCGGTCGCCCAGGAGGCACCGCCCTCCACCGCGCCGGCCCTCGCGACCTCGTCCCCGGCCCCGGCCCCGACCCCAGCCGTTTCACGGGAAGCGCCCAACACGTCTCCCCCGCAGTCCCCCGCCCCGCCGACCTCAGCCCCCACGCCTGCCTCCACGCCGGCTGATCAGGTCGGCACAAGTTCGGCAGGACTCGCGGCTGCCACCACCCGGCCGTCACCCACCCGGATGATGATCCCCTCCCTGAAGATCGACATGCCGCTCTCACCTCAGGGCGTCGACGACATCGGCCTGATGGCCCTGCCGCCCGATCCCGCAGAGGCCGGCTGGTACCGCTTCGGTCCGGCCCCCGGCGACGCTCAGGGCGCCACCGTGATCGCGGCCCACGTCGACTCGAAGGAACTGGGCATCGGACCACTGGCGGACCTTCGCAGGCTGGCCCCCGGTGAGGTCATCGTCGTGCTCGACGCAGCAGGCGTTGAGCATGCCTACCGCGTGGAGTCGGTTGACTCCGTGCCGCGCGCCGAACTCGACCTTGCGCAACTGTTCGCCCGCACCGGGGCGCACCACCTCAACCTGGTCACGTGCGGAGGCCCCTATCTCCGTGACCGTGGCGGGTACCAGAACAACGTGATCGCCCGCGCCGTTCCCGTTTCTTGACCTAGGCTCTCTGTGTGGACTCCGATGACGTTGCGATGCTCAGCCGGGATGTCGCCGCGGGCTCACGAGAGGCCTTCGCGGCGATGTACGACCGGTGGGCGCCGCTGATCCACGGCTTCGTCCGGCGGAAGGTGGCACCCCCGGATGCAGATGCCGAAGACGTCACCCAGCAGGTCTTCGCCTCCGCCTGGTCGAGCAGGTCAGCGCTGGTTCCCGGTGAGACGGCATTGCCCGCCTGGTTGCTGGTGATCGCCCGACGGCGGGTGGCGGACCATTGGGAATCCCGCGCCCGCCACAACCGCCGGGTGGACGAGGCCCGCCGCTACAGCAGCACGGAGGACACCACAGAGCAGCCCGCCGACGACCGCCTCCTCGTCACCGCAGTACTGGACGCCATGGGCGATCCGAAGCGGAAAGTGTTGCAGTTGGCCTTCTACGATGGCCTGACGCACGCGGAGATCGCCGACAGGTTGCAGATGCCCGTCGGCACCGTGAAGAGCCACATCCGACGGGGCTTGTTGATCGTGAAGGACGCCTGGAAGGAGAGCCAATCGTGACGACCCACCTCGAGAACGACCAGTTGCTCTCCCTGGCGCTAGCCGAGGATGCAACAAGGGATCAGTACGCGGCCCACCTTGCGTCGTGCCCCCGCTGCACCTCGGCCGTGGCGGATCTCCGTCTGGGCGCGCAGCTGGTCAGGGACGCGCAGGGTTCGCCCAGCTTGGCAGCGACACCGCCCCCACGGCTGCGGGCGCGCGTCCTCGAGGCCTCCGACGCACCGGCTTCCGCCGGCACCACCACGTCCGGCCTGCGTTCCCGGTCATGGCCCTGGGTACTGGCGGCTGCCGCCTGCCTCCTGGTCGGCGTCGGCCTCGGCACACTGCTCGAGCTCCCGTCACGGGACGCGGCCCCGGTGACCGTGGCCTCCGCAGAACTCGCCCCCCTCGCCGACGACGCCACGCCTGCCGCCGCCCGCCTGGTCGACGGCGGCGACGGTCTGGTCCTTGTGGTGGAGGCACCGGTGTTCGACGCGAAGAAAGCCGACTACTTCGAGGTCTGGCTGATCAACGAAGACCTCCAGCGCATGGTGTCGGTGGGCATCCTGGAGCCCGACGGAGAGCAGCGCTTCCCTGTGACGCAGCGACTGTTGGACGAGGGCTACACCATCGTCGACATCTCCCGCGAGCTGTTCGACGACGCCCCCACGCACTCCGGCGACTCCCTGGTGCGCGGCGAACTGACCGACTGATCTTCCTTCGGTCCCCATTTTTGTCAGACCCCCTCTCTAGCGTCAATGACGTACACATCAATCGTCATTGGGGGAACCAACATGACACAGCAGCATCCAGCCGGCTGGTACACCCAGCCGGACGGCTCGTCCCGGTACTGGGACGGGACGCAGTGGGCAGACCCGGCGGCGCAGGCCACCCAGACCACGGCCGCAGCGCGGCGGCCCTGGTACACGAAGAAGCGCATCATCATCCCGGTGGTCGCGCTCATCGGCCTCATCGCCATCCTGCCCAAGGGCGGCGACGACACCGAGCAGGCCGCGCCCCTGGCCAGCGCCAGCGCCACGGCGGAGGCCACGTCTGCCGCACCGGCGGAGGAGACCACCGCGGAGCCGCTCCAGGAAACCACCCCGGTGGCAGCCACCACGGAGGCAGCAGCACCTGAGACCACAGCGGAAGCCGCCCCGGAGACGACGGCGGCGGTGCCCGTGGCAGAAGAGCCCGTGGTGGAGGAACCGGCGGATCCGGGCCTCAGCGTCACTCAGGGCCAGGCGGTCGTCAGCGCCGAGAACTACATCAGCTTCGCCCCGTTCTCGCGCACCGGGTTGATCGGCCAGCTCGAGTACGAGGGCTTCTCCACTGCGGACGCGGAGTTCGCCGCTGACGCGATCGGCGCGGACTGGATGGAGCAGGCGGCGCTGAAGGCCGAGTCGTACCTCGAGTTCACCGCCTTCTCGGAGTCGGGTCTGGTGGACCAGCTCGAGTACGAGGGCTTCTCGTCCGAGGAGGCCCTCTACGGGGTGGCCAACGTCACCGTCGACTGGATGGAGCAGGCGGCGCTGAAGGCGAAGTCGTACCTGGAGATGGGCGGATTCTCGCGCTCCGGCCTGGTGGACCAGTTGCTCTACGAGGGATTCTCGCAGGCACAGGCCGAGCACGGGGCGGATTCAGTCGGGCTCTGAGCCCGCTGCGCTGGGGGGAAGACCGGCCGGGACTGCGCTGGGGGGAGCGCAGTTCCGGCCTCCGCTGCTACTAGTGGATGCCACTCCCCGGTGACACAGTGGTCTGGTGACCACTTCATGGGTTCCGGTGCCCGAGGGAAGGCTCGCCGTGACTGCCGAGGGATCGGGAGAGGCGGTCCTCGTCGTGCAGACCGCGCTGTCCGTGGACGAGACGACATCGTTCTCGCGCCACGAACTGCTCCGTGAGCATTTCCGGGTGATCACCTTCAACCGACGTGACTACGGGTCGAGCACCACCACCGCTACAGCCCCCGCCATGATTGAATCCGACGCGCTGGACTGCCTCGCCGTCCTCGAAGACCTGGACGCGGTGCCCGCCCACGTCATCGGCGTGAGCTACTCGGCGGCAGTGGCGTTGCACCTCGCTTCGCTGGCGCCGGCGGCCGTCCGCTCGGTCGTGGCCATCGAGCCGCCACCCCGGCATGCACCATCCGCCACGGACTTCGTCACGGCGAGCCGCAGGCTGATGGACGTGTACGAGCACGAGGGTGCCGCCGCCGCGCTGGAGGCGTTCATGGTCATGCTCGTCGGGCCGGAGTGGCGACGCCGCCAGGAGGCACTGGCGCCGGGGTCGGTTGAACGGATCGAGCGCGACGCCGCGGCGTTCTTCGGCCGCGACATCCCGGCCCTCCTGACCTGGCGCTACGGGCCGGACGAGGCCGTTTCCCTGGGTGCCCCGGTGTTGTACGTCGGCGGGACCGACAGCGGGCCGATGTTCCGCCACACCAAGGCCTGGGTCCGGGAACTCTTCCCTGACGTGCAGACGGTCAGCATCTCGGGGGCGGGGCACGATCTAGTGCTCACGCACCCGACGGAGCTGGCCATCGCGGTGTCGCGCTTCCTGCAGAAGAACCGCAGGCCAGGGGCCTGACGGAAGCTGGCCGGAGCAAGTGGCCCCGCGCGTTCTCGACGCCAGGCGCAACGAAAGATGCGACTTCATTGGCGACCCCGGTTGGATTCGAACCAACGACACCCGCTTTAGGAGAGCGGTCAGCCCCTCGGGTTTGGCAAGGGTGGATACCCGTCAAACGGCTTTGGCTAGGTGGAATACGTCGCTGCCGGCCTTGCGTATATCGGCTGATGTTGCGGACTTCGGGACTTCTTGCGGACTATTTGCGGACTAGATGAGGACAGGGAGGCCCGGCTCAGAGGCCGCGGTGCGGTCGCCTTGCCGCTCCGCACGAGTGAGCATGAGCCGGGCTCGAGCGGTGGTCCAGGTGCGGCCCTTACGCACGCTGGGCGAAGAAGGCGGGCAGCTCGCGGGCGACGTCGGCGAGGATGCCCTCAGCCGTGCCGGCCGCCGTGGTGATCTGGATGGCACCTGCCGCGAGGTTGACGTGGGTCACCTGGCCCGAGCTGCCTCCACTGGCGCCACCCGACGTGGTGCGCGCTCCCCCTCGCACGTCGACGGACATCGGTTCGAAGGCGGTGGAGGACACCTCACGGGTGAGCCCCGTGAGAGACCGCTTCACGTTGCCGTACTGGGACTCTAGGCCGGAGATGAAGCCCTCGATGATCAGGGAGCCGGCGTCGCGCAGGATGGTCTTGTCCCGGGACGCTGGGCCCTTCCACGACGGCAGTAGGTCTGTGAGGTTGCCGAGGGTCTCGCGGACCTTGTTGAAGCCGTCCTTGATGGAGCCAACGAACCCGTCGATGAGGTCGCGGCCGGCGTTAGCCAAGATGGAACCGAGGTTCCCCAGCGCGCCCCTGATACGGTCGGGAAGGCCGCGGAACCAGTCCAGCAGTTCCTCACCCTTTCGCTCAACGGCGGACCTGATGGCTTCCCACGCGTCACCAACCTTCTTCTTCACAGCGTCCCAGGCGGCTTCCCACTTGTCCCGGAGAGTCTCCACGACGTTGGTGACCACGTCCCTGACCGCGTTGACGGCGGTTTCGACGATGCCCTCGATCCACTCCCACGTCCTGGATGCGATGTCGCGGACCTCTGACCAGACGGTGCTCCAGTCGCCCTGGAGCGCTGCGGTGATGATGCGGATGACGCTCTCGATGTTCTGCAGGGCCGTCTCGACGGTGGATTTGATGATGTCCCATGCCGCCTTCAGGACGGTGACGATGGTGTTCCACACGATTCCCCAGTACGTCTGGACGGCTTCGATCACCACGCTGATGCCAGACATGACCGGTTCGCCGATGACGTCCCAGATCTCCTTGACCTTGCCCCAGGCGACTTCCCACGCGTCAGACAACTTCTGGGCCACCACGGCGATAAGCTCGCCGGCTGCGTCGAAGATGGGGGCTACGTACTCCAGGTACCAGTCGGCCGAGGCTTCCGCAGCGGCCATGATCGCGTCCCACGCCGCCTGGAGCAAGGGGACGACCGTCGTGTTGAACCACTCGGCCGTGGCCTCTGCAGCGGCCATGATCGCGTCCCAGGCGGCTTGGAGCACTGGCACCACAGTGGTGGTGAACCACTCCGAGACGGCGGCCGCGGTGTCCTTGATGAACGTCCAGACGGTCTCCCAGACCTGCTTGCCGGTTTCGGTCTGGGTGAAGAACCACACGAGGCCGGCGACGAGGGCGGCGATGGCCCCCACAATCAGACCCACCGGGTTCGCCGCCATGACCGCATTGAGGGCGCCAAACACCCCCGTGAAGGTCTTGATAATGCCCACGATTTTGTCGAAGGCCATGAGGCCACCAACAAAGGCCCCCACCACGATCGTGGCAGCTGCGATCTTGTCCCTGTGCTCATCGAGCCAGCCGGCGAAGTCCTCGAAGGCAGGAATGATGGTGCCGACGATGTAGTCCCCCACTGCCTCGAGCGCGGGGCGAAACTCCGTGTCCCAGCGGTCCTTGAGATCGGAGATCACTGGGGCTAGCCGGTCTCTCATCTCGGCGATCCAGGCCTGCACCACGGGGATGGCGTTCTTGATGGCGGGGATGACCTTGTCCGTCATCCAGCCGGCCAGCGCGGCACCGGCCTTCTCTGCGTAGGGGGCTGCTTGGTCCAACAGCCCCGTGATGCCGCCCATCCCCTCCTTGAACAGCGGGAAGATCCCGGTCAGGAAGGACTCACCGGCTCGAGAGAGCGCGGCCATCATGTTGTTGAAGGCGCCGCGGGTGGTGTTGCCCATAGCCTCGCCCGCGGGGCCGACTGTGGTTTCGAGGACCCCGGCGAAGGTCTCGGCGTCCACCTTGCCGCTGGAGACCATTTTGCGCAGCTCGTCGGCGCTGACGCCGTAGTGCTCCGCGAGCTTGGACCAAATCGGGATTCCGCGGTCTGCGAGCTGGTTGAGCTCCTCCGTGCCGACCTTGCCGGCGGTCCAGACCTTCTGGAAGATGGAGCCCATTTCGCCCATGCCGGTCTTGGCCATGGCCGCGGTGTTGGTGACCAGCTTGAGTTGCCGCTCGAGGTCCTCCCCGGGCTTCACGCCTGCGGCGACTGCCTGCCCGGCGAGGGTGGCGGCATCGCCCAGGCCGAACGCGGTCCCCTTCACCGACGCCAGCGCGTTCTGCATGATGCCGTCGATCTTGGCGGTGTCGTGGCCGAGGGCACCGAGCTGGGCGCGGGCGTCCTCGATGTTGAGGGCACGCTCGAAGCCGCCCTTGAGGCCGAGCGCGGCGATGCCGGCACCGAAGGCAGCGGTCCACTTGATGCCGGATTTCAGGAACCCGGTGACCTTCTGGCCCGCGTTCTTGAAGCCGTCGCCGAGCTTGGTCAGGCCAGACTCGTCGCTGAGCTTCCGCATCGCGGAGCTGAACTGCTTGGTGTCGGCGAGGATGGAGACGTTGATGGTCTGTCCAGCCACTGCTCAGGTCACCTCCTCTTCCGGTTCGTCTCGTTCCATTCGGCGATCAGGGCCTCTCGCTCGCCCCACGTCAACGCCCAGTACTCGGCTGGTCGGATCTGTAGGTGGACGGCGAACTTGGCCATCTCCTGCAGCCGAGCGCGCCTCAGCTCTTGGGCGTCGTCGACTTGGAACGGGTCTTCGGGGCGTCGTCCAAAGGGATCTGCTCGGCCTCCTGCTCACCGAAGCCGAGGATGCCCTGGGCCTCGTCGAAGGTGAGGTTCTGGGCGGCGTTCCACGAGAAGTTGGCGTCCTCGCGGCGCTTGGCGACGAAGGCCAGAGCGGCCAGCGCCAGGCCCTTGGGTGCGTCGTCGTTGCCGATGGCAGAGATCGGCTGACCGGAGAGTTCTTCGATCTTGGCCACTTCGCCCAACGTCAACCGATTGATGTCAATCATGGTGTACCTCTTCTGTGATCTTGTGGGTTTCGATGTAGAGCAGAACGTCGGCCAGGTCGGCCGCGTTCTTTTCGATGTAGCCGACCATGGTGTTGTGCTTCGCGCAGAGGATGGCTCGCACCTTCCCTGTTTCGTGGTCGTGATCGGTCGACCAGTTGTGATTGCCATGCTCAGAGCAACCGAAGAAGCACTTGCGCCCCTGGGCCTCGAACATGGCCTCCCACTCGTCGAGTGAGATGCCGTATTTCATTCGGAGGTTGCGGTCACGCCAGTCCTGGCGCGTGAAGCCTGCATAGACAGCGCGGGCGCTCTCACGGTTGGCATCCCGGTAACGACCCCTGTAGGTAGCCGTGCGGCACTCCATGCTGCAGAACTTCTGAGCGTTGCTCCGGCGCTCGTAGTGTCGTGCGCAGCCCTGGCACGTGCTCACTGCGGCTCCCTCTGTCACTTCAATCCCTGCTTGCGCAGCAGCTCGCCGATTCCCTCGTCGAGGGCTGCGAATGTCTGGGCCCGGGTTGATTGGACCGCGTTGGCCAGGAACGGTTTGGCGGCGATGTTGCGGGCGGGCCAGCCGTAGTGCTGGACCCCCGCGTAGGGGACGGACGCCCGTCCTGCTCGGATGACGGCCTTGGTCTTGCCCCGGCCGGCTCGGATGGTGCCGGCGAGCGCCCCGGACAGGGTGGGTGCGTCGGGGCGTGCTGTGCTGACGACGATGAGGCCGATGGCGTGCATCAGGTCACGCATGGATTCGGCCGCCACGCCCGAGGCCTCCAGGGCCCGGAACGTCTTGGCGAGCCCGGTGATGCTGATGCGCACCCCGTCGGCCTTGAAGTTGATGTCAGCGACAGCCATGGAGGATCAGACGCCGGTGTCCATGGTGGGGCCGGTCTCGACGTCCAGGCGGACCTCGAAGGTGAACGTATTGGTACGGCCTGCCTCGCCACCGATGGACGGCTTGGGGCCGATCCGGCAGGTGCCCAGGAAGTGCGGCTCGTCGGCCGTCGCGGTCACGTTGCCGTGCGGGGCGTAGGTGAACGGGACGATCTCGCCAGTGTTCTCCCACAGGTAGCGCCAGAAGGAGCCGGTAGCGGTCGACTGGATGGCCGACAGGGTGAAGAACCACTGGCGGGCTTCGCCCTCGTTGGCTGCGTCCTCGAAGGTGACGACGTCGCTTTCGCGTTCCTCGTTCTCGAGGACGACGCTGGTGTGGTCGGCCCAGTAGTCAGTGCCGGGGGTTCCGAAGGTGAGGGCCAGCTTGGTGCCCCGGATGCGGGTAGATCCCATGGTGTTTCTCCTTTAGGTGGTTGTGACCCGGTAGGGCCCTTGGACGATGCGCAGGCGAGTGGTGAAGACGTGCTCAACTGAGCGACCAGCCGCGCCACCCAGCGGCGCTGGGCCGGGTACCTCGACGATGCCGGTGAAGTGCGGCATCTCTGGCGAGGCGTAGGGGTTCCCATGTGGGGCGTAGGCGAAGGGGACGGACTTGTCCCGGTTGTCCCACAGGAAGCTCCAGAACGAACCAGGATCGGTGGATTGGACAGCCTCGACTTCGAACCACCAGCTGTTCAGCCTGGGGTCGTTGTAGCGGCGGTCGTTCTCGTCGGCCTCGGGGATCATGATCACGCTGGTGGCGTCAGCCCAGTAGTCGACGCCGTCGACCAGCAGGGAGAGTCCGGTGCCCTTGAGCCTGACCGAGCCCATCAATCAGCCCTCCCGTCGTCGACGTGCACGCCGGAGTGCAGCACGTCGATGGTGGTGGACAGGAAGTGGGTGTTGCCGTGGGCCAGCATGGTGGGCTGGTCGACCCGCTCGACGGCGATGCCCCGGTTGTCGAGGGCCACGAGCGCGGCCGTGACGTGCTCGTCCAGGGCGCTGGTGGCCACCTCGTTCGGTCCCTGGGCGGCGACCAGCACCACGGTGAACCGGATGTTGAACGAGCCGTAGGTGTCGCCGGCCTCGACGTAGGGAGAGCCGGCCGCCAGCATCACCAGCGGTGGGCTGATGCGCTCCGGCAGGTGATCCTCCACGGGAAGTCCAGCATCGCCCAGTGCCGTCTTGATCGACGCCCGGAGGCTACGCATCGTGTTCATGCGAAGCCCCCGGGCAGGAACCGGTCAAGGATCGGATAGGCGCCCAACATCGGATCGCGGGCGAGTCGGACCGGTGAGGGCCCATCGATCGTGGCGAACTGGGTGATCCCACCCGGGGCTTGGCGGCGGTGGAACAGTTCCGCGGCGACCTCCAGAGTTGCCCGGGAAACCGCGTCGTGGGGAACCTCAGCCGTGCCGATGTAGGCGTCCACCAGCGCGGTCGCCTGATTCCAGCACTCGACGACGAACGAGTCGTCGGGGCTGGAGTTGACGTAGGCGGCGAGGCTGGTGGCGTCCATGGCTTATCAGGGGAGGGTCGGGGCGATCTTGACCAGGCCGGGGCGGACCTGGACGTAGGAGGAGGCGTAGCCGTAGACCGAGAACGCCTTCGACAGGTTGACGATGTTCTCGTCCTGCAGGCGGAACGGGGCGCCGGGGGCTTCCTGGGTGCGGATCGCCTGCGAGTCGTAGGCGAGCTGGGCACCGGCCGGGGCGTTGGGCCAGAGGCTGACCTTGAGGCCAGCGATGTTACCCTCGAGCGAGGTGACCGTGACGGTGCCGACCTTGTCCTCCGGTGCCTGGGTGATCTGCAGGATGCGGTCGGTGGCCGGGACTGCCAGCAGGTCGAGGAACGCATCCTTGGCGACCAGGAGGCCGCTGAGGTTCGCGTCGTTGTCCTCGAAGTGCTCCACCAGTTCGATGAGGCCGGCGACCACGCCGTCCTGGGTGGAGAAGTCGGCCGTCACGCTGTCCAGCGCGGTGGCGGTGGCGTCGTTGTAGGCGGCCGTGAGGGTGGCGCGGGTGAGGGCTTCCACGGCGCGGGCGTACTTGAGGTACAGGGCGCGGAAGGTGAAGTCCAGCACGCCCACCGAGGTGCGCTCGATGCTCTGGCGGGTCAGCTCGGTCCAGCCACCCAGGGTCTTGACCGGGGCGGTGGCGGTGCCGATCTCCAGCTTGCCGTAGACCAGGTCGGCACCTTCGGCCGTCTGGACGTCAACGTCGGTGGTGTCGGCCTTCAGCACGCCGTACTCCACGTTGTTGCCCTCGGCCGGGAGGTCCTTGGTGTGGCGGAAGAGCTTGGTGATGCGCTGCTTCTCGGCGCCGAGGTTGATGACGTCACCAACCCAGCCATCCTTGGCCACGAAGTCACCGGAGACGGCGCCGGCATAGGCGCGCTTGGCTCGGTCGTCGTCGGAGGCCAGGGCCTTGACGTACTCGCCGAACGAGCGGAACAGGTCACCCTGCGGCTCGGGTGCGGCGGTGGCTTCGGTGATGGCGAGCTTGAGTTCGCGCTCCATCTCCTCCATGTTGTTGCGGACCTCGTCCAGGTCCGCCCGGGTGAGCATGTCGCCCATGGGTGTTTCTCCTTCGGTTCGGGCCTCTCGGACCTGGGTGATTGCCGCGCCGGAGTAGGCCGGCAGCGGGACGATCGAGACCTCGCGGACTCGGATCTTGGTTCGGGTTCTGGTGATGGAACCGTCGTCGTGGGTTTCGTCGGTGTGCTCGATCGGCGTGAAGCCGATGGACAGGCGGTCAACGACGCCGTCGCGCAGCAGCGTGTAGGCCTCGTCACCTCGCGGGGTCCGCGACAAGACCCCAGTGATCTCCCACCCCTCGTCGGTGTCGTGCGAGGCGGTGATCCGGCCAACCGGCTCCTCATGGCGCCACCAGACCTTCGCGTCGTCAGAGTCGACGACAGCGCCGCGGGCGATGCGCTCCTCGTAGAGGCCGGCGATGTTGGCCACGGTGTCCCACGGGACGGCGATGCCGGTGAACTCGCGCTTGCCGCTGTCGTCGGGTTCGGCGAGGCGGACTTCGAACTCGCGTAGCTCCAACTGGTCGGTCATGCAGGCTCCTTGGGTGCGGACGACGAGGACGAGGAGCCCGGGCGGGAAAGGACGGCCGCCTTGAGCTCCTCGTCGGACAGGGGGTCACGGTCCTCGATCTGGCGGACCTCGTTGACGGTCAGGAACCCGGTCTCCAGCGCGATGCGGTGCGCCTCGTAGCGCTCCTTCGTGGCGGGTCGCAGGATCGCGTTGACATTGAAACGGGCCTTCTGGCCTCGGGGAAGCAGCGCGGTGACGGCTTCCTCGATCTCGCGCAGGTACGACATGAGCGTCCAGCGCACGAACGACAGGTCAGCGGCCTGACCCGACATGTAGGTCATGGAGCCGCCCTGGACCACTGCATGCATCAGGTGGGCCGGGATGCCGAACAGGCGGGCGATGTCAGTGACGGAGAACTGGCGGGTCTCCAAGAACTGCGAGTCCTTTGGTGACAGCAGCAGCGGGTGGTAGGCCATCCCCTGCCCCAGCACGACGGGCTCGCGGCCATTGACGGAGCTGACCCAGCGTTCCTTCATGCCCTTGGCCTGATCCGCGGTGATGTGCTGGTCCGAGGACAGAACGCCGTTGGGGACCGTGCCGGTGTCGAACCATTCGGTGGCGTAGTCGCGCTGGTCGACGGCGCCGCGCAGGTCCGCAGAGCACGCCTGGATCGGGCCCAGGCCGCGGTTGAGGCCGGGAACCCGCATCAGCTGCAGGTGGCGCACCCGCCACGGCTTCAGGTCGCGGCCGCGGTGGGAAAAGGAGCCGTCATCGTGGACGTGCACCTCGTGCGGATTGAGCACCACCAGTGCCGAAGGCGCGTCTGCTGCGCTGTCGCGCTCCACCCGCCAGAAAGCGTTGCCCGTGGCCGCCAGGGAAGTCGCCGTCAGCTCGAGGAAGGCCGAGGAGGTCATCTTGACGTCTGGCTGGCGCACCCAAGCCGGCGGGGTGATCTGGGTCTTGTTCCGCTCCACGTCGATGGTCAGCTGCGAAACGGCCGAGGAGATGATCTGAATGGCCCGATAGACCGGGATCAGGCTCAGCGCTTGGTCTTGTGAGATCTGTAGCCGGTCCACGCGAGGCGGTGGGGTGATGCCCGACGGGGACGGCTCGGTGACCGGAGCCTCACTCCGCTGCTCAGTTGGTTGGTCACCCAGTCTCTCGGCTGCCTCCGCATCGGGGAGCCCTAGAAGCTTTGACCACCAATCCAAGGCAGGCCTATCGCTCGTGGGGAACTAGTACCTTAATGATAACGATTCTGATTCTCAGTGTCAATAGAGGGCTGGTTCTTGGGCTTGTTCCACCTCAGCAGCCAAGACAGCCAGCGCGGTGGCCACCACGGCGTCGATCTCCACCGAGGAGTCCTTCCGGCTGATCCGGTAGCCCTCCCCCACGTTCTTGCGGACGGTGCGCGGCATCTGCACCGACAGCAGCGGGTCCCCACGGTGCCGTAGGCGGTCCTGGGCGAGCTTGGAGTGCAGCAGGGCGGAGGCGTTCATCAGGTCGCCCTGGGAGGCGATCTTGACCGGCAGGCCGCGCTTCTTCAGCTCGAGGCCGAGGTCGCGCAGTTGGTAGCCGTCGACGGAGTAGGTCAGCGGGGACCACTTGGCAAGCCGGACGCAGATGTCCGCGAGACCCTCGATGGTGGGTTGGGGAACGGAGGCCACGACCTGGGTCCAGATCGTCTCCTCGACCCGGCCCGCCACCGAGATGGTCGCGTGCCCCCACTCCGGCGTCCTGTCGATCGCGAACACCGGCCGGACTTCGCGAGGGAAACTCTCGCCCTCGCCCCAGGCTGCAGCCGCCCACGCCCCGGCTCCAATGAAGGTGGCCGACGACGACACGAACCTGTTGAGGCGATACCTGATGACGTCGGTCTCGGGCATGGAGCGCACATCGCCAACGACCGTGGCAACGTCGATACGGCCCGCTGCAAGGGCCGGCGAAGCTGCCTTGAGGTATTCGCCCAGCTCGGCATCGTCGGACGGCACACGGGCCTCTGGGGCCTCCCAGATCCAGTGCCCGAACGTGGCGCCACCCTCCCCCGTCTCGGCGAGCTTGTAGAGGTGCTGCAGCAGCTCGGAGTGCTCGTCGCCGGCCGTCGTGATGCCTGCCACCAGACAGTCGTAGCGGCCGCCCGTGCCGTTGACCAGATCAGACCAGAGGCTCTGCCGGATGAGGTGGACCTCGTCGACGAGGCCCAGATCGATCGGGAGGCCCTGGAGCGCTGCGCTCTTGGTCGCCTTGATCTCGTAGCGGCCGCCGTCCTTGGCTCTGATCCCGCGGGTGTCGGTAAGGGCCTCGAACTGGACCGCCAACGACGGGTTGCGCTGGATCACCCTCATGGTCCGGTCGTAGACCAGGCGGGCCTGCTCAGCGCTGGAGGCGATGCCGACGACGTAGGGGCTGACCTTCCACAGCAGGAACAGCAAACCGAGCGCCGCGGCGATCTCCGTCTTGCCGTTCTGTCTGGCCAGCGAGACAAGCGCCTGCCTCCACCGGAGACGGCCCGTGGCCGGGTTGATCTCGGTGACGTGCTCGAGCAGGGACTCCTGCCAGTCCTCCAGGACGTAGCCGCGGGCCTGGCGCCACGCGATCCGGAAGACCGCCCGGTAGCGGGCGAACACCGAGGGGAAGTCGGGCGTCAGCGGTGGCGAGTATCGCGTCGGTGGCCACGGAGCAACCCTCACGCCGCCTCAGCTTCCGCCAGAGCCGCTGCCAGCGGGTCGACATGCTCCGCAGTGGGTCGCTCCTTCGACAGCGCCCGAAACGCCAAACCGAACTGTCCCAGCAGCGCGGGGGCGAGGTCGCCGGCGTCGAGCTGGGCGGCCATGGCCCGCAGCGCGACAACAGCCGGTGCGTGCTGGGGCCCGAGCCACGGCGAGGCCGTCTCGAAGTCGGCCACCGCAGAGGTGAAGCTCATCTCAGCCATCTCGGCTCCAATCTGGTTGAATCCTGAATATTTCGGGGCCGTTCGTGAAGAGAAGAGGTGGGGCGGGGTGATCGTGTCCCGGCTCGAAAAAACGGCTCGCGTCTCCGGCCATTCCGTTGGCTCGGTCGTACTCGCGGTGGCATTCGCGACAACGGGCGGTGTAGTCCAGGACATAGGGAGACCAGCGCGCCTGCTTCACTCGCTCCTTAGTGCCCTTCCGGTTGAGTGCGACAACGGGACCAGTCTGCTCCCAGCGCGATCCTCCGTTGTATGACCAGTCTTCGGCTCTTCTTCCGCACTCACAGACGTAGTCGCTTGGCTTCCCGCGCCAGTACCGAACTCGGGCGTGGGCTCCTCGGTAGCTGCATGGCTCAGTCGACGGCATGCGCACGATGTGCAGCGGAGGGAGCTTGGCCCGTACAGCCCTTGCGGCGGCCTTCTCTGGATTCCCTTCGACCCACCTTCGGGTGTAGCAGGCGGGGCAGAGGCCCTTGGCGTGGGCGGGGGCTCCACACGAGCACGGGGGCATCCGTAGGGCACGGTCGCTCTCGTAGTGCGGAGGGCAGAGGCCACGGGCCTTGATCCTGTCGTCCAGGCATCCTTCGATCTTGCACATCAGAGTCGCTCCAGCCACTCGGGGGCGCAGTAGGCGGTGCGCACCACGACGCGGGCACCCTTGATGCTGTTGCAGGGCGTGCAGCAGGCGATCAGGTTCGATTGCTCGTCGGTTCCGCCGTTCGCCTTCGCGATGATGTGGTCAACGGTCGTCGCCGGCGCTCCGCAGTAGCCGCAGGTGTGACTGTCTCGCGCCAACACTCGCGCTCTGGTCGCCTGCCACGCGCTGCCCTTGGACGAGTGCTTACTCATCGCCTCGTCCTTCGTCGCGAGCCTCGAGCCACAGTCGGTAGTGGATGGTGCACATCTTCCGGCCGAACTGGGGGCTGTCGCAGCCGTCGACGGTGCAGGGGGCGGCGGTGGCCTTCTTGTGCTTGCGGTAGTGGGGGCGGCACCGGCGCATGGTATAGGTGGGCTTGGTGCACCCCTCCTCTGTGCAGGTGTCGGGGTTGGTCTTCCGCACCCCCGGTTTCGGGCCTGGCTTGAGCCGCTCCGTCTCCACGTAGGGCTCCAGCCATTCAGGGTTCTGCCCGGTGGTGTATGCCTGCACGTGTTTGCTGCAGAGGCCACGCCTTGAGTGTCCGTCCAGGCAGCCGGGGACGTTGCAGCCCAGGCCCGCATCGCCGCCCATGAGTGTCTTCTGTTTGCGGTAGTGCGAGTCGCAGAGCCCCCAGGCAACGACGGGGCCGCTGCACAGGTTCGTCAGGCAGGCCGACCCGCTGGTGGTGTAGATCCCTTCGCGGCGGTCGTCTCGTTCGATCTGGCGGGCTGCGGTCTGGATCTCCTCGAGGCGGATGAGGATCTCGGGAGGGTTCTCCGCCATGAGGTCAGTGCCGTGGAGGGGGTGGCGGGTGACGGGCCGGTACCCGTCGGCCACGCTGGCGTCGAGGGCGTCAGTCGACATGATGCCCCTCGAATAGGCCTGGCGCGCCGCGGCGCCGGAGGGGTGTTCGCTCCTGCCGACGATATCGCTGAAGTGGTATCGGGCCCTCATGTTTAGGCCTACGTGGAGGTACTTGGCGAACTGGAGGTGGGGTGAGTGCAGCCAGGGGTCAGGGAGGAACTCGTTGGCCATCTCCATGGCTTCCACGATCAGCCAGTCTTCGAGGTCGGCCCTCAGCTCAGAGTCGCGGCGCACGTCGTACAGCTTGGAGCCCTGCTTGGAGAACACGATCTCGCAGACCCGCAGGATGATCTCGCCCCACGCTTCCTTCCACTGGTGCCAATGGAAGTCCTCCCACGGTTCCGGCATTGGCAGGGCATACCAGCAGGGCACGACCCACTTGTTGGCTGCCTCATCGGCTGGATAGGCGACCCAGCGTGCTGGCTGGTTCGTCAGGCGGCTTCTGGCTCCGTGGCGGCTCATGCAACTCTCCGGTCTGCGTTGATCTTGTTCCATATGACTCTGGGATGGCTTCCCGACTCCCACATCCCAGCGGCGGTGGAAGGCTCCCAGCCGTCGAGGCCGAACCAGTTGTCCAGCCACTCCTCGAGGAGTTCGATGTCGTCCTGCAGGTCTTCCCACGTGTAGCCCTGCAGGCAGGGCGGGCCGGCGCCGCCGAGGTCCCAGAGGCTCTGATCCCCGACCTTCGCGGACGAAGCTTGCTTCGGACCCGACGGTCGAGCGGAATCGACCCGATTCGAAGAATCGGATGCATGCAATGCATCTGATGAAGAAGCGGATTTGATGTATTGATCTGATGGGGGTACTCCCACTGACCCCTTCAAAGTGCTCAAATTGACCCCTTCCTCACCCCTTGGGTGCTCAAATTGACCCCTTCGGGATTCGCTGGCGGTCGCGATGTCCACAAGTTCCTGTTCCTCAAGGGGGTCTCCCACTGACCCCTTCTCTTCAAGGGGGTCTCTGGTTGACCCCTTGCCGTTGAGGGGCAGAAGAGCCTTCGGAATCGCCAGTTCGTACTCGTCCGCCAGGCCCTTCGCGACGTGGTTTCCGCCCTTGCGGGTCAGCTTCAGCCAGCCGACCTCCGTGGCCATCGCGAGGGCGCCGCGAGCGGTGTTCCTCGTCACGCCAGCATCCGAGGCGATCCGGACGAGCCCTGGGTGCGCCCCTCGCCCCTTGGCGTCGGTGTACGTGAACATGTTCACCATCACCCGGTACTCGCCGTGGGACATTGCCATGCCGCGCAGCAGCTTGAGCCAGACGTGCTTGTTGATCTTGTCGGGCAGCGCCATCTTTCACCTCCTCGGTGACCGCCCGTGCCCCCGCATGCCGAGGCACACGAGGGCACGGATCTGGTAGTCGTTCACGCCGCCTTGGCCCGCCGGTCGACGCGCATCAGGCTGCGCAGGTACTCGTCGACGGGGCTCTCGGCGCACTTTTCGCAGACGCCGCGGGGCAGGCCGGCGCCGCCGTCCACCCAGCAGCCCACGGCGTGGAACTTCAGCCGGCCACTGCGCTGGTAGCGGTGAGACGGCTGGTAACCGTGGGGAGACGTCACGATGTCCGCCTCCCCCTCCAGAGGCCCTTGTCGTACGCATGACGGCGCTCGGCGCACTTCCTGCAGACGCCCGGCTTGAGACCGGGCCCTCCATTGACCGCGCATCCGACCGCGTGGGAGATCAGGCGACCTTTGTCCCGCTCGGGCGGCTGGTAACCGAGTGGCGCCCTCACGCTGCCTTCTCCTTCCCGACCCAGACGCGGCACACGCCACCCGAGCGCGAAGGCCGGCGGGACTCCCGGTAGCCCACGGGCGTGATGAGGCCCTCGTCCTTGGCGACGCGGAACAGAGATCCCCAGCGGTTCGGGTGGTCGGGGTCAGGGACGCCCATTTCGGTGAGGTCATAGGCGTCGAACGGCGTCTCCGTCTGGGCGAGCCACTCCAGCGCACGGCGAGCGCTGTCGTACCACCAGGAGTCCGCGGCGGGATCAGCGACCGACGACGACCCGGAGGGTGTCACTGAGGGCACCACGCCTCCCAGCGCCTCGCGGACCTGGCGGACGAGATCCCAGTGCAGTCGGACCTCGCAGCTACGAAGGTAGATCTCGGGCCCGTAGCCTGGGTGGGGGATGAACACCCTCATCACGTCGTGGCCAGCTTCGGCCAGTCCCTCGAGTACGAGCCTGCGTAAAGAGCTCAGCAGCAGCGGGTCGGGGTCGCCGTACTTGATGGAGATGTCGACCATCCTGGCTGGCCCATGGTCTGCCTTGCACCATGAGGCGTGCGCTACCTCTTGGTTGCGGATGGGGCTCAGCTCCCCCCTCGGGTCGGTCGAAGTCATGCCGTCACCAGCCTCTCGGCCGAGGCCGTGCCGGGAGTGCCGGCGCACCTGCCGCAGACGACCAGCTCACCTTCCTCGACGCACCTGCACGGCGCGTCCTTGCACTCCCAGATCCTTGGGCAGTCGCAGCGATCCCAGTTCTCGCAGCATTCCGGGCGGTAGTGCTGTTCGTTGCCGCAGTCGGCGCAGTAGTTGACGATCACGACGTGGCCCCCAACTGCTCGCCGGCGTGGATGAGCGCCTTGCCCATGGCCAGCGCCTCGGCCGGCGTCAGCTCCTCGCCGGAGCGCATCATCTCAGCGAAGACGAACGGGCGGCGTTCGTTGGTCGGATCGTGGTCCTCGAAGCCGTACTCGACGACCCAGCGGCCCTCCTCGCGTCCACCCAGGGCCGTGTGCACGGTGCCCTCGCCGGTGTCGCTGTCGATCTCGCACCAGTCGGGGCACTCCCCCGGCACCCACTTCACCGGCTCCGCGGTGACTTGCGACCGCGAGTGCACGACCGCCTCCATGCTGGCGCCGAACCGCTCGATCACCGAGTCGATGACTTGGGCCCTCTGCCTCTGTGTCAGCCACTCCGGCAGCCGGAGGGTGAGCCTGTCGAGCTCGTCCTCGGCGCGGCGCAGCTCGCTGGGTGTCGCCGGAGCAGCCTGCTGGGTAGACTTGCTGGAGAGATCTGCCGTCAAGTAGCTCTCCGGGCCCTCAGCGAGCTGCAACTCGTTGGGGGTCATCTTGGTTTCGGTGGTGGTCACTTGAGTCCCTCCTTCAATGTGGTGGTGATCCGTCCATCCGGCAGGCTGCGGGAGGACTCGTAGTCGTAGATGGCCTCGTTGAACGCGGCCTCAAAGGCTTCCTCAGGTGTCTGGCACTCCGGGCAGTTGCCTCCAGCCAGGACGCCCCTGCGCCACACGAGGTTCCAGTCTCCGTGCCCCCGATACCTCTTCCCGCACTTGATGCACTTCATCCGCTTGAGGGCCTCGTCGAGGCTCATTTCCGGCTTCATGGCGGTGTCCTTTCTGCCCCGGCCGGTCAGGCCGATGCCTTCTCGTACTGTTCGTTCAGCCACTTCTCGACGTCGGAGCGCTTGTAGACGACTCGCCCCTCGAGCGAGAACGAGCGCGGCCCTCGATCTCCGATGTGTCTCCAGAAGCGAATCGTGCTCTCCTTGATGACTCCCCCAGTCATCTCCGCCACCTGCTTGGTTGTGAGCAACTGATCATCCATTTCCCATCCCTCACTTCACTTGTTTCACCAGTTTCTATGCACTGGGGTTTCTAGTGACTCCATAGTAACCACACTTTCCTGTAGACGTCAACAGGGATTTCCAGTTAGAGTTGTCCTTGTGAGAGATGAGCAGACCAGGAACGAGATGATCGGCCGCACGGTCGCGGCATGGCGAGGCGACATGTCGCAGAAGGCTCTTGCCGACGAGATGCGGGCGCTCGGCCACAAGTGGAGCCAATCAACGGTCTGGAGTGTGGAGTCGGGCTCAAGGCCGCTGAAGCTGGTCGAAGCTGTCGATCTGGCTAGGACATTGCGAGAGGATGGCGCCGGCTTCTTCGCCGTAGCATGGCTGGCCGACCCCACGGGCCGGCACCGCATGGTCGCGCTGCGCGACGCGCAAAAGGCGCGAGAGAAGGCCGAGGACGCCATTCTGGACTACTTGAAGAAGCGCTACCTGGCGGCGGGCTGGGTGGAGAGCTTCCTCGACAACCGCGAGCAACATCGCTACGGAATGAGCCCGGCCGTCCTCTTCGAGGTCGCGGAGATACTCTCGGACCGCGGCGACATTTCCGCGCTCGGGGAACGCGCCCTCGAGCAATGGCACCGAGTACACCTCCTAGACGAAGACCCTGAGGACGACTCGGTCCTTCAGCGAGAGATCTCCGACTTGATCAGAGACCGTCTGGAACTCGTCAAGACCGTGTGGGAGCGCTGGACTAAGGAAGTCATCGAGGCCTTCCCAAGGAAGGAGCCTCATGGCGAACATCCAGAAGAGACCTGACGGGAAGTGGCGGGCCCGGTACCGGGACGCCGCGAAGAAGGAGCACTCCCGGCACTTCACCCGGAAGATCGACGCGCAGAAGTGGCTCGATGAGGTCACCACGTCGAAGCTGACGGGAGCCTACGTCGACCCGCGCCGGTCGAAGGAGACGGTCGGCTCAATGGCCGCCACCTGGCTGGCCTCCAACCCTGACTGGACGGCCTCCACGCGGTCGAGGAACACGGGCATCGCGGAGAACTACATCAAGCCGCGCTGGGAGAACATGGCCCTGCGGGACGTGACCCATGAGGACATCCAAGAGTGGGTTGGGTCTATCGATCGCGCCGGCGGGACCGTGCGGAAGATCGCCGGCGTGCTGTCGTCGATCCTTGATCTCGCAGTGATCTCGAGGCGGCTGGCGGTCAACCCGGCGGCGTCGGTGAAGCTGCCCAAGCAGGACTTGAAGCCGCGCCAGTACCTCAGCGCCGCCCAGGTCGAGAGGATGGCCGCGGCCGCGGGACAGGGCCGTGACGTCGTGCTGGTGTTGGCCTACACAGGTCTGCGGTTCGGTGAGCTGGCGGCGCTGAAGGTGCGCTCCGTCGACCAGCTGCGGCGCCGGTTCATGATCGAGGAGTCCGTCACCGACGTCGACGGGGAGCTCCACTGGGGCACTCCGAAGGACCACCAGCGGCGCAGTGTCCCCTACCCGAAGTTCCTCGCCGAGGACATCGCGGCACGGATGAAGGGCAAGAAGCCAGACGACCTGCTCTTCCCGACGAACCGCGGTGCCGTCATGCGGGTGGTCAACGCCCGCCGGGACTGGTTCGACAGGGCCGCGGTCAAAGCTGGCGTAAAGGTCACTCCGCACGAGCTGAGGCACACGGCCGCCTCGCTGGCGGTGAAGGCCGGGGCCAGTGTCCTGGCGCTGCAGCGGATGCTGGGCCACGACAAGCCGAGCACGACGCTCGATGTGTACGCGGACCTGTTCGACGAGGATCTCGACGACGTGGCAGAGCGACTGGCGACGGTCCGCGCTTCAGGAGTTGCGGACTATTTGCGGACTAAGCCGGAACTGGTCGACGGGAAGCGACTGCAAGAAGCCCTCTAACTGCGGCTTGACTAGCGCTTTTGCTGGCGACCCCGGTTAGATTCGAACTAACGACACCCGCTTTAGGAGAGCGGTGCTCTATCCCCTGAGCTACGGGGCCAACCAGGTCAGGATACCGGCCGGAGAGCCGCCCCGCACAACGGGCGCGGCGGCGCTCCGGACTGTCGTTCAGCGAAGCGATCCGTAGGTGGCCTTGGCCTTCTCCAACGCCGAGACGTACCCGGAGCGCTCATAGACGTCGGCGGCCGCTTCCTTCGGCACGCTCAGCAGCCCGCGCGCCTGGTGCAGCGTCAGGTCGCGGTCCTCCAACCAGGCGGCCAGTTCGTCGACGAGCACGTCGGCGTAGGCGGGGCCGCGTCGGATCAGCGATGAGGTGGTCATCACGACGTCGGCTCCAGCCAGGATGTACTTGATGACATCCTCCGGCCGGTCCACGCCCGTGGTGGCGGCCAGCGACGCCGCGATCTTGCCGCGGAGCACCGCAATCCAGGTGCGCGGCAGGCGGGCCTCCACCGGGGAACTCAGCGAGACACCGGATTCGACGGTGACCCGGTCCACGTCGATGTCCGGCTGCAGGAAGCGGTTGAACAGCACCACGCCGTCCGCGCCGGCGTCCACCAGTCGCAGCACCATGTTGCCCACCGACGAGAAGTACGGGCTGATCTTCACGGCCACGGGCACGTCGACGGTGCTCTTCACCGCCGCGATGATCTCGAGGTGCCGCTCCTCCACCGCAGCGCCGGTCATCGTGATGTCACCGGGCACGAAGTAGATGTTCAGCTCGATCGCCGAGGCACCGGCGTCGGCCAGGCGGCGGGCCTGCTGGGTCCAGCCGCCCATCGACGCGCCGTTCAGCGAGGCGATCAGCGGCACGTCGATCGCCTTGGCGCCCTGCTCGACCAGCTTCAGGTATGCGTGGCTGGCGTCCTTCTGCGAGGCGGGCACCGTCGGGAAATAGCTGAGCGCCTCGGGGAAGGAATTGTCGTACATCTCCTCCAGCGCGGCGGCGGCCTCGGCCTCACGGCGGAGCTGTTCCTCGAAGAGCGAGTACATCACGACGGCTCCGACGCCGCCGTCGGCCAGCGCCTTGATGCCGGCCACCGACTGCGACAGTGGCCCGGCCGAGGCGACGACCGGGTTGCGCAGGGAGAGGCCCAGGTAGGTGGTGGTCAGGTCGGTCATGAGTCTCTCCTCGGGTCTGCAGCGAAGGAATCAGCGCCGCGGGCGGCGAGCTGTTCGTATTCACCCCACCGGCGGTCGATCTGTTCCTGTGCCAGGGAGAGCAACCGATCGGCCTCCTCCGGGTCTGCGGCCCGCAGCACGCGGTAGCGCAGCTCGACCGACTGGTACTCGGCCAGCGACAGCCGCGGGCGCGGGGAGTCGAGCAGGAAGGGGTTGCCGCCGGCGTCGCGGATGACGGGGTTGTAGCGCATCAGCGGCCAGTGACCGGAGTTGACCGCCTTGTACTGCTGGTCCAGGCCCTTGCGCATGTCGAAGCCCTGGGCGATGCAGTGGCTGTAGGCGATGATCAGGCTGGGGCCGTCGTAGGCCTCCGCCTCGCGGAACGCCTTGAGCGTCTGCTGCGGGTCCGCGCCCATGGCGACGCGCGCCACGTACACAGACCCGTAGGCCGAGGCCTGCAGCGCGAGGTCCTTCTTGTTGGTGGTCTTGCCGCCGGAGGCGAACTTCGCGACGGCGCCCATCGGCGTCGACTTCGAGGCCTGGCCGCCGGTGTTGGAGTACACCTCGGTGTCCAGCACGAGGATGTTGACGTTGCGGCCGGAGGCCAGCACGTGGTCCAGGCCACCGGAGCCGATGTCGTAGGCCCAGCCGTCGCCGCCGACGATCCACACGGAGCGCCGCACCAGGTGGTCTGCCACCGAGCGGAGGTCCTCCGCGGCGGTGCCGGTGAGGTCGGTCAGCCTCGGGAGGAGCAGCTTGACCCGCTCCATCTGCGCCGCGATCTCGGAGCCCTGCCGCTGCCTCGCACCCAGGATGGCGTCGACGAGGTCGTCGTCGCCGATCTGCCCCTTCAGCTCCAGGAGGCGACGGCGGGCCAGGTCCTCGTGGAGGTCTGCGGCCAGCCGCATCCCCAGGCCGAACTCGGCGTTGTCCTCGAACAGCGAGTTGGACCAGGCCGGGCCGCGACCTTCGGCGTTCTTCGCCCACGGCGTGGTGGGAAGGTTGCCGCCGTAGATGGACGAGCACCCCGTCGCGTTGGCGATGGTGGCGCGGTCGCCGAACAGCTGGCTGAGCAGCTTCAGGTACGGGGTCTCGCCGCAGCCCGAGCAGGCTCCGGAGAACTCGAACAACGGCTCCAGTAACTGGGTGCCGCGCACGGTGCCGAAGTCGACGTTGACGCGCTTGTTGACCGGGAGTTCCTCGAAGAACTCGACGGCCTCGATGTCCTTGCTGCGGTCCAGCTTCGGCACGAGGTTGATGGCACGGCGGTTCAGCTGACCGATGGGCTTGACGGGACACGCCTCCACACAGAGGCCGCAGCCGGTGCAGTCCTCGACGTAGACCTGCAGCGTGTAACTCGTCGACGGGAGGCCGGCGGCGTTCAGGGGTGCGCTGAGGAAGCCGTCGGGCGCGCCGTCGAGCATCTCGGTCGGGTAGGACTTGGCACGCAGCACGGCGTGCGGACAGACGAAGGCGCAGTTGCCGCACTGGATGCAGGCCTCCTCGTCCCACTCGGCGACGATCTCGGAGATGTTGCGCTTCTCGAACTTCGTCGTGCCGGAGGGGTACGTGCCGTCGACGGGCATCGCCGAGACGGGCAGGTCGTCGCCGCGGCCCTGCAGCATCGTCGCGGTGACGGTGCGGACGAACTCGGGCGCATCCGACGGCACCGGCGGGATGAAACCCCGACCGGAAGTGGCGTCGACGGGGATGTCGAGCTGGAAGAGGTCCGCGAGCGCGGAATCGACCGCCTCGTGGTTCTTCCGGACGACCTCGGCCGACTTGCGGGCGTAGGTCTTGGAGATGGCGTCCTTGATCTTGCGGATCGCCAGTTCCCTGTCGAGCACGCCGGAGATGGCGAAGAAACAGGTCTGCAGGATGGTGTTGGTGCGGCTGCCCAGGCCCGCCGCGCGCGCCACCTTGCCGGCGTCGATCACGTAGACCTTGAGGCCCAGTTGGATGATCTTCTCCTGCATGGGCTGCGGCAGGTGGTGCCACGTCTCGCGCGGGCCGTACGGGGAGTTCAGCAGCAGCGTGGAGCCGGGCCGCGCGAACTCCAGCACGTCGACGCGCTCCAGGATGGACCAGTGGTGACAGCCGATGAAGCCTGCCTGGCTGACCAGGTACGGCGCCTTGATCGGATTGGGGCCGAACCGGAGGTGCGAGACGGTGCGCGAGCCGGACTTCTTCGAGTCGTAGACGAAGTAGCCCTGCGCGAACAGGTCCTCGGAAGAGCCGAGGATCTTGATGGTGTTCTTGTTGGCGCCGACGGTGCCGTCGGAGCCCAGCCCGTAGAACACGGCGCGCAGGGTCTCGGGGTCCTCGAGGTCCAGCGTCGGGTCGTAGTCGAGCGACAGGTGCGTCACGTCGTCGTTGATGCCGACGGTGAACCGGGGCCGCGGGTGCTCGGAGCCCAGCTCGTCGAAGATCGCCTGCACCATCGCGGGCGTGAACTCCTTCGACGACAGGCCGTAGCGACCACCGATCATCTGGGGCAGCGAGGCCCGCCGACCGTTGGCGACCGCCTCGCCCAGCACGGAACTGACGTCGAGGAACAGCGGCTCGCCTGAGGCGCCGGGCTCCTTGGTGCGGTCCAGCACCGCGAGGCGCCGCACGCTCTCGGGCAGGGCGGCGAGCAGGGCCTCCGTCGGGAACGGGCGGTACAGGCGCATCTGGATGACCCCGACGCGCCCGCCGTCGGCATTGAGCCTGTCCACCACCGGGGTGACGGCCTCGATGCCCGAGCCCATGATGATGACGACCCGCTCCGCGTCCTCGGCGCCGTGGTACTCGACGAGGCCGTAGCTGCGGCCGGTGAGCGCCTCGAACTGGTACATGGCGTCGGTCAGGACGCCGGGCACCCACTCGTAGAACGCGTTGGACGTCTCGCGTGACTGGAAGTAGGTGTCCGGGTTCTGCGCGGTGCCGCGGATGAACGGGTTGGCGGGGCTGAGGGCGCGGCCGCGGTGCTCGAGCACCAGGTCGCGCGGGATGAAGGCGCGCAGCTGGTCGTCGGTGAGGCGCGTCATGGTGTTGAGCTCGTGCGAGGTGCGGAACCCGTCGAAGAAGTGCACGAACGGCAGGCGCGTGCGCAGCGTGGCGTGGTGCGCGATGGCGGCCATGTCGTGGGCCTCCTGCACCGACGCGGAGCTGAGCAGACACACGCCCGTCTGCCGCACGGCCATGACGTCCTGGTGGTCGCCGAAGATGGACAGGCCCTGCGTCGCGAGGGAGCGCGCGGCGACGTGGAACACCGTCGAGGTCAGCTCACCCGCGATGCGGTACATGTTGGGGATCATCAGCAGGAGGCCCTGCGACGCGGTGAACGTCGTCGACAACGCACCACCCTGCAACGCGCCGTGCATCGCCCCGGCGGCGCCGCCCTCGGACTGCATCTCGATGACGGTGGGCACCTGCCCGTAGATGTTGGGGCGGTGGTGCGCCATCCACTCGTCGGCGAGTTCCGCCATGGTGGAGCTGGGCGTGATGGGGTAGATCGAGCACAGTTCGCTCACCCGGTAGGCGACGTCAGCCGCTGCCTCGTTGCCGTCGATGATGGCCTGCAGGCTGCTCATCGTCCTCCCTCCGGAATCATCTCGATGGCGTGCACCGGACACTGCTCGTAGCAGGTGGCACAGCCCGTACATTTTTCGTAGTCAAAGCGGTACCGGTTGCCCTTGCCCAGCTTGATGACGGCGTCCTCCGGGCAGGCGCCGAAGCAGCCGTCGCACTCGAAGCAGTTACCGCAACTGAGGCACCGGCGCGCCTCGAAATTCGCCTCCTCGTCGGTGAGGCCGGAGACGATCTCGGCGAAGTCGCCGATGCGGTCCTCCCCCTCCGTCTCCTGGTGCTGCCGACGGCCGTGGTCGCCGAAGTACCACACGTTCATCTGGTCGAGGGTGACGACGGGGTGCTTCAGCGGCGTGACCCATTCCTCGGTGTTGAGGTAGGCGTCGATTCGCTTGGCCGCCTTCTTGCCGTGGCCGGTGCCGATGGTGACGGTCCGGTCCGACGGCACGGCGTCGCCGCCGGCGAAGATGCCGGGCACCGCGGTCATCAGCGAATGCGGATCGACGTCGACCACGTCGTCGTTGAAGCTCATGCCGGGGATGGCGCGGAGGAAGTCGGTGTCGGCGCGCTGGCCGAGCGCGAGGATGACGGTGTCGGCGGTGAGCGTCTCGTACCTGCCGGTGCCGCGGGCCCTGCCCTCCTCGTCGATCTCCATGACCTCGACGGTGAGGTCCTCGTCGTGCATCTCCTTGATGGTGCGCAGCCAGTTCATCTTGACGCCCTCTGTCTGGGCGCCCTCGAGTTCCTCGGCGTGGGCGGGCATCTGTTCCTCGGTGCGCCGGTAGACGACGACCGACTCCTCCGCGCCGAGCCGCCGGGCGACCCGGGCTGCGTCCATGGCCGTGTTGCCGCCGCCGTAGACGGCGACCCGGCGGCCGATGACCGGCCGCTCGCCCGAGGCGACGTCGCGCAGGAAGCTCACCGCGTCGACCACCCGTGTGGCGTCTGCCGAGGGGATGTCGACGCGCTTGGAGATGTGGGCGCCGACGGCGACGAACACCGCGTCGAACCGACCCTGCTCCTGCATGGCCAGGAGGTCCTTGATGGGGGTGTTCTGCCGGAAGACGATGCCCATCTCGCGGAGGCGGTCGATCTCGGCGTCCAGCACGTCGCGCGGGAGGCGGTACTCGGGGATGCCGTAGCGCATCATGCCGCCGGGGAGGTCACCGGCGTCGAAGATCTCCACGGCATGGCCGAGGCGGGCGAGGTGGTACGCGGCGGAGAGGCCGGAGGGGCCTGCGCCCACCACCATCACGCGGCGGCCGGAGGCGCGGCGGACCTTGGGGAACTGCCAGCCCTTCTCGATCGCGAGGTCGCCCAGGTAGCGCTCCACGGAGTGGATGCTGACGGCGGAGTCGAGCTCCTGACGGTTGCAGGCGGTCTCGCACGGGTGGTAGCAGACGCGCCCGTGGACGGCGGGGAACGGGTTGTCGGCCACCAGTTGCCGCCAGGCCGCCTCGGCTTCGCCGGCCTTGATGAGCCTCAGCCATTCCTGGATGTTTTCACCCGCCGGGCACCCCGCGTTGCACGGCGGGAGCATGTCCAGGTAGATGGGACGGCGCGAGCGCACCGCCGCCACCCGTCCCTGGCTAGCACTGAGATCCGGTTGGACCGTCATGTCCTTGCGATCGGAGGTCATCGTCGTCCCTTTCGGTTACTACTACTGGCCATAGTAGGCGGCGGGGGTATGGGCCTCCGGAGGGGGTGTCCCCAAACGTTGGGCCGCGATGTGCCGTGAGCAATTGGATGGGGCCACGGGCGCGACACGCCGACCACCAGCGTTACGGAACCGGTGACTCTACGTGCTCACGCACGACGACGGCGGACCGCCCCCGGAGTGGGGACGGGCCGCCGTTGATTGGTGGTCTGCGGGTTACTTCTTCTGCTGATCGGCGAGCGCGGCCTCGATGTCGAGGTCGCGGATCTGCTCGATCACGGAGTCGAGCTGCTTGCCGCTGAGCATGCCGGCCTGGCGGAACACCAGCTGGCCGGACTTGAAGCCCATCAACGTGGGGATGGACTGGATCTCCAGCGCAGCCGCAAGGTCGCGCGCGTCCTCGGTGTCGACCTTCGCGAACACGACGTCGTCGTGCCGCACGGAGGCGTCATCGTAGATCGGCGCAAAACGCTTACACGGTCCGCACCAGTCCGCCCAGAAGTCGACCAGCACGATCTCGTTGTCCTTGACCGTGCTCTCGAAGTCAACAGCAGTCAGGTCAGTGGTCGCCATGGGTGACACCTTTCGTCGTCGTTTCCACGTAGTGCAACGCGGTGGGATTACGGGATATTCCGCCCGACACTTCGACCATACCCCGGCTCGCTGCCACTTCCTATGGACCGAAAGGGTTCCCAGCGCGGCAAGGAGTTACTTGATCGCGATGATGCGGCGCATCGGCAGCGGCACCTGGACAGGGCCGATCCGGAGCCGCTGGCGGAGGAAATCGAGCGTGGCGGCGGTGCGGCTGGCGTCCACGGGGGCGCGAAGCCCGGCGAGGAAGCGCTCCGCGTCCTCCTCGCTGGCCAGTTCGTAGTAGTACTTCGCCCGCTTGTCCTCGGCCTTCGTGAGGCCCACCTCACCCAGGGCACGCTTGGCCTTGAACTCGGTGACGCCCGGGAGGTGCGGGGTGGTGCGCAGGTAGCCGCCCAGACGGCTGACGATCTTCAGGTCCTCGATGTTCGCGGGACGCAGCGACGGCGTGAGTGCGGCGAACACACCACCCGGCCTCAGCACACGGGCGGCCTCCGCCAGGAACCGTGGACGGTCCGCCACGACGGAGATGCCGATCGAGCTGACCACCGCGTCGAAGCTGTTGTCGGCGAACGGCAGGTAGGAGGCGTGCGCCTGCACCAGCGGGCCGCGGCCGCGGCGCTGCGCCTCGCGCAGCTCCGCCTCTGACCGGTCGAGGCCGATGACGGTGCGGCCCGGCCGCTGCAGCCGCTCGATCATCGCCCCGGCGCCGCAGGCCAGGTCGAGCACGGTCACGGCAGACGACGACACCGCCCGCGCCAGCCACTCGTAGGGGGTGCGGTCGCCGCCGTAGGTACGGGACAGCACCTCCTCCATGGCGCCGGGCTTGCGGGTGCCGAACCACCTCAGCACGCCGTCGAGGTCGCTCACTCGGGGCTCACGAACAGCAGTTCCGCAGTGTGCACGGGCACGTCGACGGCGGCCTCACCGACGGTGATGTGCACCATGTCGCCGATCCTCACCGCCTCGAAGGGGGTGTCAGGGCCGAAGCCGGTGCGCGCCAGGAGCCCCAGCGAGTGCGCGTCGGCCTGGAGGTTCTCGCTCATGCGTTGCAGCACGAACCGCTGCGGTTCCTCGGTCACCATGTCGGTGAGCGGGTCCGCGCCTTCGCGGAACGGTTGGTGGTGCACGTCGATGCCGAGTTCGTGCAGCCCGGGAATGGGGTTGCCGTAGGGCGAGTGGGTGGGGGAATCGAGGATCGCGACCAGGCGCTTCTCCACGTCCAGGGAGATGACGTGCTCCCAACGGCAGGCCTCGTCGTGCACCTTCTCCCACTCGAGGCCGATGACCTCCGTGAGCAGGCATTCAGCGAGGCGGTGCTTGCGCATGACGTCGCGCGCGAGCTTGGCGCCGGTGCGCGTCAGCTTGATGGTGCGGTCCTCGTCGACGACGAGGAGTCCGTCTCGTTCCATCCGCCCCACGGTCTGCGAGACGGTGGGACCGGACTGGTGGAGTCTCTCAGCGATGCGGGCCCGAAGCGGCGGGATCCCCTCTTCGAGCAGCTCATACACCGTGCGGAGATACATCTCCGTGGTGTCGATCAGGTCACTCATCGCCACCCCCTTTCCCCGGCCATCCTAGCCCCGGCGTGGTTGCGGGAAGCCTGGCGCCGCGGCTTGGGCCCCTCAACCGGCCTGGGAGGCGACGATCCACTCGCCGCGGCGCAGCACGCCCCTCAGCACGCCGTCGTCGTCCACGAGGCACACGTCCGCGAACTTCCCGGGCGCGAGTTCGCCGACGTCCGGCACGCCGTGCCACTTCGCTGGGGTGGTCGACGCCATGAGCGCCGCGTCGGGGATCGAGACGCCGACCTCCTGCACGACGAACTCGAAGGCGCGGGCCATGGTCAGGGTGGAGCCGGCGATGGCGCCCTGGCTGCCATCGGTGGTCACGAGGCGGGCTGTGCCGTCCTTGACCGCCACCTCGAGCTCACCGAGGAGGTAGTTGCCGTCGCCGATGCCGGTGGCGCTCATGGCGTCGGTCACCAGCGCGACGCGGCCGGGTCCGGCGGCGTCGATGGACATGGCGGCGATCACCGGGGCGTGGTGGATGCCGTCGCAGATCAGCTCCACCATCACGCGCTCGTCGGAGAGCAGCACCGGCACGGGGCCGGGCTCGCGGTGGTGGATGGAGCGCATGGCGGAGAACAGGTGGGTGGCGATGTCGGCGCCCCACTCGATGGATTCCGCGGTGGTCACGTCATCGGCATCCGAGTGGCCGAAGGCGACATGGACCCCGGCCTCCACGAAGCGGCGGGTGGCTTCCTCGCCGTGGTCGCGTTCGACGGCGAGCGTGATCATCTTCAGGGCGTCGCCGCCGGCGGCGATGAGGCGCTCGACGGATTCCGGATCAGGGTCGCGCAGCAGCGCGGGGTCGTGGGCGCCCTTCTTGGCCTCGGCCAGGAACGGCCCCTCCAGGTGGATGCCGCCCAGTTCGCCGGCCTCCACCAGTTCCTTCAGGACGGCCAACTGCGCCTCGAGCTTCTCGATGGGTTCGGTCACCGTCGAGGCGAACACCGTGGTGGAGCCCTGCTTGCGGTGGTAGTCGACGGCCCGCAGGTTGGCCTCTCGGTCGGGGTTGCCGAAGGCGACACCGACGGCCCCGTGGCAGTGCGAGTCGACGAATCCCGGGACTGCCCAGAGGGCGCCCTCTCCCCCGCCACCGGATTCGACGGAGACGATGCGGTCACCGTCGACGGTGAGGACCGCGTCGTCGACGACGCCTTCGGGAGTGACTGCGTGGGCAACCTTGATCTGCGTAACGGCCATGGTTCCATCCAACACCACTCGTTTCGCGGCCCTGAACATGGATCCCCGAAATGTGCAGGTCGGGTGAGATGAGAAGATTGCCCCCATGATGATCCCCGACGATCTGCTCCCGCTCGACGGCCGGTTCGGCTCCGGCCCGGCGAAGGTTCGCCCCGAGGCCCTCGACTACCTGGGCCTGCGCTCCGACATCATGGGCACCTCGCATCGTCAGGCCCCGGTCCGCGAACTGGTCGCCACCATTCAGGCGGGCCTGGCCGAGCTGTACCGCCTGCCCGACGGCTACGAGGTGGTGCTCGGCAACGGCGGCTCCACCCTGTTCTGGGACATGGCCGTCTTCTCGCTGATCGAGCAGCGCTCGGCCCACGGCGTCTTCGGCGAGTTCACCCGCAAGTTCGCCCGCGCCGCGTCGCGCGCCCCGCACCTGGACGACCCGGCGATCTTCGAGGCCCCCGTGGGCGGCGTCGCGCTGCCCGAGAGCCGCGACTCGGATGTCCACGCCTGGGCGCAGAACGAGACTTCAACCGGCGCGGCGGCCCCCGTCGTGCGCCGTGGCGACCCGGATTCCATCGTGCTGATCGACGCCACCTCGGCCGCCGGCGGCATCGACGCCGACATCTCGGAGACGGACGTCTACTACTTCGCCCCGCAGAAGAACTTCTCCTCCGACGGCGGGCTCTGGCTCGCGTTCGCCTCACCCGCTGCCGTCGAGCGGGCGGAGCGGATCAAGGCCGGGGGGCGCTACATCCCCGAAATCCTGGATTTCAGCACCGCGGTCAGCAACTCGCGGAAGAACCAGACGCTCAACACCCCCGCGCTGGCCACGCTGCTGCTGCTCGAGGACCAGATCCAATGGATGCTGGACCTCGGCGGGATGGCGGAGGTCGCGGCGCGCTGCCGCCGCTCCAGCCAGACGCTGTATGACTGGGCCGAAGCGCGCAGCTTCGCGTCGCCGTTCGTGACGGACCCGGCGCACCGCTCCCCCGTCGTCGCAACGATCGACCTGGACGAGAGCGTCAACGCAGCCACGGTCATCGCAGCGCTGCGCGACAACGGCATCCGCGACGTGGATCCGTACCGGGCGCTGAACCGCAACCAGCTGCGCGTCGGCTGCTATGCGTCGGTTGACCCCGACGACGTGGAGGCGCTCACCGCGTGCCTCGACTACGTGATCGAGCGGTTGTAAGTCAGTTGCGCCAGAGGTAGGTGACGACGCCGGCGGCGAGCGCCACGGCCGCGGCCAGCGCCAACGCCGTGATGGTGCCGGCCCTCGCCGGGCCCTCTTCAGCGGCGGGTTCGGGGGCGGCGGGTTCCGCGCTCCCCGTGGCAGTCGGCGCCGTCGTGGACGGCTCTGCCGACGGCGACTCCGCCACCTGCGGCGCCACGGTGGTCGTCACGTCCTCACCGGGCACCTCGCTGACGCGCACGGCGGGGTTGCCGCCGACGAAGAGTTCGTCGTCGGCGCCCCTCGCGATGGATTCGCCCTCCGGGGCCCCGACGATCGTGTCGGTGACGAGCGGTTCCCACCGCAGGGCGTCGATGTACTCGATGCCGGTGGTGGTGCGCAGCGCCATGGTGGAGCCGTCGCTGAGGAAGACGCCGTCGGTCACGCCCTCAGGCGCGTCCTGAACCCGCACGAGGGTGTTCATGTTCTCGCGGCTGATGTCGCCGCGCACGCGGTAGATGCCCGGGGCGTCGCCGGCCGTGACGATGTAGATGTTGCCGCGGCCGGAGATCAGCATCGCCTGCGCGTCCTGCGGTTCGTCCTCATACTGGAAGTCGTAGGCGTGGTACGTGGTGCGCCCGCCGTCGGTGGAGCCGAGGCGGTAAACGACGATGGTGTCGCGGGTGCTCCTGGGGTCTCCGATGTCGCCGACCCAGAGCCTGTCGCCGGACCAGGACAGTGCCTGCACCGAGACGAGGTCTGCGGTGAACGTGACTTCCTTCTCGCCCGTGGCGTCGACCAGCGTTCCCTGGTCCGCGTCTGCGCCGGCGAGCCAGAGTTCCTCGTTGCTGGGGTCGTAGGCCATGCCCACCAGCGGGGCTGCGTTCTCGGGGATGGTGACGTCCTCTGCGGATGCCGGCAGCACGGCCGTGGCGAGCGCCAGGCCGCCGGCCAGCGAGGCTGCTGCGCTACGGACGAGGATGTTCATCAGACCGCCCAGCATAGGGCGTCACCGGTGATCACAGCTGGCCGCCCCACACGGCGCTGGCGACAGCAAGCAACACGAGGGCCACCAGGACCCCCGTGACTATCAGGCGACGACTTCTCGGATTCACTGCGTTGATACTACGCGCGGGATAACGTGGAAGCATGCACCGGCTCGTCGTCTACGCGATCTCGATCGATGAGGTGCGCGACATCTTCCGCGCTCCGGCGCCTCTGGCCGAGCGCCTGCGCGCGGTCGCCGCCGAGCGTTTCGCGGCCCCCCAGCCGTCGCGTCGGCACTGGTTCGGGCCCCTGATGCGGCGTGATCCGGCCAACGAGGTCGACCCGTCGCTGCCGCAGCGCACGGATGTCGACGCGCTGCTCACCGGCGCCTACATTCCGCCGGACCGCATGGCCCCCAGCTGGCACCTGTTCCAGGCCTGGCTCGACGAGTTGTCGGCCGCCCGTCGCGACATCCCGTGGGACGCGGAGACCTTCGACAGGGTTGAATGGGACCTCGCCCGCGGCGGCCTGAACAGCGACTACTCGCTGCGTTCGTTGGCGGACCGCCAGTTGGCCGTGCCGCTGCGGCCGCTCCCCGGCCAGGTGGTGGGCTACGCGAAGCGGGTGCACGCCGTCGAGGCCCTGGAGGACTACCGACGCGTGCTGACCAACCCGGAACTCAGCGACGAGGCGCGCTCCTGGCTGCAGCCCGTCGTCGCGGTGCTCGAGGCTGTGGCCTCGGACGAGCGGCTGGATGTCGCCGTCGTGGGCACCGACTCGTAGCCGCACCCGAAGGGCCCCGGACCCACCCGCACTGATCCCCCAACGACCACCGGCAGCCGCCAGCTCACAGCAGGAGATGGGAGGGGCCCGACGGGTTAGGTGGGCGTTGTCGGAGTCCCGACGCCAACACCCCGCCGAAAAAACCCACGCGCGTCGGGACCCCGGCATGGGCGGGAGGGCCCCTCCCATCACCTGCGGAACCGGCCGCAAGCAACCACCGCCGGCCACCCCCACCAACGGCAACAGTCAGCTCACAGCAGGAGATGGGAGGGGCCCGACGGGTTAGGTGGGCGTTGTCGGAGTCCCGACGCCAACACCCCGCCGACAAAACCCACGCGCGTCGGGACTACGGCATGGGCGGGAGGGCCCCTCCCATCACCTGCGGAACCGGCCGCAAGTGACCACCGCCGGCCACCCCCAACCAACGGCAACAGCCAGCCCACAGCAGGAGATGGGAGGGGCCCGACGGGTTAGGTGGGCGTTGTCGGAGTCCCGACGCCAACACCCCGCCGACAAAACCCACGCGCGTCGGGACCCCGGCATGGGCGGGAGGGCCCCTCCCATCACCTGCGGAACCGGCCGCAGGGCCCAACGGCCGAGCCCGTCAGCTGGCGTCGATCACCAGGACGAGGTCGCCGCCCTCGAGCTGGGTGGCGCCCGGCAGCACGACGCGACGGACGGTACCGCTCACCGGGGCGTTGATGGAGGCCTCCATCTTCATCGCCTCGATCGTGGCCACCGGCGCCCCCGCCTCAACGACGTCGCCCTCACCCACCGACGGCGTCACTACGCCGCTGAAGGGTGCGGCCACGTGGCCCTTGTTCGAGGTGTCCGCCTTCTCAGCCGCCGCGACCTCCGACTTGATCGAGAGGTCACGCACCCGCACCGGCCGGATCTGGCCGTTCAGCAGCGTCATGACGGTGCGCTTGCCGCGCTTGTCGGGCTCGGAGATGGCCTCCAGACCGGCCAGCAGCGTGACGCCCTTCTCCAGCGTGATGGCGTATTCCTTGCCGCGTTCCATGCCGTAGAGGTATGGGACGGTGGGCAGCACGGAGATGTCGCCGAAGTCTTCGCGGGCCTGGATGAACGCCTTCGTGGGGCCGGGGAACAGCAGCCGGTTGAGCGTCTCCTGACGCTCACGCCCCTCGTTCTCCAGCAGCGCCAGGTCTTCCTCGGACACCTCGGTGACGCGGACGGGGACCTTGCGACCCCCCAGCGCCTTGGTGCGGAACGGCTCAGGCCAGCCGCCGGCGGGTTCGCCGAGTTCGCCGCCGAGGAAGCCGATCACGGAATCCGGGATGTCGAAGTTCTGCGGGTCCTCTTCGAACGCCTTCGGGTCTGCACCGACGGCGACGAGGTGCAGCGCGAGGTCGCCCACCACCTTCGACGACGGGGTCACCTTGATGGGCCGGCCGAGGATCTTGTCTGCAGCCTCGTACATGTTCTCGATCTGCTCGAACTTCTCGCCGAGGCCGAGCGCGATGGCCTGCTGGCGCAGGTTCGACAGTTGACCACCCGGGATCTCGTGCGAGTAGACGCGGCCGGTGGGCGCGGGAAGGCCGGACTCGAACGGCTTGTACAGGTTGCGCACGGCCTCCCAGTAGGGCTCGAGGTTCAGCACGGCCTGCGCGTCGAGTTCGGTCTGGCGCTCCGTCTGGTCCAGCGCCATCAGAAGAGCCGACATCGGCGGCTGCGAGGTGGTGGAGCTGAGCGCCGAGTTCGCCACGTCGACGGCGTCGACCCCCGCGTCGATGGCCGCCATGAGGGTGGCCATCTGGCCGCCCGTGGTGTCATGGGTGTGCAGGTGCACGGGCTGGTCGAAACGTTCCCGGAGCGCGGTGACCAGGCGGCGGGCCGCCTCTGGGCGCAGCAGCCCGGCCATGTCCTTGATGGCCAGGATGTGCGCACCTGCGTCGACGATCTTCTCCGCCAGGCGGAGGTAGTAGTCGAGCGTGTAGATCTTCTCGTTGGGGTCCAGCAGGTTCGAGGTGTAGCACAGCGCCACCTCGGCCACCGAGTTGGTGGTGTGCACCGCTTCGATCGCGGGGCGCATCTGCTCCACGTCGTTGAGCGCGTCGAAGATGCGGAAGATGTCGATGCCGGTGGCGGCTGCCTCGGCGACGAAGGCCTGCGTCACCTCCGTGGGGTACGGCGTGTAGCCGACGGTGTTGCGGCCGCGCAGCAACATCTGCAGGTTCTGGTTCGGCATTGCTTCACGCAGCGTGGCGAGCCGCTCCCACGGGTCTTCGCCCAGGAAGCGCAGCGCCACGTCGTAGGTGGCTCCGCCCCAGCATTCGACGGAGAACATCTCCGGCAGCAGGCGGGCCTGCGTCGGGGCGATGCGCAGCAGGTCACGCGTGCGGACGCGGGTGGCCAGCAGCGACTGGTGCGCGTCGCGGTAGGTGGTGTCCGTGACCCGCACGGGCACCGCGTCGCGCAGTTCCTTGGCGAACCCGGCGGCGCCGAGCGCCAGCAAGCGCTGACGGGAGCCGTCTGGGACTCCCCCGTTGAGGTCCACCTTCGGCAGCTTGTCGCCCGGGTCCAGCGTGGTGGGCGCGTCGCCGTGCGGCTTGTTGACCGTGACCTCGGCGATGTGGCGCAGCAGTTTGGTGGCCCGGTCTGCCGGGGTGCGGGCGTTGAGCAGGTAGGGGCGCTCGTCGATGAAGTTGGTGGTGACCGGCCCCGCCAGGAAGTCGGCGTCCTCCAGCACTGCGCGCAGGAACGGGATGTTGGTGGCCACGCCGCGGACACGGAACTCGGCCAGGGCGCGCTGGGCGCGGGCGATGGCCATCTTCAGGTCGCGGCCGCGGGCGGTCAGCTTGACCAGCAGCGAGTCGAAGTGGGGGCTGATCTCGACGCCGGTGCCGGTGGTGCCGCCGTCGAGGCGGATACCTGCGCCGGAGGCCGAGCGGTACGCGGTGATCAGGCCGGTGTCCGGGCGGAAGGAGTTGAGCGGGTCCTCCGTCGTGATGCGGCACTGGAGGGCGGCGCCGCGGATCTGCAGCTCGTCCTGACGGATGCCGATCTGCTCGAGCGTCTCGCCGTTGGCGATGCGCATCTGCGCCTGCACCAGGTCCACGTCGGTGATCTCTTCGGTGACGGTGTGCTCCACCTGGATGCGCGGGTTCATCTCGATGAACACGTGCTCACCGGCGCGGGGCCCGTCGGTCTCGACGAGGAACTCGACGGTGCCGGCGCAGAAGTAGTTGATGGATTCGGCGAACTTCACGGCGTCGCGGCACAGCGCCTGGCGCAGTTCCTCAGAGATGAACGGCGCCGGGGCCATCTCGATGACCTTCTGGTGGCGGCGCTGGATGGAGCAGTCCCGCTCGAAGAGGTGGACGATGTTGCCCTCGCCGTCCGCGAGGATCTGCACCTCGATGTGACGGGGGGCGGCGACCGCCTGCTCGATGTAGACGGTGGGGTCACCGAACGCGGCCTCGGCCTCGCGCATGGCGGCGGCCACCTCGTCGGCGATCTTGCTGGGGTCGTCGACGCGGCGCATACCGCGGCCACCGCCGCCGGCCACGGCCTTCACGAACACGGGGAAGCCGATCTCGTCGGCCGCCTTCTTGAGCACCTCGACGTCTGTGGACGGAGGGCAGGAGTTGAGGACCGGCACGCCGGCTTTCTTGGCGGCCTCGATGGCGCGCACCTTGTTGCCGGCCATGGCGAGCACGTCGGACGAGGGCCCGATGAAGGTGATCCCGTTCGCCTCGCAGGCCTTGGCGAAGTCAGGGCTCTCCGACATGAAGCCGTAGCCGGGGTAGATCGCGTCGGAGCCGGATTCCTTGGCCGCCCGGATGATCTCGTCGATGCTCAGGTAGGCGCGGACCGGGTGGCCCTCCTCCCCGATGAGGTACGACTCCGACGCCTTCACGCGGTGATCGGCGTTGCGGTCCTCGTAGGGGAACACTGCGACGGTGCGGTAGCCGAGTTCGTAGGCTGCACGGAAGGCGCGCACTGCGATCTCGCCGCGGTTGGCGACCAATACCTTTTGGAACATGGGCGTCAGCCTAACGGCTAGCCCGCCCGCACCGGAATGCCTTCCATGGCCGCGACCACCACCGGCTCGTCCCTGATCACGTGGGGAACCGACACCCAGTCGCCCGCTGAGACGGTGACTTCACCGTCGGCGCCGAGCCACCTGAGTCGCGCTCCGGCGAGCTCGTGGGGGATGTGGAGTTCGCCGGGCGACGGGTCCAGCAGCGCGTAGATCGTGTCCGCTTTTTGCGTGTAGCGAACATCCCCGTCGCCGAAACGCACCCAGGGGCGGGTGCCGTAGATGGCGTCGCCGTAGCTCCGCAGCCAGCCGCCGAGGGCCGCCATCGACGCCGCCTGCAGCTCAGGGATGGTGCCGTCCGCGCGGGGGCCGACGTTGATGAGGAGGTTGCCGTTCTTGGCCACCACGTCGACGAGCAGTCTGATGAGGTCAGCACCGCTGAGCGTGTGCTCCGAGCCCTCGGCCTGGTTGTAGCCGAACGAGAACCCGAGGCCGCGGGTGGCTTCCCAGGGGACCTCGACGGTGTGGTTGATCTCCATGTATTCGCGGGTGATGAAGCCGTGATAGGGCACCCCCCAGCGGTCGTTGACAACGCCGTCGGGCACCTGGTCCAGGTACCGCTTGAGTAGCGCGGCGACGGCGTATTCCTCATGCCCCTTGCCCCCGTCGGGCCATTCGATGTCGTTCCAGAGCACGTCCGGCGCGAACCGCTCCACGAGCTCGTCGAGCTGGGCGGCGGCGTAGCGGGAGAACAGTTCGTCGTGGCGGCGGAAGCGGAACAGGTCGGTATCGGATTCGATGGGCGGGAAGTCTGAGACGTGCCAGTCCAGCGCCCCGGAGTAGTAGAGCCCGAATCGGGCGCCGGCGCGGCGGGTGGCGTCGTGCAGTTCGGCGATCAGGTCGCGGCGGGGGCCTCGCTGCACGGCGTTGAAACCGGTCGTGCCCGTGCCCCAGAGGCAGAAGCCCTCGTGATGCTTGGAGGTGGGGATGATGTAGCGGGCGCCGGCGTCGACGAGGCGGCCGACGAAGTCGTCGGCGTCGAACTGGTCGGCGCGCCAGTGGTCCGCCAGGTCCTCGTAGCTGGTGCCAGTGCCGTAGACCGCCTGGTGGTGGAGCCAGGTGGGGCTGCCGGCGATGCGCACCGTGTTGCCGTACCACTCCGCGTACTGGTGGTGGGTGTAGGCGTCCTCGACGGGCACTCCCCCGGGCCCGTGGGCAGTTGCCCAGGCGGGCACCGAGTAGAGGCCCCAGTGGATGAAGAAGCCCAGCTTCGCGTCGCGGTACCAGTCCGGCACGTGTCCGGTCTCGGGATATGCGGGTGGGTTATCGCCGAACTCCGGCCCGGTGCGGATCTCAAAACGAAGCATCAGTTCCTCCTGTGGATCCGCGGCGTCCAACGTCGGACGGCTCCGGCTCCAGGTAACCGATCTTAACGGCGCCGCTGCGGGTCAGCAGCAGAAGACCCGCTGGTTCACGACGTCGGAGTACAGCACGAGCGACTCCCTGGACACCACGTGCACCACCTCGGCGATGGCCGGGTCCGCGTTGGGCACGATAGAGAGGATCTCGTTGGGTTGCGTCGTCAGCTTCTCGTGGTTGAACACGTAGCCGGGCCGCCCGTCGAAGATGGCGGCGTAGAACGTCTCCCCCTCGACGATGTCCTGGAAGAAGTGGCTGCCGTAGCTGAGGTCGGGATGGAAATCCGCGTCCGGGTAGGTGTACTCGATGAGCGCGTCTGCCGCGGCGATCTCCGAGAACGAGACCGGCACCCCCAGCGACGGCGTGGTGGTCCCCCACCGGCCGGGGCCGATGGCCATCACGCCCTTCCCCTTCAGCGCCCGAGTCGCCTGGCCGACCAGCCGGGCCACCGCGTAGCGGTCCTGGTGTCCCAGGCTGAGGTAGCGCTTGGGGCGCACGTAGACGACGGCTCCGATCGGGAGCCGCACGTTGCCGCCCATGAACGTGCCGTTCGAGCTGAACAGGCAGTCCGCGGTGTCGGCCACTTCCGGCATCAGCACCGCCTTGCCCAGGCCGCGGGTCTGGAGCGGACGGCACTGCACGAGGTTGAAGCGGTAGTCGCCGTCCGGGCGGAAGTTGAGGGTGAACTCGATGTCCACCGGGTAGTCGTAGGCCTCTGCCAGGGAGGCGAGCACCCCCCGCATCAAGGTGCCGAAGTCCGTGGTGGTGAGGAGCCCCTGCAGGTCACAGATCATCTGTGGTTGCGTTGCGGAGCGGCCCAGTTCCTGCAGGCGCCGCAGAGCCCCCCGGTCCGGGGTGAGGAACAGCGACCAGTCGGCCCCGACCCGCCCGTCGGGGTCTCCGGCCGCGCCACTGAGCATGTCGAGCAGTGGCTCGGTCACCAGTTCGTTGGCACTCAGGGAGACCACGTCGACGTAGCGCTGGGAATAGCGTCGCTCCATCCCTTCCTCGACGATGGGCCGGCGGCTGGGCACGTCGAGGGTGACGATCCGGGCGTAGTCCTCGTGGGTGCGGTCCACGGCCCGGGTGCCCAGGCCGAACACGACGCGCAACATCCCGGCCTCGAGGTCGATCCCCGGTTCCCAGACGTAGAGGTTCGACGAGTTGCCCACCCCGCCGGCGTGGGGGAAGAAGAGGTCGCCGTGGTGGTCTCCGGAGACACGCTGCACCAGGACGGCCATCTGCTCGTCGAGGTGCGAGAGGCCACGGTCGCGGCGGTACTCGAGCGCTTCGGCGCTCATGACGCTGGCATACACCGCGCGCACCGCATCCTCGAAGCGCCGGTACCGGTCTTCCGGCGAGCCCTGGCCCGCGCAGAAGACCGACTCGTACTTGCCGGCGAAGGCGTTTCCGAAGTTGTCCTCCAGCAGCGAGGAACTGCGCACGATGATCGGCGACTGCCCGAAGTACTCCAGCATCCGCATGAAGTGGTCCCGCACCGACGGCGGGAAGCGGCCGGTGGGGAGCTTCTGGTGGAGTTCCGCACCGGCGCTGAAGTAGCCCTCGGGGGTCTTCTGCTGCATCCACAGCCGCCACCACCCGTTGGCGACCACGTAGGTGTACCAGAGGTCCGCGCCCAGGAAGAAGGAGTCGTGGGCCTCCATCTTCGCCCGGAACTGGGGTTGCCGCGCCAGGATCGCCCTGGCCACGAGCATGCCCAGCGCCTTGCCGCCGATGGCGCCGGTGCCGATCTCCCGGGAGGCGGTGGCCACCAGGTCGTCGAGGGTGAGGTAGTCCTCGGCCAACTCGACCATCCGGCCCTCGCCGCCGACGAGCATCCGGAGCAGCAGGCTCTTCGCGCCGGCCACCTCGCCCTCGTCCCCGGAGCGCAACGCGTTGCGGCCCGTCTGCACGAGCGACTGCCAGTGGTCCGGTGGGTCGAAGGTGTCGCTCATCCGGGCGAAGAGCCGGGCGGAGGCCTCCGACGACGTGATGGGCCGCGCCTCGTCGCCCTGCAGCGCGTGGGGGAAGAACATCGTGGGCGAGTGGCGCCCGAAGACCTTGAGGGGGTGCACGTACAGCTCGTCGTCGACGCCGTAGAGATCCAGCAGCAGCTGGGTGGTGGAGCGGATGGCGGCGACCGTGGCGTAGGTGTGCTCGCCGCGCACCAGCGGAAAGTAGGCCACGGTGTCCAACTCGTAGAGGAAGGGGCAGGTGACCTGGAAGAAGTTGGCCACGGCCAGGTCCGAGTGCCACCCGCTCAGGAGATCCGTGAGGCAGTCGAAGACGTAGAACGCGAGCCTGCCCCGCTCAGCGGCCATGGTGTGCACCGCCGTGGCGAACGCCTCGAAACCGCCTCCGGGCTCGATCTCGACCACCTCGACGGCGGGATCGTCCACCACGGGCGCGTGGGCGCCGTAGCGCACATAAGTGATGCGGCGTCCGTCGGCGAGGGCCTGCCGCACGAAGGGCTCCACGACGCGGCGGTAGTCGTCGAGGGAATCGACCTGCCACACCACGTTGTCGCCGAGGCGCAGCGAGTCCACGATCCGGTCCAGCCCCGCCGTCCCGGTACTGACCAGGTTGAAGTTCTCCGCCATCGTCCCTCCTCGTCGCTCTCCTCCAGAGTGCCTCATCGGGCGGGACGACGATGGGCCGGGCGGAATACCGCCCGGCCCGTTGTGGTCCGGCAGATCAGCCGATGAGCCAGCCGATCAGCGCGCCCTGGATGAAGTAGATGACGAACAGCGCCGCCACCACGTACATCAGGGGGTGGATCTTCCTGGCCTCACCCTTGACCAGCTTGATGAACACGTGCGCCACCATGCCGGCGCCGATACCCACCGTGATGGAGTAGGCGAACGGCATCAGGATGATCGTCAGGAAGGCGGGGATACCCACCTCGGGGCGCGTCCAGTCGACGTCCACGACCTGCGAGATCATCAGGAAGCCGACGAACACCAGCACGGGGGCGGCGGCCTCGGACGGCACCAGGTTGATCAGCGGGGCGAGGAAGATCGCCGCGATGAACGCGAGGCCGGTGACGACCGACGCGAGGCCCGTGCGGGCACCTTCACCCACGCCCGCGGTCGACTCGACGTAGCAGGTGTTCGACGACACCGAGCCAAGGCCACCGGCCATGGCGCCGACGGAGTCGACGAGCAGGATCTCGGTGGTGCGCGGCGGCATGCCGTCCTTGTCGAGCAGGCCACCCTCAGAACCCACGGCCACGACGGTGCCCATGGTGTCGAAGAAGTCGGCCAGCAGCAGCGAGAACACCAGCACCAGGAGCGCGACGAAGTTGGCCAGCGAGAACTCGCCGTCCGGGAAGAACGCGCCGAACATGTCGATGCGGCCGATGAGGCCCAGATCGGGCAGCGTGAAGTTCTGCAGCGCCGGGACGTTGAGCGCCCAACCGTAGGCGTTGCTGCCGTCGGGCGACTGGGCGCCGACCTTCGTGACGGCCTCGATGATGATGCCCAGCACGGTGGCGCTGACGATGGAGATCAGCATGGCGCCCTTGACCTTCAGCACGTACAGGGCGATCAGGATCAGCATTCCGAAGAAGAACACGCCGATGGGCCAGCCCTGCAGGGTGCCGCCGACACCGAGCTCGACGGGCGTGCCCGCTCCCCGGCGGACCACGCCGGCGTTGACGAGGCCGACGAAGGCGATGAACAGACCGATACCCACCGAGATGGCGGTGCGCAGCGTCTTCGGGATGGCCTTGAACACGGCCGTCCGGAACCCGGTCAGCACCAGGATGAAGATGAGGATGCCCTCCCACACCACGAGGCCCATGGCCTGGGGCCAGGTCATCTGCGGCGCGAGCACGTAGGCCACCAGGGCGTTGAGGCCGAGGCCGGCGGCGAGACCCATCGGGAAGCGCCCGATCAGGCCCATCGCCAGGGTCAGCAGTCCCGCGATGAGCGCGGTGGCCGCTGCCACCATGCCGATCGACGCGCCGACGGCGGCCTCATCGACGATGGTCCGGGCGGCGTCGCTGTACATGGGCGCGCCTGAGATCAGGTTGCCGTTCTTGTCTGCAGCTGTACCGATGATGAGGGGGTTCAGCGCAATGATGTAGGCCATTGCGAAGAACGTGACGAGGCCACCGCGGATCTCTCGCCCGACGGACGAGCGGCGCTTGGTGATCTCGAAGAAACGATCGAGGCCGGACGCGGTGCCGCGCGCGGTCTCTGGGTGCAGCTTTGCTGCCTTGGGGGAGTTCGTAACCACGGACGACCATCCTATTGCCTCCGCACCGCGAACGCTCACCAGGTGCGCGTCCACGATGCGCGACCCGCGTCAGGCCTGGGTCCATTTCCCCTCCTGGCCTAAGCTGGCCGAAGTCAGAAAGGGCGTTCTATGAATCGTGTGAAGGCATCCCTCCTCGCAGGACCCGCCGTGCTGGCGCTGCTGCTCTCCGGGTGCACCGGAGGCGCCGGTGGCGCCCCCTCACCCGTCGGGCAGGGCACCGGAGAAGCCAACGCCGACGTCCCTGCCGGTCAGGCCCTTCCCACGGAGATCACCACCGCAGCCCCCCAGGGCGGTGCCGCCGTGCGCCTCGGCGACACCGAAGAGGCCATCACCAAGGTGGGCTGCACCCAGGTCAACGACAACTGGTCCATGAGCGGGAGCAACGAGGGTGGCGCGAAGGTCGCCGTCACCACCACCGGCGACAAGCAGACGGTGGTGAGCGCCAGCGTCGTGTTCGATGACGGCAAGCTCGTCGACATGGACACCGCACGGGACCTGGGCAGCGCCACCATCACCTGGGACGGCGACTGGTTCACCGTCGTGGGCAGCGGCCCGTTCTACGACCTGATGGACCCGGCCGTCACCGGCCAGGACCCGGTCAACTTCGTCGTCAAGGCCAGCTGCCCGGCCTGAGCCCCACCGGCAGGCAACACAAAGCCCGCGGGCCCGACCAGCGTCGGACCCGCGGGCTTACCAGTCTCAGTCGAAGAGGCTCTCCTCGACATTCACCGTGTCGAACGCGGGAGCCGGCAGTTCCTTGGGGCGCTGCTCGGCCACGACGTCGGAGTGCCCGCCACAGCCGTGGTCCAGCGACACGACGTGTCCGTCGGACGGCGAATATTCGTTGGTGCAGGCGCCGAAGATGACGCCCAGCGAGCCACGGAGGGGCACGAAGTAGGCGCACGTGGCGCAGTTGGCGGGGGCCTCGCGCGACATCTCGTTGTGCGGGCCGGCCTCACCGCGGCACCAGCGCTCGACGGCCTCGTCGCGACCGACGCGGCTCAGCACCCGCTGGCGACCGAGGCCCAGTTCGGCGACGGTGGTGCGCAGCTGAACCCATTCCGACGGGTCCGCGTCAGCCGGCAGGTCTGTGGCGGCGAAGCCGGGCTCCAGACGCGGGTCGTTGTCCGGCGTGGCCATGAGCATGCCCGGCGAGATGTCGCCGGCGCCGATCCGTTCCTCCCACGGCACCCAGTCAGGCGCGAGGAGTGCGGCCGGCTGCGGCAGCAGCACGACCTCGTTGACCGTGACCACCTTGGAACGCGAGGCGCGCACCAGCGTCACGGCCCAACGCCAGTCGGCGTAGCCCGTCAGGAGGCACTCGAAGGAGTGGGTGACGATGCGGTCGCCCTCTTCAGCGACGACACCCAGGTGGGCGCCGACTGCCTCGTCGCCGCCCTCTTCGACGGCGGCTTCGCGGGCGAGGTCGACGGCCTCGGCGGTGACGGCATCCAGCTTGAAGGGTTTTGCCATTTACAGCTCCAGTTCGTCGGCGACGCGGCGCAGCAGCGAAGCGACCTTGGAGGCATGCTTGCTGTCTGGGTGGCGTTGATGGCGGTAGTCGTTGCCGATGGTGTCGAGCATCTTGATCAGGTCCTCGACGATGATCGTCAACTGTTCGGGGTTCTTGCGCTGGGCCTTGGACAGCGACGGCGGGGTCTCCAGCACGTGGAGGCTGAGCGCCTGCTCGCCCCGGCGGCCCTCGATCACGCCGAACTCGACGCGCTGCCCGGGCTTGAGGGAGGTGACCCCGTCGGGGAGCGCGTTGGAGCGCACGTAGACATCGCCACCGCCGTCTTTGGTGATGAACCCAAAGCCCTTCTCAGCGTCGAAGAATCGCACTTTACCGGTTGGCACGTCGCCCCCACTTCTCAGAGAAAATCCAGTGACGGCACAGTCTAGTCGTTTGGGCAGCTGGCTGCCCAAGCGACGGGGGCCGGGCGGGTCAGGCCTTGCCCGTGAGCTGCTGCTTCAGCGCGTACTCGGCCTTGAACTGCGCAGCGTATTCGAGCTTGGAGGCGGCGGCCTCGTCGACGATCACGATGCAGTTCGGGTGGAACTGCAGGATGGAGGCCGGCATCACGTTGGCGACGGGCCCCTCGACCATGGCTGCGACGGCGTCCGCCTTGTGCTCACCGGTGGCCACCAGGACGGCGACGCGGGAGTCCATGATGGTGCCGAGACCCTGCGTCATGCAGTGCGTGGGGACCTCGTCGATGGAGTTGAAGAAGCGCGCGTTGTCCTCGCGGGTCTGTGCGGTGAGGATCTCGACGTGGGTGCGCGAGGAGAAGGACGAGAAGGGCTCGTTGAAGCCGATGTGCCCGTTGGAGCCGATGCCAAGGATCTGCACGTCGACGCCGCCGGCGGCCTCGATGGCCTCGTCGTATTCGTCAGCGGCGGCCTCCAGATCGTCAGCGAAACCGTTGGGCACGCGCACGCGGTCCGGATCCATCCCGAGCGGCTCGACGACGGTGCGGTGGATCACGTTGCGGTAGCTCTCCGGGTGCGCCGGGTCGATGCCCACGTACTCGTCGAGAGCGAAGCCGAGGCCGTGCGAGAAATCGATGATGCCCTCGGTGGAGCGGCGCGACAGCTCGGCGTACAGCGACAGCGGGGAGCTGCCCGTGGCGAGGCCCAGGACCGGAGTTGCGATGCCCTCCAGGTTCTCGATCACCTTGTCCGCGGCCACCTGACCCACCTGGTCAGCGTTCTCGACGATGATAACTTGCATGGTTTTTCCCGAATCTTCACGAATCTGATTGCCGAAATGTCCGGCTTTGCATCCCGCCACCTTATTGTGCGCAACGTGACCTGAGCATATCCTGCTCATTTACCCCGTGAAGTGAACAGGAAATGTGCGCACCAAGGTACCTGGAACAGGTTTGTCCGTACGTTTGCCCCACATGACCTTCCGACCCTGTTGCCGCAGGGCCATTACGATGGATCCATGGCGACGTGGAAGGACGGCGCGGCCTACGCGCCCGTGGAGAGACCGGACGGGTTCGCGACCCCGGTGGTCGGCCCCCTCTCGTCCGGCGAGCCGTACCGGGCGCAGACCCCGGGCCCGGTCGGCCACCCCACCGGCTTCGACCCGCTACCGCCGCAGCAGCCGCTTCACCTCATCGGCGACCGCCCCTCGAGCGTGCGTGACCCGAGGGATGCGTTCACGGTGTACAGCTCGCTCATGACGGCAGATCCGGGCGTCCCCCCGGCAGGCCCGCGCAACCCGCTCTCGCCGTTCCCGACGACGGCTCAGTCCGCGCTCGACACGGCACCCCCGCCTCCCACCGGGCAGCCGCTCGACCCGCCCGGGCCGGCGACGGCCTACCCGCCGCCCACAGTTCCCTCCGTACCCACCGGTCCGTGGGCTCCCCCGCCGTCGGTGGCGCTCCCGCCCGTGGTCGGCACCCCCGTGCCGGTGACGGAGAGCCACCGGGCCCTGGCCAGGGTCGCCTCCGTGCTCTGCTTCGTGGGGTTCCTGGTCAGCAACACGTCAGCGTTCATGCTGCTGGCGGCCGGCGTGATCGGCCTCCGCACCAAGCCGCTGACCAAGGCTCTGGGCTACGTCGCCACCAGCGTCGGCGCGTCAGGGCTGCTGGTGCAGTGGTACCTCGCCGGGCAGCCGTCGCCCATGTTCACCACGCTGTGGGGCTTCATCGCGCTGGGGTGCAGCATCGGCTTCATGCTGTCTTCGCTCAGGGGACGCTGAGTCCCTTCAGTTCCCTGCCGGCACCGTGGATTCCTCGACCTCGCCGAGGTCGAGCGCCTCACCGTCGTGCACCGCGAGCAGCGGCAGTTCCGCCGGCCAGACGGCGCCAGGCAGCGCACTGAGCGGGAACCACCGCGTCTCGACCCGCCGCCTCGCCTCCGCCTCGCTCAAGGCCGCATGCACCGGGTCGAACAGTGGCACGTGCAGCCGGTAGTAGGTCTCGTGCTGGATGAGGACGCGGTCCGAGTAGCCGTGCGTGACGGTACGGGTGGCAACAGGCGGGCCCAGCTCCTCGGGGTCGACGGTGAGCCCGGTCTCCTCGAACAACTCGCGCGCGGCCGCCTGGCGGGGCGACTCGCCGTCGTCGATGCCGCCACCGGGCGTCTGCCAGAACCTGGAGCCGGGAATGCCCGGGTCCGTGTCGCCCTGCAGGAGGACCTGCGGCTGCGCCCCTTCCGGTGCTGACAGCACGATCACCCGGGCGCCGCTGCGACGGTTGATGCGGCGTTCAGTGGGGCTTGCGGACATGAGCCACCTCGGTGTCGATGAGGTCGCGCCAGCTCTCCACCAGTTCGGTGTCGACATAGGCCTTGAAGGAGCCGCCCGGGCGCGCCGGTGACCCGATGTGGAAGGCGCGCACGCCCGCCCGGACCAGCCACGGCACGTGCTCAGGCTTGAGGCCGCCCCCGGCCATGATGAGGCGGGCCACCTCCTCGTCCGCCTTCGCGCGGCGGATGAGGTCGTCAAGGCCCTGCTCGACGCCGCGCACGGAACCGGCTGTCAGCACGTGTGTGAGGCCCGGCAGGGTGCGCACGTCCTGCCAGGCCTTGGCCGCATCGAGGCAGTGGTCGATGGCGCGGTGGAACGTCCAGGGCAGCGAGCCGTCGCCGACGAGCTCCGAGACCACCTCGCGGTCCACCCGGTTCGCGCCGTTCAGGAAGCCGAGCACCACCCCGTCGGCCCCGGCGTCGCGGTAGGCGGAGATCAGTCCCTTGAGCCGTGTGGCTTCTCCCCCGTCCGTGCCGAAGCCCGGCCTCAGGCGGACCATCGGACGGAGATGGATGGTGGTGGCGCGGCGCACCTTGTCGACAGTGCGGGGCTCCGGGGAGAGGCCGTCGTCGTCCATGGTGCCGACAAGTTCCACGCGGTCTGCGCCGCCGGCTTCGGCGCGCTCGGCGTCGGCGGCGTGCAGTGCGATGACCTCCAGCAGGCTCATGTTCACAGCTTGCCAGGTTTGCACGCCTGTTAGCGATAACATGACCGCGTGCCCGTACCCGTGTTGACCACGCCCACACCCAACGATGCTGAGGGCTGGTTCGATTTCCTCGTCGCGCAGCAGGCCGCGACCTACGCCGGAACCGTGCCTACCGATTTCGACGAGCGCCAGCGCGCCTACCGCGACGAGTGGGTGCCCGGACTGGAGGCGCGTTTCGCCAACCCCGGTTCCGCCCGCGCGCTCGTCGCCAGGGTGGGCGGCCAGATCGCCGGCATCGCCTCGATCACGGATGCGCCGGCCAGGTGGGAGGTGGAGAACGACCTCCTGCCCGCCCCTGCCAACCGCCAGCTCGACCGGTTGTACGTCTCCTCTGACTTCCATGGCACCGGCCTGGCCGACGCCCTGTTCAGCAACGTGGACGACGGCCGCCCGATGTACCTGTGGCTGATCAATGGCAACGAGCGCGCCCGGCGCTTCTACGCGCGGCGGGGCTTCGTCGACCTGGACGAGCAGTTCGTGGCCGGCCCCAGCTGGGGCGGCGTCGCGATGCACCGCATGCTCCGCAGCATGTCTCGCTGACCCCCACAACGCAGTGACGCCGGCCGAGCAGTGCTCGACCGGCGTCAGTGCCTATCCGGGGATCAGCGGAACATCACGATGTTGTTGAACACCCATTCGTTGTTCTGGCCGAAGATCCAGCCGCCACCCTTCTCCGCCTCGACCGCCGTGTAGACGGTCACCCTGGCGTAGGACCGGCAGCCGTTCCCGCCCGTCTGGGCGGTGTCACACTCGGTGCGCCAGCTGCGGCCGTCCGTCGCCGTCCACTCGTTGGTGGCCGCGAGAGGGTTGCCCTGCCACTGCTGCCGGGTCATGTACGGCAGGTAGGTCAGGTTGTTGAACACCCATCCGGTCTTCCGCACGAACTTCCCGTCCTGGATCATCACGACGGTGGCCCAGATCTCGGTGCGGCACCGTTCGGTCTGCGAGTACTTCTCGCAGGTGGTGTTCCAGTCGCGCCCGTTGAGGCCCTTGTGCAGCCCCGGCAGGGTGTACGGGGCGCTGCGCACGAAGGCCGGCGGGCCGGGAGGCGTCGTCGGGGGCTTCGTGGTGGGCGGCGCCGACACCGGCGGGGTGGGCTTCGTCGGCGGGGTGCTGGGTGCCTGCTCCTGGTCCTGCACGAGGACGACGACCGAACGGGCCGGGATCGTCAGCGTGCCGGTGGACGAGGTCCAGGAGGTGGTGCCCAGCGTGGCGTCGGCGTCAGGTCCGTCGGTGAGGACGGGCGAGAGCGCCATTTCCACGCCGGCCATGCCGTCGACCTGTTCCGAGAGTGCCTCCGGGGTGGCGTTGAACGCCACGAGGAGCCCGTCGACCGCACCGTCCACGTCCGTGCCGACGGTGTCGTCGATGCGCATCAGGATGAGGCCCGGCGTCTGGTCGGCGCCCGCGTTGGGGAACGTGACCTTCTGCGCGATGTCCTCAGCCGTGCCCAGCGTGAGAAGCGGGTAGGTGGAGCGCAACTTCAGCAGCTCGAGCGCACGGGCGCGCGAGGTGGCGATGTCGCCTGGGGACGGCGTGTTCGCCGGGTCCTCCAGGAGCGGCCGCATCGCGTCCCACTTCGCACCGTTCTTCTCCTCCGGAGGCAGGCCCACGCCGAAGTTGTTCGACTGCATGGACCAGTCGAGCGCATTGAAGTGGTCGCCGGAGTTGTAGGAGTCGCGGTCCATGGACTTCGAGCGCAACAGGTCTGTGCCCGCATGCCAGAACGACGGGGACTGGCCGAGCGCGACGGTGGCCAACGAGAGCGTATTCATGCGCACCCGCGTGTCCATCGTCGAGTCCGTGGGCAGCTTCCAGACGCCCAGGTCGAACAGTGTCTCGTTGTCGTGGGCGTCCACGTAGTTGACCGACTCGGACGGCTGCGTGGCGTAGCCGGCCGGCTGGCCGTTGTAGTCCAGTTCGCTGCCCTTCTGGACGGTGCCCGCAGACGTCTCGAACGAGAAGTCGGCCAGGTTGCCGGCCATGCCGAGGCGGATGAGGTCCTGGCGGTGCCTCAGGTCCGCCCGCTGCTCGTCGGCGCTCCGGGTGCTCACACCGTTCGGGTCGGTGAGGAGGCCGGTGCCGAAGCCTTGGAACTCGGACTTGTTCTCGTCGAAGGGCCCACCACCGTGGACGGCGTCGCGCAGCCGGTCGTTGAACGCCCCGATGCCGGTGCCGTCCAACTGCCCCTGCGTGGCCTGGTGGAAGCGGGCGTTGCCCGCCACCTCGCCGAAGTCCCAACCTTCGCCGTAGAGGTACATGCTGCTGCCGTCGACACCGTCGGTTTCGACCGTGAGTTCATCGAGAGCGGTGCGGACGGCCTCCATGTTGGCGCGGGAGTGGTGGCCCATGAGGTCGAAGCGGAAACCGTCGACGTGGTAGTCGCGGGCCCACGTGACCACGGAGTCGACCATCAACTGCTCGGCCATGGCGTGTTCGGTTGCCACGTTTTCGCAGCAGGTGGACTTTTCGACGCTGCCCGTCAGGCTGAGCCGGTGGTAGTACCCCGGCACCACCTGGTCGAGCACCGACTTGTCGGCCTGCCCAGACTGCGCGGTGTGGTTGTAGACCTCGTCCAGCACGACCTGGAGGCCCATGCCGTGCAGGCCACCCACCATCTCGCGGAAGGCGGAGGTCCGCTTCCCGCCGATCTGGTTCGCGTCGGAGGCGTAGGAGCCCTCCGGCGTCGAGTAGTGGAACGGGTCGTAGCCCCAGTTGAACGCGTCC